>LFTQ01000092.1 GCA_001513545.1 Clostridia bacterium DTU068 | reverse complement strand
TTGGTAGTTAGTGGTTAGTAGTTGGAAATGTTCAGTCAGGACATGGGTAACAAAAGCTGAAAGAACATAATCGGTTTAATGTCTGGTTTAATGAATTGCAATCTTATGCGTTTTACACTGTTCAGGAAAGGATATAGTGTTACCTATGTCCTGAACCAAATGTGTTACCTATGTCTTGAACCTGTACCTGGGCGATAACCCTGATGCTGACAATGGCCATTCTGCAAAAATAGATGCCGGAGGTCAGTAAAAAGATGACCTCCGGCCACCTTAAAGCAATTAAGCAAAATTAGCACTGTTACACTAAATTTTGGCCTGCGGCAAATGCTTTTAGATTTACCTCTCTGTAAGCCGGCTTGACTGATTCCGCCACAACTGACTGCCAGTCCACAAGTTCGTTTAAACCGGCCAGTTTAACCATTGCACCCAGCAGTACCACATTCATCACTCTCAGGTTCCCCAATTTCTCTGCTTCACGATCAGCATCAATTTTATAAAGAGAGATAGGGTAGCCAGATAACCGTTCCTCAATATCAGCAGGGTATTCTGCTGCACCGATCAGAACAGGAAGTGAAGGGATTTCCCTTTCATTCATCAACAGGGTGCCGTTCTTTTTCAGGAAGTGCACATAGCGCAGTGCCTCCAACTTCTCCAGTGTTATGAGGAGATCAACCGCTCCCGCCCCTGAGATGGGGGAGTACACTTTTTTCCCATAAGAGAGTTGGGTGACAACACTTCCACCCCGCTGTGCCATCCCATGCACCTCAGAGCTTTTTACATCAAAACCCGCTTTGAGCAAACCGCTGCTGAGAACCCTTGATGCCAATAGGATCCCCTGGCCTCCTACCCCAGCAAGCATGATCCGTTTTACTGCCTGATCCATTACCTGTCCACCTCCTGATCCTTTACTCTGATTGCATCATGTTTGCAGACCTGTTTGCAGACCCCACAACCGGTACAGCTTAAGGTATCGATCACCGGATACCCCTCACTCCCCAGCGATATAGCCGGGCAGCCCAGTCGGAGACATGCTTTACATTTCTGACAGGTCTCCCTATCTATCTCCAGCACTGTACCCTTCTCAACACCCTTGAGCAAACGGCAGGGTGATTTAATTACAATTGCTACCCGCTCCTCTGTTTCCTTTGCCTCCCGAATAGCATCTCTGAGCTTTTTCAGATCATAGGCATTGACCTCCATAACCCGGTCATAACCAACAGCCTTAAAAATGCGCTCCGGTTCCTGCATAAAGGTTTCCTCACCGCTCAAGGTCTGGCCGGTACCGGGGTTCTGCTGGTGTCCGGTCATGGCGGTGATCCTGTTATCCAGCACCACAGGGACGAAATTTCTCTTGTTGAATATGGAATCGATGGCTCCGGTGATCCCTGAATGATAAAAAGTGGAATCACCCACAACACCGAAGATCTTTTTACCCTCGGGGGGATTGAGGCTCAAACCCAGAGCGATAGTATAGCCGCCCCCCATACAGGCTGACACATCGATTCCATCCAGCGGTGGGGCAGCGCCCAGGGTATAACAGCCGATATCCCCTACAACAGTCACCTTTTCCCTTTTGGCCAGATAGAAAAAGGATCGGTGCGGACACCCGGCACAGAGGATGGGAGGCCTCACAGGAACATTTACTGCAGGCTCTTCAGCTGCCGGGTCCAGTTCCTCCAGGGGTTCAAGCCCTGCTTGACTCAAAGATGCAGCCACAATTTGCGGGTTTAGTTCATAGAAGGGAGAGATATACTTCTTCCCTTCACACTCAACTCCCAGAGCACGGATATTAAACTCCAGATAGGGATCCAGTTCTTCAACAACATAAATCTTCTTTACCTGGCGAGCAAACTCATAAATAATTTCCTGATCAAAGGGGTAAACAAGCCCCAGTTTTAAAACTGAATACCGGTCTCCAAAGGCCTCTTTGACATAATTGTAAGATGTCCCAGCAGTAATGATACCAATATCCTTGTTGGTGATCTCCATCTTGTTTATTACTCTGGCCGCCTGGTCTTTGGTTAATTTGTTCAGATTCTCTTCTAAGATCACCCTCCTGGCCCTGGCATGGGCAGGCAGTGTAACAAATTTGGGGACATTGCGTTCATAATCCCGTACCTGCCTCAGATACCCTTGTTCAGGGTCTACTTCCACAATACTGCGGGAGTGACAAACTCGGGTAACCATGCGCAGGAAAACAGGCACATCATAGCGCTCACTTAACTCAAAAGCCAGGACAGTAAAATCTATACACTCCTGACTATCTGACGGTTCCAGCATAGGGACTTTGGCATGGAGGGCATACCATCTGTTGTCCTGCTCATTCTGGGAACTGTGCATACCGGGGTCATCAGCGGTAACGATCACCAATCCCCCATTGACACCCATATAAGCAAATGTAAACAAGGGATCAGCCGCTACATTGACCCCCACATGCTTCATGGTCACCAAACTGCGCAGCCCAGCCACACAGGCCCCATATGCTTGTTCCAGCGCAACCTTTTCATTGATGGACCAGGCACATTCTGGCCCCTTCTTCTTTTCTAAAACCTCGATAATTTCAGTGCTCGGTGTACCCGGATAGCCGATCCCAAGCCCTACCCCGGCCTGAAAGGCACCCTGGGCTACAGCCTCATTCCCTGATAAGATAACCTTCTCCAATTATTCTTCCCCTCCCTTATGATACAGAACATGCTGAATAAGCATAGGTCTGTCAGCTTCGAACACATCACTGGCAATAGATAAAATACTATATACATTCTCCAAAGGGGGTAATAATCCTTGCTTAAAACCCCAAATTCAAGCTTAAACAGTGTGACCTCAAAAAAACCTGGCACGGGCTATTAAACATTCCGGCTTTGAACAAAATAAGTGACCCGAGTACAACCCGGGTCTTTATCTATAAATGCCCAAAGGAATTATTTCGTCCCCTTTTCACAATGAAAACTAAACAACTCTTCTGTCAAAGATGCGTTTTGTCTTTTTTTCACTGCGGGGCAAACTTCCCTGAGGAACAACCTCTATATCAGCCAGAATCCCGATTACCCGCTTGATATTCTGTCTACAGGCAGAGCTTACTGCCGCCGGGTCTGCTCCCTGCTCCCCCTCAACCCGGAGCTGGATACAGTCTCTGCCCTGCTGTCTGCTAAGAATCACCTGGTACTCACTGCTGGCACCCGGGGTCTCCTTGAGAGCGGCATCAATCTGCCCTGGGAAAACCATTACTCCTTTAACCTTAAAAGCCTCATCACTGCGCCCCAGGATGCGGTCGATCATCGGATAGGAACTGCCGCAGGAACAAACCTCAGGCAGCAGCCTGGTAACATCCCTGGTGCGGTAGCGTACAAGGGGCAGTCCTTCCTTGGTCAGAGTGGTAATCACCAGTTCTCCTTTTTCACCCACAGGCAGCACCTTTCCACTATCAGGATCAATAATTTCAAAGTAAAGATAGTCATTCCAGTAGTGTATGCCGCGGTGGTGGTGGCAGTCAATACCGATACCGGGTCCGTAAATCTCAGTTAAGCCGTAGATGTCAAAGGTGTCTATCTTGAGCAAAGAGGAGATACGCTGCCTCATCTTCTCTCCCCATCGCTCAGACCCAAAAACCCCTGTGCGCAGTGAAATCCTATCCATCAGATTGCGTTTGGCGATCTCCTCAGCCAAAAAAAGGCCATAAGAAGCAGTCCCTATTAACACAGTAGCTTTAAGCTCCAGCATCATCTCTAACTGTTTTTCAGTATTACCAGGCCCCATAGGGATGGCCATAGCTCCAATCCGTTCAACACCACTCTGAAAACCGATCCCTGCTGTCCAGAGACCATAACCGGGTGTGATCTGAACCCGATCCCTTTTTTTAATCCCGGCAAAACGCAAACAGCGGGACATCATTTCTGCAAAAGCATTCACATCATTTTTTGTATAAGGGATAATGGTGGGCTTTCCCGTGGTTCCCGAAGATGCATGAATACGGACAATATCCTCCTCTGCTGCTGCTCTCAAATATTCGATAGGGTGTTCCCGCAGTTCCTCCTTCACTGTGAAAGGAATATGTGAAAAGTCAGCAAGTGATTGTACATCCTCCGGCTTAATCCCTGCAGCCTTCAGTTTGTCCTTGTAAAAACTGCTGTTCGCATAAACACGTTTGAGCAGTAGCTGCAGAAGAGGTAATTGTGATTGATGAAGCATTTCATAATCAATACAGAGATAATCAGGTAAGGATTTGGCCATTTCTTGCGGCCTAGCGCTTAGGCCGCACACCTCCTCTCCCATGGGGCAAAAATAAAACCAGGCCTTGCAAAGCCTGGTTGTTGTCCACTCATAGCTTTGCTCAGCTCAACTCATCTTTCTCAACTCAACTGATCTATTTTAATTTTCTTTTTTATACCACAATACAGGTCTTCAGTCAAGTATAGAACACTGTCAGACAGCATATTTATGTGGGAACAGTAACAATTTCTGCTGCGATTATATCTTGATGATATCATAAAGTTGAGGAATTAAAGGATAACAGCAAACACCAACTGTACCGGGACCGATATGGGCCCCCACAACAGGACCAACAGGGCAGGAATCAGGTGATAATTCCGGGTAGCGGTCTTTGATCCTTTCGATTAAGAGCTGTCCCTCCTGCTTGGCATCCACATGAACAACTGCAGTTTTCAGTTTAGGGCAGTTGACATAAGCCTTGTCAAGTATTTCAAACATTCTGCGGATCCCCTTTTCCTTGGTCCTCACCTTTTCAAACAGGTCAATGATATTATTTTTATCCCAGTTGAAATAAAGGAGCGGTTTGATCTGCAGCAGAGAGCCCACCAATGCAGCTGCACCTCCGATGCGCCCACCCCTGTGCAGGTATTCCAGTGAACCGGGCATAAACAGCAGTGTCATATGGTTTATAACATGGTCAATTACTTGCAGCACCTCATCCCGGGAAAAACCGGCATCAACCGCCCGAACTGCTGCATCCACAACCATATATTCCCCTACTGCGGCAGCCCTGGAATCCACCACATGGATGTCCGCGTTAGGCAGCATAGCAGCAGCTGCCCGGGCTGATTGAACTGTGCCGCTGATCCCTTCAGTAATATGAATGGATATAATACTCTCATAGTCGTTGGCCAGCCGCTGATAAACTTTTAAAAATTCCCCCACAGGCGGCTGTGATGTGGTTGGGAGATAGGACACCTGGCGCAGCCGTTGATAAAATTCACCGAAATTATCATACAGCCCTTCTTCAGGATAGCTTTCCCCCTCAAAATTTAGGATGAGAGAAACAACCTCAATTTGGTGTTGTTCCCTCATTTCACGGGGAAGGTAAGCTGTGCTGTCGGTGACAATAGCAATTTTTTTCATAAATACCCTCCATAAATTTTTATGTGTTAAATACCCCCTTGATATAAACTGAAAGCACAGCACCCCCGGCATGGGTAATCCTTGATTGTGCATATACTCCTGTCAACCATACCACGAGAGTTTTTTCAATGCCATCAAGGAGAAAAAACTTTACCTAATTATAGTATAGATTGAGTATAAAGCACAATTTAAAATTAAAAATATTAGAATGAACGACAACTCAAATTGAGTGTCCACTATTTTTGAAAGAGTAACGTAAATTATTGATTAATTTTAGAACCTTCTGGGAGGAAAATAGACTACATTACAATATAATAACAAGACTCCACTTCATCCTCCCCTGCCCTCTCTAAACCCTGCCGCAGATCGTTCAGTATACTTTTGTCCAATTCCTCTGGGTAGTGCCCTAATATCCTGCGGCAAACAGCAACACTGGCTTGGGACTCCCGGTGCTGTTCAACAAAACTCACAATCTGATCGATCATTTTTTCCTGCTCCATCAACAAACCTCCTTAGTTATCATATATAGCTTATTATTCCCTTTTTAGGGTTTATCTTGCATTCCTCACATACATTTTTGGAGTCAGGCAGGTATCACCGCTCTAAATGCTGAATTCATTAATTAAATCCAATAATGGGGGGAAATTCATGGCAAATCTCATTTTTCGGGGGGGAGCAGGTACTGTCACCGGATCATGCTATCTATTAGAAACAGATCACTTAAGGATACTTGTGGATTGCGGAATGTTCCAGGGAAAAAGAGAACTGCGCGTACTCAATTACCGCACCCCTTTAGTACCGCTCAATACCATTGACTACATACTACTGACTCATGCCCATATCGACCACTCTGGACTAATCCCGCGCTTTTACAATAAAGGATTTCGCGGACAGATACTTGCCACAAGAGCCACTGCGGATCTTTGCAAGGTAATGCTTCCCGACAGCGGCCACATTCAGGAACTGGAGGCAGAATGGCAGAACCGCAAGGCAAAGCGTCGGGGGGAAAAACCCTGCCCTCCACTTTATACAGCAGTGGATGCCATCAACTGTCTGCAGTGCTTTCAACCGGTTAATTATGGAGAAGAGATACTGCTTGATGAACAGGTAAGGGTGCGCTTTCTTGATGCTGGTCATATCTTGGGCTCTGCCATTATTGAGATTTGGATTAAAGAAGAAAATAAAGAATTCAAGATCGTTTTCAGCGGTGACCTGGGCAATACAGGAGCTGCCATCATAAGAGACCCCGTACAGGTAACTGATGCTGATTACCTGGTCATCGAGTCAACCTACGGAAACCGCATCCATGAACCTATGGCAGATGAGACAGCCAAACTCGAGGAGATAATCTTACAAACACTATCCAATAATGGAAATGTGATTATCCCTGCTTTTGCAGTGGGCAGAACCCAGCAGATCCTTTATGAGTTGAACAGTATGGTGGAAAGCGGGACTCTGCCACAAATTCCGGTGTTTATCGACAGCCCTCTGGCTGTTTCAGCCACTGAAATATTCAGGGATGCAAGAGAATGTTATGATGAAGAAACACTGGAACTCTTAAGACAAAATGATGACCCCTTTTACTTCCCTGGATTGACCTTGGTGCGCAGTGCTGACGAATCCAGGGCACTGAACAATTATAAAGGTGGGGCGATCATCATTTCCGCCAGCGGAATGTGTGATGCAGGCAGAATCAAACACCATCTGAAACATAATTTATGGCGTCCGGAATCTTCCGTTGTCTTCATCGGTTTCCAGGCGGAAGGCACTCTTGGCCGGCGATTACTGGATGGAGCAAAAAAGGTAAAAATCCTGGGAGAACTGATCAATGTAGCTGCCAATATCTATTCTCTACAGGGGTTTTCCGCCCATGCTGACCAAACAGGCTTATTAAACTGGGTGACAGGCTTTACCGGGAGACCCCGGCGTGTTTTTATAGTACACGGAGAAAGTTCGGAGTCTAAAGCTCTTGCAGATCTGATCACAAAAGAAACGGGAATTGAAACAACTATCCCCCAGTTCGGTGAGGAATACACATTAAGAGCTGCCGAACCTGAATATGTCGGAATTACCGAACCTCTAACTGTACCTCTTGACAGACGGCAGCAGCTACTGCTGACCATCAACCGCCTGGAGCAGAAACTCGCCAGCTTGAAAGCAGGCCTGCTGGCAGAAGAATATGAGGATGAAGAGCTGAAAGCACTGGATGAAGCTTTACAGGAATTGGAGGAAAGGGTGAGCTAGCAGGGGTTCAAATAACTGGCGGACATTTCCCGTTGGCTGCGAAAAGAGCGAGAGTTCTCCTTCTACGGGGATATCGACTTCATTCCCACTGAAGAGTATACATTGGAAGATGCAGAACAGGCAATATACGGCTTTTTCAGGGATATAACTGAAGCTTTTTGGTTTTTAGGGATAGCATCCCTGGTAGCATCCCACTCCGCACAACTTCATCCAGAAAAACAAAAACCCCCGGCATCCTTATGGGACCGGGGGCATTCTAAATTAGATCTAGTTATTAGAATTACAGTTGCAATTTCGCTTAAATTCTCTTTCTAGCTCTTCAAAATCAAAACAAAATGGTAAATTAAGATCTCGTAATGAACCATCATTTAATCGTTCCAAAAAATCAAGTATCTTTAAACCTGAATACTCTTGGGTAACAATATCTTTCATAATAAATACATCATCGATTTCCGCAACGGAATATGATGGCCTAGGTGGCCCAAAAGAAACATATAAGATATCATTTTTCTTATCATAATTGATTACAACATTGGTTTTGCTATTTTCGGGATACATATTTGAAGCCCCCCGACCCCACACTTTTGATATTACCGGATAAATGAGCCGTTGTAACAATTCCCCGCCGCTTTTCCCAAAAAGTGACTACAACAGCAACATATAATGGCGGATAAGTATCTAACGCTCCTAACTTATAGTATATGTCACGATTGGCCTTTCGTGAACTAGAAGCTATTACATTTGGTTCTTGTATTGTTAAACTAATGGATGTCCATGACGATAATTCAGGGTGCCCTTCCTGAATATGTTTCCAAGCATCTTCTGGTAAAGATACTTCTCTATCAAGAGGGTCTTTAATATTAACAAAAATCATGTTATCAAACCTCATTATTCCTCAATAATCACATCAGCATTCTCATTTTCTAAAGAATACTTTTTTAAAGCTTCGTCATTCTGTTTTAGATTGATTTCTCCAAACACATCTTCATAAATTGCTACTGCTCTTGTTAAGGCCAGAGAAAAAGCTTTTGCCTGCTGAGGACTCATTAAAATTAAACAATCTATATCCTCAGGTCCCGGAGGTGCTTTTACAGAACGATTTTTCTTTATACCAAAACCTATTTGAAAATCGTGCAAACCAAAATTAACATTGGTAATATTTGAATAAATAATTTGTTTTTCCGCCATAATATCTCCCCTCTTAACCAGTTAAAGTTTATATGTATATTCTTCTTAATTTAGTAAAATCCTTCATCATTATAATAATATCCCATATGCTACGGGAGAAGCATTTTCTTTTAAAATATTTATTCCCGCTTTTGTTTCTTGGCATATGTGTCTGCGATTGCTTCATACCAGCTCATGGCCACCACAGTCAGGTTGAGGTCAAAGCAAAAAGATCTCAGCTTGATAGGGGGAGAATGGGGAAAATAGTGCCAATCCTAAATATGTGTCGCTATTCTTGGGGGTGCCTCTGTTGGTTTTACAGATGGTGTCTCATTCTTAATGTCTGGAAAGCAGAAACAAAACGCACAAAAACACTAAGAAATAATAACTCCCAAAAAATACGGGCACCGGTTGGTCACCAAAACAAAAAACAGGCTCCGTAGTAAAACCCGGAACCCTTGATAGTTATGGCGTCCCAGGAGGGATTCGAACCCCCGACCGACGGATTAGAAGTCCGTTGCTCTATCCAGCTGAGCTACTGGGACAGATATAAAAATGGAGCGGGTGATGGGAATCGAACCCACCCGACTGGCTTGGAAGGCCAGGGCTCTACCACTGAGCTACACCCGCAAATTTAGTGCGATGCTATTTTATCATAGGAAAATGATCATCACAAGTTTTATTTGAAAATGGTCGGGGTGGGGAGATTTGAACTCCCGACCTCTTGGTCCCAAACCAAGCGCGCTACCAAACTACGCCACACCCCGTTCTTTGCGCAGAATTAAGTATAGCATGTTTGCAGAACTCTTTCAATATTTTATTTCAGCCAATCTGCTGTGAAAAGTTTTTGCAGGCACCCTCGAAAGGCAACTTCATATCCTGCTTTTTACAGCTCGCATATCTCACAGCTATACCCGGACGGGTCCACCTCTAGCACAGCATAACTGTGCCTTCCGGGAATCAGCGGCCAGGTAATACTCCCCGGATTCAGGAAAAGGATGCCGTTCATTTTCTCCTGATGGGATACATGGGTATGTCCATAGATAACTATGTCAGCACCAAGCCTCTCTGCTTGTTTTTTAAGCCTATCCAGAGAATATTTGACTCCGAAAAGATGGCCGTGAGTCAGATAGATCTTATAACTGTTTATTTCCATCAGTTCTTCAGCAGGACCCAGCGCAAAACGGTCACAATTGCCGATAACAGATTTAACTTCGATCCCGTGGGCACTGCCCAGCATTAAAGCATCTTTACGGTAGTCCCCTGCATGCAGGAGCAGCTCAATATTTCCCATCTCCTGGAGAGCCTTTTCCGCCTTTTCTAATTTGCCGTGGGAATCACTTAAGATACCGATCCGCAACCTGACTCAACACCATCCTCCAGCACATGGGCCAGGACATCCCGCACAGCACGTATCGCTTGCGCCCGATGACTGACACGGTTTTTTACCTCAGGACCCAGTTCTGCAAAGGTCTTACCAAGTGAGGGGATGAGAAAAAGAGGGTCATAACCGAAACCCATGGTTCCCCGGGGTTCAGAGGTGATCATCCCTTCACAAGTACCTTCTCCCCAATACTCTTCTCCTTTGGGAGTGACCACTGCAATCACACAGCGGAAACGGGCTTTTCGCTCTGAAAAAGGAACTCCGTGCAAAGCTTTCAGCAGCTTTCTGTTGTTTGCTTCATCATTCTGCTGTAATCCGGCATAACGGGAGGAAAACACACCTGGTGCCCCATTGAGGTAGTCCACCTCCAACCCTGAGTCATCTGCAAGTGCAATCCGTCCTGTGGCAGCAGCTGTTGCCCTGGCTTTAATCAGGGCATTTTCACGAAAAGTTGTTCCCGTTTCTTCGATCTGCGGCAGCTCAGGAAAATCCGCCAGTGAAAAAATTTTAACAGGCAACTGCAGCAGTTCCCGATACTCATCTACCTTTCCCCTATTTTTGCTGGCGATCACTAATTCAATCATCAAGCTCACCTAATAATTCTTTTTGATATGCAATTAACTGCTTGATCCCCTTGTCTGCCATGTTGAGAAAATCCTGCAGTTCCTCCCTTGTAAAGGTAGACTCTTCAGCTGTACCCTGTATTTCCACAAAACGCCCGCTTCCGGTCATCACCACATTCATATCCACTTCTGCCAGGGAATCCTCAGCATAGCAGAGATCGAGCATAATTTCCCCTTCCACTTTTCCCACACTGACAGCTGCCACATAATCGCTAATGGGAAGCCTCTCCCAGTTCTCTTTTTCCTTCAGCCTGCGCAGAGCATCCACTAAAGCAACAAAGGAACCGGTGATGGCAGTGGTTCTGGTACCGCCGTCAGCCTGGATCACATCACAATCGATCCAGATGGTGTGTTCACCCAGGATGTCCCTATTGATCACCGCCCTCAAGGATCTCCCGATCAGCCGCTGGATTTCCGCCGACCTCCCACTGACCCTTCCCCTTGTACTGTCCCGAGGAGTGCGCATTTCAGTGGAACGGGGCAGCATACTGTATTCAGCGGTGATCCAGCCCGTTCCTGTTCCCTTTAAAAAAGGGGGTACCTTGTCCTCTATACTGGCAGAACAAACCAGCACAGTATCCCCTACCTCAATATATACAGACCCTTCTGCATGTTTTAAGAAATCCCGCTGGATCTTTACCAACCGCAGTTCATCCGGTTTTCTACCATCAGGACGCATCAAACCATCTCCTTAAAATAATCCCCTGATATTCAACAAGCAAAAAGCCCTGCAGCAGCTGTTTTTCAGGTAGAAGCAGTCTTCCTCGACAACCTGTCATCCCTACCCTGCTCATCTAAGGAAACATGCTCAACGGTCAAAGGGTAGCTGTTAAGAAATTTTTTGCCAATGGTATAAAAAGAGGTAATTGAACCGCTGGCAAAAAAGAGATGCTGTGGAACTGTCTTTTTCTGTCCATCTGTCTTCAATAAAGCGCCAAGCTCCATAACAACCTCCTCTGCAGGGTCAACTAATTGAACCTCATCACCTATAATATGCCTGATCACTGGAGATAAAAAAGGATAATGGGTACAGCCAAAAATCAAGGTGTCGATCCCCGCTTCTTGCAGCGGCTGCAGATATGACCTGGCTATCTGATATGTTTCCCTGCGTTCAATCCTTCCCTCCTCTACTAAAGGAACAAAAAGAGGACAGGCTTGGACAAAGACCTGCACATCAGCAGCCAATTCTTTAAAGGTGCGCTCATAGGCACCGCTGTCTGCTGTAGCACTGGTAGCGATCACACCGACCTTTTTATTTCTGGTTCTCTTAATACCGGCCCGCACCGCAGGTTCGATCATCCCTATAATCGGGATGGGGAATTCCTTCTGCAGACAGGCAAGAGAAACAGATGAGCTTGTATTGCATGCCGCGATAACTGCTTTAACTGAGTATTTGAGCAGAAACTTTACTATCTCTTTTCCAAAGGCAATGATCTCCTGCGGGTCACGTGACCCATAAGGCAGGTGTGCCGTATCTCCAAAGTAAATAATCTGTTCGTTAGGGAAGTGTTCCCACAAGCTTTTAACAACAGTTAAACCGCCCACTCCTGAATCGAAGACTCCTAAAGGTTGGTTGTTTTCCAATAATCTTCATCTCCATTCATTTATCTTTTACGCGGGCATCTTTACCTGTGTGGTCAGATAAATCTCCTAGATTATATCATATAACAGCCTTTCAGCGATCACCTATTGCTGCAATCCACAAAATCACGGGTATGTTTAATGAGATTTTCTGTGTAATGATACTTATATTAGAGAAAATGCAGGAATATAACCAATTATCCATCTTATTCAAAGTTGCTGCAGTTTATACCAGAACAATATAATTATTAAAAGTATACTACTGAAAGTGTCTCTTTAATTGCCTCAGGAGACACTGTCAAATCATTCCATAAGTTCTATTCCTCCTTATATCACCTTATTCAGCACCATTACTTGTTAATCAAACTCTACATATAGTCATATAGTTTCAATAAAGGGCAAACCGTCCTGACTAAAAGGGGGTGATCTATAGGTTTTTAGCCAGTATGTTTGCACACTATTTGTACAGGTATTATTTTTAAGGAGGTGGCGCTATGTCAGCCGATAACAAGATCAAGGCCGATGTGAGCCAGGTATTAGCTACTGCAGATCCGTCCCCTTTGGGATTGGGAGGGTTTGCCTTAACCACCTTTGTACTCAGCATTGCCAATGCCCAATTGATACCACCGGAAGCAAAACCAGCATTTCTCGGCCTTGCCTTTTTCTATGGGGGGCTCGCCCAGTTGTTGGCGGGAATGCAGGAGTTCAAGAAAAACAACGTTTTTGGGGCCACAGCATTTTCAACTTATGGTGCCTTCTGGCTTTCCTTGGCAACCCTTGTTGTTTTTGAAGCACTAGGTGTGATCAACTGGGGAGGGCATGGTGGCACAGCACTGGGTATTTTCCTTTTAGGCTTTACCATCTTTAACACCTACATGTGGATTGCTTCTTTCCGCACCAATGGCGCGGTTTGCGCGGTATTCACTACTCTAGAGATAACATTTATTCTGCTTGTAATAGCGGAATTCGGCATTATATCGTCTGTTCCCGGAGGCATTATGGGTATCATCACAGCTGCAATTGCCTGGTATGCATCAGCAGCAGGTGTTATGAACTCTGTATATAAACGAACTATACTCCCTGTTTTTCCTTTAGATAAATAAATCAGAATTCCCCTGGTTCCATAACCAGGGATTTTTTTTGCAAAAAAAAAGAACCGGGGTCGATGCAGCCGGTTCCTTTTATTCTCCAGTGTGCTGTAAAATTATAATTGACATCTCAGCTTGTAACATAAGATAAATTGCGCATCAGAGGCAAGTCCACCGGGATATGCCCGGCAAAAGTCTTGGTTACCTGACCCTCCACTATGATCTGAACCTTTTCCACAGTTGAAAATTCGGTCAGGGTGTTGACAATGGCGTAAACAGCCAGTGCCTCTTCCTTGGGATCCTCTTCCTGCAGTTTGGTAGCATCCAAATTCAAATCAACAACACAGGTTCCATCTGGCTTAATATTAAGATCCTTTACCTCAGCACCAACTGGAAATGGTGACCTGAGATTGCCTTCTTCTTTACTTTCAAACATTGCCTCCAGTGTTGCTCTGGCAATACCAGTCACTTTGGGAATCTCCCGGGTCACCGGCACCAGACAGTTCTTTTCCTTGTCTTTGAGATAGAATGTCACCTTGGTCATCTCTTGTTCTTCAGGAGCTACTACTTCATCTTCCTGAAAGTTCAGTTCATCTTCAATGGTAGGAGTACGATTCTCCTGTGAACCCAGTTTCTCAGCAAGACTGCATCCACCCATCAGCAGAAAAGCAGATACCAAAACAACCAGAACCAGAACATAAAGGTGATTCCTGCGCTGATCATTTTCTTTTTTCTGCAGCTGACGAAAATTCCATGACATTGCATACCACCCCCCTTAATTTGGTTTAGTTTCCTTAATAACCCTATGCCGGTGGGTGGTCATTTATACCATTTAGATCAATTAATTCCTCTTATGGGCGGACCAGCAGCACACTGCAGGGAGCATTATGCACCACAAAATCGGCAACACTGCCCAACATCAAAGCTCCGATGCGGGAATACCCATGAGAACCCAATACAATCAGATCTGCACCCTCTTCCTTTGCCCATGACAGGATACACTGCCTAGGGTTACCGCTCAATACCCTGCCCTTTACATCCTGGACACCGATCTCTTTTGCTATCTTAAGAGCTTGATCAACAGCTTTTTTGCCCTCTTCCTCCAAAATATCCAGAGCCATCTGCTGGTAGGTACCTAGATGGAAGGAAATGTGGATATTTACTACATAGAGCACACGCAGACTTGCACTGCAGACTTTGGCCAGAACGGCAGCATGGCGCACCGCTTCTCTGGCAGCCTGTGATCCATCGGTTGCCACAGCGATTATCTTATAAACAGTGCCGCTCTTTAAACCCCCTCCTGTTTCCTCCACAATAGACTCCCCCCTTCGTAAAACCTCCTATAAATATTATACTTAAAATGCCCATTAAAAAGAAAACCGCCGCCATTAAACTGACAGCGGAAGTTAATCATAGTGATGGTACCACCGTACCACTGCACCTGTATCAAAACATATTCCAACGATAGAGAGCATAGGCGGCAATACCGCACATGCCTAGAGTCACACCCATAATGCCCAAAAAGGCAAATGGTGAGTGCTGGAAGGGCAGGCCCACATTCATTCCATAGATGCTGGCAATTATTGTTGGCAGAGACAGTACAATGGTCACAGAGGTCAAGAACTTCATCACCACAGTCACATTATTGGAGATCATTGCAGCATAAGCATCCATAGACCCTGTCAAAATCGAACTGTAAATAGAACTCATTTCGATAGCCTGTCTGTTCTCTGTTATGGCATCCTCCAGCAGATCTTCATCCTCCGGATACATTTTGACCAGCATAGTTGACGGCGCTTCTTCAGCCTTTACCAATTGAGTGCGAGTGAGCTTCTCCATCACAATACCATTGGCTCTTAGTGATGTTGTAAAGTATACAAGGCTCTTTTGAATATTCAGCAGTTCCACAAGAGCTTCATTTTTCATAGTGTGAGTAAGCCGCTGTTGGAGCTCCGTGCTCCTAATATCAAGTACCCGCAGGTAATTCAGATAAAGGGTAGCTGTTTTGATCAATACTAGTAGTAAAAAACGCGTTTTCTTGAATGTATATAGAATCGGCTCATTCAGCAACTGAGTAAAAATAGGGTGATCATCAAGGCAAACAGTTACCAGATATTCCTTGGTTATGATAATCCCCAGGGGGATAGTATCATAAAAAACTGATCCTTCACTTCTTCTAGCCACCGGCACCTTGATAATAATTAAAAACTGTCCAGGCTCCACTTCAATGCGCGGTCTTTCCTCATCATCAAGGGGATGTTTAAGAAAATCAGGAGTAATTCCGGTTTTACTGCTTACCCGCTTGATCTCCTCCTCAGAAGGGTTTATCAAGGAAAGCCATGACCCTTTCTCATCGATGTGGTCCAGTTCTACAATTTGTTCATCTACAGTATGGTAAACCTTCAACACCTTCCTCACCATCCTTTCCAGGCTGTTTTTTTTTACAATGCTCCGGTACAGAGCATCATGCTAATTATACCAGTGTTTAAAAATATAAGAAACTATTTGAGGCACGGAATTAAAATATACGAAGGGATTATTAACCTGAAATAGAATAATTAATAAGGGGCTTATTCTGAGATTTTTTAATAAATTGGGGGGGAAAAAAATGAATATAGATGTTCATGTCCATATCTTATCACCGGACTTTATTAAAGATATCAAGAAAAATATGGATAGGGATGCACACTTCAAACTGCTGCATGATAATCCCAAAGCAAAATTTGCCACAGCAGAAGATGTTTTGGAGAACATGGAAAAGACAGAGATAGATAAATCGATAGTTTTTGGTTTTTCCTGTCTTGATCCGGGAATGGCCAGGGAGGCCAATGATTATATAATTGAAACCGTAAAAAAACACCCGGACCGCTTTATCGGATTCGCTATCTTTCCTCCACAGGATCCCGGTTTGGAAAAGGAATTAATTCGCTGCAGAGAGGCAGGACTGATGGGTGTGGGTGAGGTTATACCCGATTCTGTGCATATCGACATCTCAGATCAGGAGCAGGTAGGGCGTTTAACAGCGGTCTGCAAGGAGCTAAACCTGCCCATTCTGATGCACACTAATGAACTGGTAGGCCACTATTACCCAGGGAAAGGAAAAATGGGACCAGAACAGGCTTACCGCTTTGCCATCAACAATCCGGACAACAAAATCATCTTTGCGCATTGGGGAGGAGGGCTGTTTGCTTATGAGTTGATGCCGGAGGTGCATCAGTCTCTGAAACATGTGTGCTATGATACTGCTGCGTCCCCATTCCTCTTCTATCCAGCGGTTTATGAAACAGCACGCCTGGCAGGGGTACTGCCAAAGGTGGTACTGGGCAGCGACTATCCACTCTTATCCCCTGCACGCTATTATAAAGAGTGGGCTGCCACAGACCTTACCGAAGAGGAAATAAAGGGTATCCGTGGTGAAAATGCAGCACGCTTTCTGCAATTGTAATAAAGCCCTAATTTGAGTATGCATTTAGTCCTAATAAGAGCATGGGACCTATTCAATATTTTTTAACAAACAGTAATAATCAGCAGGATTCGCGTATGGTTATGTTGAAGATCAGAAAATCCTGACGTATTTAACAAATAAAAGATCGAGGAGAAAAAATGT
>LFTQ01000076.1:9119-11814 GCA_001513545.1 Clostridia bacterium DTU068 | reverse complement strand
CTCCACACCCTTTGCCTGCAGCTCGTTGAGAATTTCCTCTGTAAAGTGCAGGCCGGCAGTCGGTGCTGCAGCAGAGCCCAGGGAACGGGCATAAACGGTCTGGTAGCGCTCCTTATCCATCTCCTCAGCAGGCCTTCTGATATAGGGAGGCAGAGGGACCTCTCCGATTTTATACACTTGGTCCCAAAATTCCGCCTGATCCCTGCTGCTAAACCTAATGATCCTTCCACCTTCTTCTGTGCGCTCACAGATCACAGCCTGCAATTGCCCATCACCAAAAGTTACTACCTCCCCTTCTTTAGCCCGCTTTCCGGGCTTCACTAGGGCTTCCCAGCAACAGCAACCCTTTTCCTCAAGCAGAAGCACTTCCAGCTTACTTCCGCTTCTGACCAACTGTCCCTTCAGCCTTGCGGGAAAAACCTTTGTTTCATTGAAAACCAGTAGATCCCCTTCCCTCAGATAATCCACAATCTTTCTGAAATTAGAATGGTTTATCCTCCCTCTGGTCCTGTCCAAGACCAGCAGACGAGAGATATCCCGCTCTGCTGCGGGATACTGGGCGATCAATTCCTGAGGGAGTTCATAATCAAATTCATCTACCTGCAACTCAGATATCCTTTCTGCTTAGATTTCTCAAGGAGTCTTTTGCCAATACAAATGTATTATACCACCATTACAAAAGCTAAACACCTTTCAGTGTTCAGGAATCGCTTAAATATAGAATCAATAACATCCCTATCTGAAAATAACGGTTGACAAGATGAGGACAATAGATGATAAATTTTATAATACAAATAAGGGGTGATAGATAGATGAGTCAAAATCAATCGCCCGATCAGAAACAGATGCCAAAAGACACAACCACATCAAGTATGAATCTTCGCATGACCGTCTATGTGGCACTGTTTACAGCCCTTATTATTATCGGAGGCTACATCAGTGTGCCTCTTCCATTGGGGCCTGTTCCGATTGTATTAGCTGATCTCTTCGTTATGGTAACAGGGCTTTTTCTTGGGTTTAAATGGGGAGTGACAAGTGTTGCTCTCTATTTATCCTTGGGAGCGCTTGGTTTGCCCGTCTTTGCCAGTGGCACATCAGGTCTGGCTGTTCTTTTCGGCCCGACTGGCGGTTACCTGTTCGGCTATTTGCTATTAGTGGCTTCTGTGGGTTTTATTGCAAGCAAAGGAAAACAGTCAATTATAAAAGATCTGATTGCTTTAGCCACCGGCAATATCCTCCTCTATGCTATCGGTGTGCCTTGGCTTAAAGCAGTGATGAATTTAGGCTGGGCCGGTGCACTGGCAGCCGGATTAACCCCTTTTATACCGGGTATTATTATCAAGATAACCGTTGCTGCTACTTTAAGCCGTGTTCTCCTACCCCGCTTTATAGTTTCGGTTTCTGTTAAGTAGAGTTAATGGAGAGCTTCTGCCGTAATTCCTTCTTCTACTTTTACTATTTGAAAAGCTGGCGTTAAGTAAAGATAATGGAGTTGACAAAATGCCTATTTTGGAAACAGAAGATTTAACACACATTTTTCCGGAGGGCACAGTAGCCATTCAAGATATAAGTTTAAAGATCAATGAGGGAGAATTTGTTGTGATCGCTGGAGCCAATGGGTCAGGGAAAACGGTTTTCGCCCGGCACCTTAACGGCTTACTCAAACCCACAAAAGGAAGAGTGTTGCTCGATGGAGAACCGATAACCAAAAATATAGTTGAAGCAAGAAGAAAAGTCGGGCTTGTTTTCCAAGATCCCGATAGCCAGTTTGTTGGACAAACTGTTGCAGAGGATGTGGCTTTCGGCCCTGAAAATCTTAATCTACCGGTGAAGGAAGTTGAAACAATTGTCAAAGAATCATTGGAAGCAGTGGGGTTAAGCGGGTTTTCCAGTCGAAGCCCCCATGCCCTGTCCGGCGGAGAAAAGAGAAAGCTTGCAATTGCAGGAATACTCGCCATGAAACCCAAGATTATTATATTTGATGAACCCTTTACAGGGCTTGACTATCCCGGTGTAGTGCAAGTCCTTAAACAAATTGTACAGCTCCATAAAAAAGGACACACAATACTATTGATCACACACGAACTTGAAAAGGTACTGGCACATGCTAATAGATTGGTAATAATGCATAAGGGAAAATTGGTTGAGGATGGGAAACCGGAAGATGTAATCTACCGTTCTGAAAACTACGGTGTAAGAATGCCCCTTAACGATGGACAAAAGGTTGCTGCATTGACATGGCTGAAATAACGTTTTTTCACTACATACACAAGGATACAATATTGCACAGGATGGACGGCAGACTTAAGCTTTTATGTTTATTATTGCTCAGCTTGTCTGCCAGTTTTGCCTCCCAGTTGGAACACTACTTAGTGCTGTTGTTTGTTGTGATTTTCGCTTTACTGATAGCAAAGCTACCTATTAAGGCTTTGTTAAAGGATATAAAATTTTTTGGAATAATAATCTTAATTGTTTTTGTGGTTAATGCCTTCAACATACCCGGTGATCCAATTCCAAACTTCCCTATCACAAGCATTTCCATACAAGGGCTTATTACAGGATTACGCTTTGCAGGGCGGTTAACCATTATCATCATGGTTTGTGCTGTTATAACAGGAACAACACCTTTAATCACTATCCGAAATGTTATTGAATGGTACTTACGCCCTATTCCTTTTGTGTCAGAGGTAAGAAT
>LFTQ01000076.1:0-8906 GCA_001513545.1 Clostridia bacterium DTU068 | reverse complement strand
TCCTCCGGCACCCGCTTTTTCGGTGTGTTCCCGGCTTGCCCTACAGGTTGCCTTACCGTTCTTTCAACCCTTCAGTCACAGCAGGCAAACAAAAAGACGGCTCCGGGTTAAACCCAATGCCGCCTGGCTTGCTGTTATCCCAATGCTTTTTTAACGGCGCAGAAAAAGATTGACAATCAATGTCAAAAGGATACTCAAAAGCAAACAGGTGACCAGGGGAAAATAAAAAGTGAAATTCCCTTTCTGGTAAAAGATATCACCGGGCAGCCTACCAAAAGGAGTTATTTTACCCAGCAGCAGGAGAAATCCTCCAGCTATCAATAAAAATGCTCCTCCTATAACCAGCAGCTTGCCCAAAGAAGAAAAGCTATCCATTCTTTTTTTCGCTCCCTTCATATCTCTCCTGTTCACTGTACAGACAACCGCAGTACTGCTGGCGATAGAGCCCCATCTGTTTAGCCTGCCTTCTTCCTTCACTGAAACCCTTTCTCCAATCAAAATAAAGAAAGGGTATCCCTTCCTTTTCCCCTACCTCAGCACCCAATTGTTGCAGCAGATCATGCTTCTGCCAGGGGCTTACTAGCAGGGTGGTGGTAAAACCGTCAAAACCATCCTTTTTTGCCCTGTCTGCGGTCTCTTTTAGGCGCAGCAGATAGCAATAACGGCAGCGCTCCTTTTCTTTATATGATACATCACGGAAATAGAGCTCAGGTTGATAGGCCTCTGCTGTCAGCAGAGGCAGGCCTAACCCCTTAGCCATTTGCTCCGCTCCCTCACGTCTTTTGGCGTATTCCTGATAGGGATGAATATTTGGGTTGTAATAATAACCTTCAACACCATAGCCCTGTTTTAATAGATCCTGTACAGGATAGATTGCGCAAGGGCCGCAGCATACATGCAGCAGTATCTTCACACTAATCATCCTCCGTAAACAGCCTCTGCTGATTTGATGTTCTCTCATGGGGATAGGGAATCCCCAGATGGGCATAGGCCAGATGAGTTGCCACCCTTCCCCTGGGGGTGCGCTGCAGATAACCCTTCTGCAGCAAATAGGGTTCATAAACATCCTCCACAGTACCGGCTTCCTCTCGGGCGGCAGCAGCCAGAGTCTCCAGTCCTACAGGGCCGCCCTGAAATTTACAGATAATCGTTTCCAAAAGGATCCGGTCCACCTTATCCAGCCCTGCCTCATCTACCTCCAGCCTTTCCAGAGATTTTTTTACCAGATCCACAGTCACAGCACTGAAACCGCTCACCTCGGCAAAATCCCGGATACGGCGCAACAGCCTGGTGGCAATGCGCGGTGTCCCTCTAGCGCGGCGGGCGATCTCCAGAGCTCCATCATCACTCAATTCCATCTTCAACAGATCTGCAGCCCGTAAAACGATCTGATGGAGATCCTCTACAGGATAATAATCCACCCGCAAAATAATCCCAAAGCGGTCCCTGAGAGGCATACTGATCAATCCGGCCCTGGTTGTGGCTCCGATCAGTGTAAAAGGCGGCAGATCAATGCGCAGCGACCTGGCACCGGGCCCCTTTCCAATCATAATATCCAGATAATAGTCCTCCAATGCAGGGTACAGGATCTCTTCCACTAGCCGGGGCATCCGGTGGATCTCATCCACAAAAAGAACCCCATAGGGTTCTATATTGGTCAGTACTGCAGCCATGTCACCTGCTCGCTCCAAAGCAGGCCCAGAAGTACAGTAGAGCCGTACTCTCATCTCTTCGGCAATAATATGAGCCAATGTGGTTTTCCCCAGGCCAGGGGGCCCGTAAAGCAAAACATGATCCAGAGCATCCTTCCGCTGGCGGGCAGCCTTGATAAAAACCTCCAGATTCTCTTTCAGCTGGTTCTGTCCGATAAACTCCCGCAGTGTACGGGGACGCAGTGTGATTTCCGCGTCATCCTCCTGGGGTATGGTTTCTCCAGACACAAGTCTCTCTTCCATTATCTACCCTTCTTCCCCAGTTCCCGGAGTGCCAGGCGCAAAACAGCCTCTGTAGAAGATTCCTCTGCACTCCGCGGTTGTATTTTTCGTAAAGCTTCCAAGCTTTCCTGGCGGCTGTAGCCTAAAGCCAGCAAAGCTTGAACTACTTCGTTATCAACCTGCTCCTCTGCCGTTTTCTCCTCATCTTTAAAAAAGGACTCAGGCAGTTTCCCTTTCAGCTCCAGTATCAACCGCTGAGCGGTTTTCTTACCCACCCCCGGTACTTTCAGGAGTGGATCCACTTCACCCCGTTCTAAAACTGCTGCCAAACTATCAGCAGAGAATTTGTCGAGTATGGTCAGTGCCACCTTGGGGCCGATACCCCGGGCATTGATCAGCACACGAAACATAGCCCGCTCCTGAGGTGTGGAAAAACCGTAAAGCTGGAGAGCGTCCTCCCGCACATGCAAGTGAGTGTATAGCTCCAACTCCTGTCCTTTCGAGGGAAGCTTCTGCAAAACAGTTGAAGGCACAGCCACCTCATAGCCGATACCCTGCACCTCCAGCATAATCCTGTCTTCATCAACACCCAGCAGCTGTCCCCTTAAATAGGAAATCACCGCTTTTCACCCCATTCAGTAGTTCTATGAAAAATCCTTGATGTGGTACGGGAAATATAATAGTGGCAAAGGGCAGCTCCCAGGGCATCAGCAGCATGATCTGGCCGCGGGATCTCCTGAAGCCCTAAAATCATCTTGATGATCTTCTGCATTTGGCTTTTATCAGCTCTTCCATACCCGGATATTGTCTGCTTGATCTGTAAAGGTGTATATGCAAAAACTTCAACACCATGGTGAACCGCCGCTAAAATGACCGCGCCTCTGGTATGCCCCACAGTCAAAGCTGTACGGGCGTTTTTACTGAAATAAATCTCTTCTATGGCAAGGGCATCCGGTCGCAATTCTTTACAGATGCTTGCAATCCCTTGATAAATTTCATTAAGGCGAGAAGGCAACTCCTGTTCCCTTTCCACCTTGATCACACCAAAATCGATCAAACTTGCCCTTCTTCCATCGGTTTTAATAGCCCCATACCCGGTGGAAATCACACCGGGGTCAATCCCTAGGATTATCATTAAAAAAACCTCCGTTTTTCAGGATTCGCCCTCCCGTACGCCTGTTCCTTCTTCTTTAATTCCATTCGCAGCCCGCATACTGCCCCGTGCCATTGAGGCAGCAATACCGAAAACACATAAAATAGCGAAAACAATAAAAGAAATATGCATACTCTTCAAAAATGAAGGAAACATACTGGGAGTGACCTGCATCCCTCCCAGATAGAGGGTAAAGATCAGTGTGACAACCCCCATACTCAACATCTGTCCCAACAGCCGCATAGTGCCGAGAATTCCTGAAGCAACACCATAGTATTTTTTATTTACCGAGCTCATCACAGCATTGGTATTTGGGGAAGAAAACAGACCAAAACCAAAACCAAGCAAAAGTAAACAAAGGATCAGATAGACTATAGAGCTGGTTTCAGATAGAGAAATCAGCATCACCACACCCAGCGCAGAAAACCCCATCCCCACAGAGGCCACAAGGCGTGGTTCAATACGGTCCGACAGCCTTCCTGCCAGAGGAGAAAAAATAACCTGCATCAAAGGCTGGAAAACAAGAATCATCCCCGCTTGGAGCGCTCCATATCCTTTAATATACTGCAGATAGAGGCTTAATAAAAAGCCCACAGCAAAGGTAGCACTATAGTTGATCAGAGCAGCCAGGTTGGAAAAAGTAAAGGCCAGATTATGATGAAAAAGCCTCATCTCTACAACCGGGCTACTGAACCGAAGTTCCCACCGGATAAAAAAGAGCAGACCGGCAACACCGACAGCCAGCAGCAGAAATCCTGTCACTTCGGGAACCCTGGAAAAACCATACATCAGCGCAAGTACCGTAGCACCATAGACCAGTGATCCTACCAGATCAAAGCTTTCACCAACTGCTTCTACCCACTCCCCGGTCAGTTTGGTGAGGACAAGGATAACCACCAGAACGCCAAGCAGGCTGGTCACCAAAAAGATGCTCCTCCAACCCAGCTGATGAGTTAAAAACCCTCCGAGTATAGGCCCCAATGAGAGCCCTAAATAAACTGCAGCAACATTGATTCCCAGCGCCTTACCCCGCTCTTTTAAAGGGTAAACCGAGATGAGAATAGCCACACCGGTCCCAAATACCATGGCACTACCCAGACCTTGCAAGGCCCTGGTCACCATTAGCAGTTGAGCATTGGGAGCACAGAAGGCCAGCAATGATGCTATAGTAAAAGTTATGGTTCCATATAAGAAAATTCTTTTTCTCCCGTAAATATCAGCAATTCTACCGAAAGGAACCAAAAAAACAGCAGAAGACAGAATATAGATGGTCACAAACCAGCTCAAGTAAACCACATCTACCCCAAATTCATCCCCGATCCCAGGAAGAGCGATGTTCATTGATGAACCGAGAAAAGGTGTGATAAAGGAACTGACCGCTGCTATCATTGCGGCTACTCTTTTTGTGACCTGATCAGCGGTTAGATCATTTGTGGTCATGATTGTGCCTCCAAAAGAAGAATATCCTGTGCTGAACTAATAACAACCTTATTATAATTGATTTATTTTGACAAGAGAGCTGCTTTGGAATCAAAAAAGTTTTTAAGCAAAAGCTTAAGCTGTACAAACTATAGTTTAGCATAAAAATGAGACAACTCACAGGCTTTTCTTGGCTTACAGAGAGAAAAATCAAATTGATTTTTTAGCCCTGGGGTAAAATATTTGATAAACTAAAAAAGGGGGTGTACCATGTACCATGAGTTACATTGAACTTTACCAAACCGGTGAACTGGCTAAAAAGATTTCAGTGCTCAAAGAATCACTGGAGCCCTGCCGCCTTTGTCCCAGAGAATGCGGCGCATCCAGGGTTTCAGGGGAGCGCGGTCAATGTGGTGCTGGAAAAGATGCGGAAATATCAAGTTTCGGCCCTCACTTTGGGGAAGAGCCACCTCTGGTCGGAGGCGGTGGCTCAGGAACAGTTTTTTTCGCTTTCTGCAGCCTGCGTTGTGTTTTCTGCCAGAATTTCGAGACCAGCAGGGGAATGGATAAATATGCTGTAAACACAACTGAGTTGGCTGAAATCATGCTCAAACTCCAAAAAAGAGGATGTGTGAATATCAACCTGGTCACCCCAACCCATTACATCCCACAGATCTTGGATGCACTGCTGGCTGCCTGTGAACAGGGATTGAAACTGCCCCTGGTCTATAACTGCAGCGGATATGAGAGATTGGAAATCCTGCGCCAGCTTGATGGGATTGTTGATATTTACATGCCTGACATCAAATATGCAGATAAAAATATAGCACTCAAATACTCACAGATCTTAGATTACCCCCGGGTGGCAAAGGAAGCACTCAAAGAAATGCATAAACAGGTGGGAGATTTGGTGCTGAATGAGGAAGGTATAGCAATCAAAGGCCTGCTTATTCGCCACCTGGTAATGCCAGGGGGTTTAGCAGGAACAGCTTCACTCATGAAATTCATAGCTGAAGAAATATCACCAAAATCCTGGATCAATATCATGGATCAGTATTACCCCACCTATCTGGCTCACCGTTACCCTGAAATTAATAGAAGGATCACCCGCAAAGAATACCTGGAAGCATTGAAAGCAGCAGAACAAGCCAGTCCTTCTTTCAATCTGATATATTAGTTAAAAAAATGCTGACAAAAAACGCAATGCTTATTCTTTTTCGGCGCTCCCAGGGCTACGGGAGGGGAGTATTTCAGCAACCGCCTCCCGCGCGTATTCTTTATTAGCAACCCCTGGGTTTGTTCCACAACCACTTAAACTTTAAAATTGTTTACTTGTTTCTGCAGTTCACTGGCGATTTTCGCCAATTGACTTGCCGCTGCTGAAATCTCTTCACTAGATGCAGTTTGCTCTTCTGTAGAAGCAGCCACCTCCTCAGTAGCTGCAGCACTTTCCTGAGATATAACAGCCACTTTTTCGATTCCGGTTCTTACATCTTCGGCATTTTTGCTGAGTGCCATAGCTGTTTGGGCAACATCATTGATTTTATCAACCAAAGCCTCTATCGCTGTGCTTATTTCACTAAATGCTTGAGAAGTAGCATCAACCGCTGTTTCCTGTTCCCCAACAGCATATATCGCCTGTTCCATTTCATTATTAGCCCTGCCGATACCGCCTTGTATTTCCTTAATAATGGCTCTGATCTCCTGGGTGGCATTGGCAGACTGATCGGCAAGTTTTCTCACCTCTTCTGCAACCACAGCAAAGCCTCTGCCCTGCTCCCCGGCTCTGGCAGCCTCAATAGCAGCATTCAAGGCAAGCAGGTTTGTCTGTTCAGCAATCCCCACAATAACTTCAATAATATCCCCTATCTGCTGAGATTTCTCTCCCAGACTGGAAACAGAATTGCCCAGGTTTAATGTTTTTTCCTTATTTTCTTCCATCTTCTGTTTCTGATACTCAATTTTCTCCATGCCGTTCCTGACACACTTACTAACATTCCTGGCCAATTCCTCTGTAAACCCAACATTTTTCACCACATCACCTAACTGCTGGATCATCTCTTCAACCATTTTACTGCCTTCCATAGATAACCTCGCTTGCTCAGAAGCTCCTTCAGCAAGCTCATTTGTTGTAGTTGCGATCTGATCAGCAACACTGGTAGATTGTTCAGCTGCAGATGCCAACTGTTGGGATGAACTTACTAAAGAAGTAGCTGCATCTCCGATTCTCAAGATTAATTCTCTCAAATTGCCTACCATGGTATCAAAAGAACTCCGCAACAAGTCCAGTTCATCTGCAGCAGATCCATGCTCAGTTTCCTCAGCCTGTACCTTGTAATCAGAAAGATCTCCTTCAGCAACTTTCTGGGCATCCTGCATCATCATACCCAGCGGTTTTATAATCTTACTTTGCAGAATAAGGGTAATCAAAAATACAAATGCCACCAAGGCAAGTACCAAAATCAATATGTTGATTTTTATTACATTATACAAGGAAGCAAAAGCCTCTGACTGGGGCATCACTGCTACAAGTTTCATACCGGTATCCCCTATTGGGACAAAGGTTAAGAAGCAGTCTTCATTCTGGAATCTGACATTCCGGACACCCCTATCCTTCTCAAGGATCTCCTTTCCAACAGCTCTGACATCTTTTTCTTCATCCTCGGTAATCTTCTGTTTCAGGTCTTTTTCCGGCTCTTTGCTGGCCAGGTAATAGCCATCTCGGGTTACAATAAAAGCAAAACCATTTTTTCCTACCTTGATATTCTTAACATATTTTCTCAGGTTGTCTAACCCGATATCAACGGTAGTAACCCCTATCACCTTTCCATCTACTCGAATAGGACTGCTTGAACTGATCATCACTGTGCCAGACACTTCATCTAAATATGGTTCAGTCCAGGCAACTGTTCCTTCTGCATTGATCCCGATTTGATACCAATCATACTTAAAGTAATCGTAATCAGCATTACTGTACACCCAAGTAAGTTCAACTTCCCCGTTTTCCTTGTACATATAGGGTCCAAAATATTTAGTATTTTCATCATAAATATATGGTTCTAACCAAATACCGCTGCCGCAAGCAAGCTCGTTCTCCTCAACATATTTCTTAGCAATATCAAGCAATTTCTCATAATCCTTGTAACCTAGAGTTGCAACATTATAGGCCTGTAATTCCGTACACTTGCCTACCAGCGCAATATTTGAAAACAGCTTTTCAGCCTCCGCTCCGGCCTGGAACTCTAATTTCTTGCTTATCTCATCCTCTATATTACCCCTGAATTTAATAGTACTAAAACCTGTCTGTGCCGCAAAGATTAACACTGTAACCACAACTACAAAAATAAGTAAAAATGTTTTAATACTCTTTGTTTTGTTTTGTAGTCTACTCAAATCGAAAGCCCCTCCTTTGCTAAATTTGTTTTAAGCACCTGTTCTTTAAACTGTTTACTTTTAAAAAACCATCCGGAGTTTGGCCACATAGCCGACAAGCTTAATAAACAAACCCTAAACATCCCCCCAGGTTAATCACAAAAATTTAAATCGCCAAAACCACTTACATTATTACTTAAAGTAATCAATGTAGCGTTATTTGTGATTGCTTATTTCTATTCGTGATATTAAAGGAAAACCCTTCCTTAAATAAGTTATTTTGTCGTAAAAATAAACCGGTTTATCAAAAGTACAGACAAGATCAGTTCTGTTTCCTTAAAACTCCATTATCATATTACCTGTGGTAATAACATTGAATGTAATTGAATGTATCGGAAGGTTATTTTTAGCCGTTGTAGAATAAGTTGGGAAAGAAGACACTTTAGGCTGGGTTTTCTGCGGAGTTTGAGCGTGGACTTTGATATTAGACGCAATATTTAGCGCAATATTATTTTGAGAAACTTTAAATCAGGAGAAATTAAAATGCAAAAGAAAATTCTTATTGCCCTTCTGATTATCTCCCTTTTATTCGGTTTATCAGGATGGAGAAAATACTTGAATATCAGAGATGAACTGTTTAACTATGCGAGCACAGACTTCGATCACAAACTGCTTCTTGCTGTTCAAAACCTAGAAGAATTGAACAAACAGGTTGAGGAAAGCAAAGACCTTGCTTATCAAATTCAAGAAACAACCTCCTGGCTGCGAAGGTTACAACAAAGCAGTGCACTTTACTTCAAAATGCTGGAGTATAGGTCACCTGATGTGTACCCTGAACAAATAAGGTTTGATATAGCTACCACCAATATTAAGGCATTAGAAGACCTGATAACAAAACCACAATTAAATGAAGATGATAGGAAATTAATAAGGGAATTAACTGCACGCTATCAAAAACTAAGAAAAGTATTAACCACTCAGGTGATCATCAATGCCGAATTCAAAGAACCTTTGGAGGAGTATAATAA
>LFTQ01000111.1 GCA_001513545.1 Clostridia bacterium DTU068 | reverse complement strand
TATTGCTCTCACATAACCATCGGACCTCACCTTACAGGAGACCCCTGTGGCATATAAGGCATCTAAAACAGTTCCTTTTTCTTTGACATCCACTTTTGATGAATTGTACATGATTTTTCCGTTTTTACCCACAATGGTGACAGTTACCCGAATATAACCAGGCGCAGGGCCATCCACTTTTTTCGCTGAAGTAGATGTTTTGCCTGAAGTATCCTGCTTCTTCCCCTGGCTGGAACTAGATGACTGTCCTGTCGGCTGCTTCACAGCGCTTTTGTTATCCTCTTTGCTCTGACTCCCTTTATTTGAGTTCTCCTGATTAGAAACCGCTGTTTCCGGAGATTTCTGCTGCTCTTTACTTTCATCGCCAGAAACCTCATCTTCTTTCTCCTGGTCCTGCTGCTTTTTCTCTACTTCCCCCTGAGCTTTTTCTTCTTCCACTGCTGTATCAATAGAAGCACTGCTTGGAGGATCATGGGCTTCACCGCCACGGGTGGTGGTATAAACAACAGGCACCAGTATCCCCAACAAAACCAGCACTAATGGTATAAGAAAAGATCTTTTCATAAACACCATCCCTCATACTTGGAATCTCTCTATCAAACCCATCTTTCACCATGCTGTATAAACGGGCTGCAGGAGCGGGTCAGCGGTTGGGGGGTACCAACCCGCCCCTGA
>LFTQ01000072.1:368-724 GCA_001513545.1 Clostridia bacterium DTU068 | reverse complement strand
CTCTACCTCAGACCTCAAAAAATGCGAAGGAAACAAAATTGAGACCTATGTAGCTAAACCAAGAAATACTGGTAGTGTTGCGAATCCGGATTTTTATCAAGAACGTTTCCAATATGACCAAGAACAAAACATTTACATATGCCCTGCTGGGCAGCCCCTTTACCCTAGTCGTATTAGAAAAATAAATGGTGTTGAATATCAAGATTACAAGAACTTCAGAGCATGCAAGCAATGTAAGTTTAAAGACCAGTGTACTAGTTCCAAGAAAGGTAGAACCATTTCACGAAATCTTTATCAGGAACTTCTTGATGAAATAGACAAACGAACACAGGAAAACAAAGAACTATACGCCCAGA
>LFTQ01000072.1:0-274 GCA_001513545.1 Clostridia bacterium DTU068 | reverse complement strand
AGCCATTTTCTGACCAAGGGGTTAGAATCGGTAAAAACAGAATCGGCCTTGAGTTTTCTGGCCTATAACCTGCGAAGGGTGATAAATATTCTGGGAGTTGAAGAAATGATAAGAAAATTGACCCCCGCATAAGCGGGAGTCTTCTTTTTGTCTCTCAAAAACGGGTATTAATCTCTTAAATTTTTGCTATCAACATCCGATTTGGCGTTAATGGATACTATTATTTAGAAAAAACCTGCGTGTTTGTCACACAGTCTGACGGGGGTCGTGTCAC
>LFTQ01000178.1 GCA_001513545.1 Clostridia bacterium DTU068 | reverse complement strand
CGTCACGAATGAACAAATTTTTTACCACCAGATCTTTGCTGTTATTATTTAATTCTTCTATTGCTTCCATTTCTTCGATGGTGTATACAGGCTGATGCTCAACCACTTCATATGGAATATTCATGCTTTCCATAACATCAAATACCTTCTGACGAATACTATTCATTTTATTGTTCCTCCCCTTAGAAAACTGTTGATTGATTTGGTTGTAGTTGGTCTGATGCCGTTCAAGGTGGCTTGCCCTGTAACTATACACGGGAGCCTGTACCTTGTTATCTGCTATTATACATCAGAAATAGGGGATGTTCTCCCAATTTCTCTGGAGTATTTGCTGAAAAAAACTACGCTATCAAGAGAGGATACTAGGAAATAGTTGGCGAATCAGACACTATATTTGTTAACAGGGGGAAAAACTGATGATTATGACAACTACACCCTTGATTGAAGGAAAGCCGGTCAAAGAATACCTGGGTATTGTTACCGGGGAGGCCATCATGGGCGCCAATATTGTGCGGGATTTCTTCGCTGCTGTGACAGATATTGTGGGCGGTCGTTCCGGTGCCTATGAAACCAAGCTGAACCAAGCCCGCAAGGTGGCTCTGCAGGAAATGGCTGAAGATGCAAAAGTGTTGGGAGCTAATGCTGTTATCGGTATCGACATAGATTATGAGGTCGTCCGTGATGGTATGCTGATGGTCACAGCCAGCGGTACTGCTGTCAGGATATAAAATGATTACCGACCGATTAGTGGGCAGTCCCCCTGACCGATCAGGGGGACTGGTCTGCTATCCGAATAATACCAACGACCAACTACGATGACACGACTCCCGTTCCCTCATCATGGTCGCGTGACACGACCCTCTCCCCTCGTTACGCCCCTTGTCACGCAGGGACAGATTGACCGCGCGAAATGATGGGAAAAAGCTACAATTCGTAGCAGGAATTTGCGTTTTTATAGTGAATAGTTATTAAATAGTCGCACTGCTTCCTGGATGGAGAAATGTATCTGTGAAGGGTACTGTTCCAGGGTCACCGGTTTCGATAAGCTTTATCGGCAAATTGTAGTTGATAACTATCAGTTAGCTTACATAATTTCATATGGTAATTAGAATTACAGCCATGAAGGCCTTTCCATGAAGGAAAAGGTTCATGGCTTTTTTTGTTGTTTGAGGGGGTGGGTATAATCTGATTATACTTTTTGGCTTCCATTGATTTCAGTTAAAAATCTTTTTCGGGGAGTAGATGATATTGAGTGTTTCCGCAACTACTGAAGAGGCTGCTGGAACTGCTGAACTTGAAGAGATATATCAACATTCCACAGCACGGAAATTAACAATGTTAGGGGTACTGCTTATTTCACTCGTTGTGATAGCCCTGGCGGCTACAGCCACTGGAGTAGCAGGGATCAGTGTTTCCGATGTTGCCCGCGTAATCGTGAGCAGGATGATACCCGGCTTGCATCTGGCAACAGTCAGCGACCTGGCAGAGACCGTTGTTATGGAGCTCAGACTCCCCAGGATTCTCCTGGCGATACTTACCGGTCTCAGTCTGGCAGGGGCAGGTGCGGTTATGCAGGGGGTTTTACGCAACCCATTGGTATCACCTTTTACACTGGGGTTATCGGCAGGGGCATCCTTAGGAGCAGCAATTGCCATTGTATTGGGGACAAGCATTCTGGGGAGCGCGTTCATTATAGCTGGAAAGTATCTGATTGTTGTAAATTCATTTGTTTTTGGTTCAATTTCAATGTTATTGATCTATGGCATAGCCAAGATTAAAGGAGCTGTTCCTGAAACTCTCATACTGGCTGGTGTTGCACTGGGCTATCTTTTCCAGGCAGGAGTATCCGCTCTCAAGTATTTTTCTGATAACGAAGCCTTAAAAGACCTGGTTGTGTGGTTAATGGGAGGTCTCTGGGGAGCCAGTTGGCAAACTGTTATTATATTGTTTCCTATAGTTCTGATCTGTTTGATCCTTCTGGAACGATATGCCTGGGACCTCAATGCCTTAGGCTCAGGTGAAGAAGTTGCCATCAGTCTAGGTGTTAATGTGAACCGGTTGAGACTGGTGACTTTGATGCTGGCGACGTTGATGGCATCCAGTACTATCGCTTTTACGGGAATCATCGGGTTCATCGGGTTAGTGGCGCCGCATGTATGTCGTTTTCTCGTCGGTCCAGACAACAGGTTTTTACTGCCCGGTGCAGCTCTGATGGGGGCGGTACTGCTCCTGCTTGCTGATACTTTGGCACGGATTGTGCTGGCGCCTGTAGAGATACCTGTAGGGATTCTCACATCTTTGATTGGTGCTCCGTTCTTTCTCTACCTATTGCTCAAGAAGAAACAACAGTTATGGTGAAAGATCTTACCCTATGAATGATTAATAAGGAGGGGATTGATGATGAGAAAAGTCGGAAGGCTGTCCTTTGTGATTGTGTTAATCCTGCTTATGTGTATAGCAGCAGGGTGTGGTGAGAATGATGAACAAGCTGTCGGTGAAAGCGATAAAAATGAGATAACTATAATTGATTCAAGCGGAGCAGAAATTGTACTGCCGGATAAATTGAGTAAGGTAGCGGTTCTGAACCCGCCGGCAGCTGAGGTATTGCGTATTTTACAGGTTCCTGATGAGGCAATAGTGGGTGTTTCTGATAGTATCCAAAAGAACGAATATCTAGGTTTTGAATCAATAGAGAGTATTGGGAGTTCCTCTACTCCAAATATAGAGAAGATAATAGAGCTTAAACCGGACGCCGTCATCACACAGGGGAAATGGCTGACGGGGTCGGATGAAATTCGTGCAAAGCTTGAATCAGTTGGTATTCAGGTTATCGCTCTCGATATCCATCAAATTGAAAAGTATGATGAGTGTATGAACAGCTTAGCTAAAGTATTTGGTAAAGAAAAAAGGGCCGCCGATTTTCTTAAGTGGAAATCCGAACAGGAGAAGAAACTTTCCGACCGTTTAAAGAGCTTAAAACAGGAAGAAAAGAAAAGGGTTTTGCAGCTTTATGCAAATAAACTGGTCAAGAACGAATTTCAAACTTCATCCAAAGGCGAACAGGCCGGTGGAACAGGTCCTGATCAGCAGATCAATATGGCCGGAGGCATCAATGTCGCCAAAGACTTGGAGCAAGATTATCCGACAGTAAGCGTGGAGTGGATCCTGCAACAAAATCCGGATGTTCTATTAATCACATCTTATGATGAGCTTGGCTATACAGTGGCAAATTATGACGCTGCATCTAAAGTTAGGGATCTAGTTCTTTCAAATAAAGCCATTGCTCAGACAAATGCCGGAAAGAATAAACAGGTTATTGTTAACGCTAGTATGGCGAGCACTCCATACATTAATGCAATGTTTTTAGCGAAGGGGATTTATCCGGAACTAATGAAAGATGTTGAACCGCAAAACGTACTTAAGGAATACTTCGAAAAGTGGCTTGGAGTTCCCTTTAAAGGTTGTTGGGTATATCCCGAGCAATAAATGATCGATTATGTTCTTCAAATTGAGGAGACAACCCATGAAGAACTCCACAACTTATGTATAAGGAGTACCTTGAACGTTTTCTACAAATTGAATATCCGGAAGATATTTTGTTTGCTTATCCGTTGCCAGAATAGTGAACATTAAAATTCTGCATGCGGCATCTGTGTAGTGAAACTGCAACGGAAAACCTATTGATAAAAGATACAATAATGCTGGTTGAAACCGGCAATGAAAATTGGGTTTAGAGAAATAGCATAAATTTAAGTCAAGTATAGAAAAAATATTTTCGTAAATAGGGCCATGAAGGTCTTTCTCGCTGAGATGGCGGGGTTAGATTTTCATGGCCTTTTTTCAGCAGTAGACTGACAGTATTGGAGTCAATGAATTAATGATTTTAACCGATGAAAGGGACCCTATCTTTGGATTATAGAAACTTAATAGTCAAAATCAAATGAATGATGCTTTTACGGAGTTGACAGGGTATGTCAGCAAAGAACATGCTTTTTCATAACAAAGAAGACATCGAAAATTTGACTGCCTTAAAGGGTGGAAATGCAGCCATAGGTGCAAGCTGGTCAGTTACAAAGAAGACTTATCTAGACTGGGTTCCTATTATGCTGTCTATGGGAATGGTTTGGCGGCGGCGCTGGTGGCGTTTTATCATAGGGGGCCTTAACAAACCCGTTATTTTCCTGGCCATTTTCGCTTGGAACATGGGCGGTTACAGAACTGATGCCTCAGACAGTTACCTGGGTTTTTTAGTGCCCGGCCTTTTGGTAATGGCTGCTGTCTCCTCCAGCTACGGTGATCTGGTGAACTGGTTTACCCTGAGGAGAGTTTTTTACAGAGTGCTTGATGAATACCTGCTTGCTCCCATCTCCAACACATCCCTTCTGATCGGCCATATTATGGGTGCCGGTACAAAAGGATTTCTTGTCTCAGGGATTGTGTTTCTGGCATCACAGATTTTTGTAAAGGGTTTTCATCTTACATTCAGCTTTTTCCTGCAGTTATTTGTGATTTGCCTTACCTTTGCTTGCCTGGCAGTTGCCATAGCTATGATTGCCGGGAGAGAAAAGGATTCCTTGATGTTTTCTAACATGATCGTTTTCCCTATGACCTTTTTCTGTGGCACCTTTTTCCCGGTAGAGAACTTGCCAGGTATCTTGGAGCAAGTCAGTTGGGGCCTGCCTCTGACCGCTGCTACCTACAATTTGCGTGCTCTTGCCCTGACTGGGAGCGGTAATTTATCCTGGTTTGCACAGAGTCTGGGCTGGTTAGGGGCATTCTATATCCTGGCCTACTATATGTTAAACAAAAGGCGGGAGGATTAGCTATGTCTGTCAGAGCAGATTACCGTATACAGAGCAAAACAGCGTTGCTGCCATCCTGGCTGCCTATTGTTTGGGAGGAATTTATCACCTGGCGGAATAAGTTCTGGATGTACATTGTGATTTACATGTTGTCGCCGCTGATCTTTCTGCTTTCATTTGGTATGGGAGTAGGGCAGCGCATGAAGATGATGATGCCTGGTGGAATGAGCTACCTGGAGTTTCTAGTTCCTGGCGTTGTTGCCTTGGCGCTGTTTAACAACGGAATGACCTCAGTGATGACACGCATGTACTATTCACGTATACATTATAAAAGCTTTGATTCCTACCGGCTGGCACCTGCCGGCAATCTATCAATTTGGCTTGGTTATACCCTCGGTGGAATGATGCGGGGGCTTGCCTCAGGTTTGATAGTTATCATTGTTATCAGCTTTATCGTGCCTTTGCGTGTGAATACGGCATTTTTCGGAGCAGTGCTGTTGACCGCCTTTTGTTTTGCCAGCTTTGCTGTTATGCTCGGTTTATTTATTCGCAGGTTTGATGACCAGGCTTTGATCAATGAGCTAATACTAATTCCTGTAACCTATCTCAGCGGCACATTGATTCCTGTTGAACGCCTGCCCGAATTGCTGCAGCCGTTCGTTTGGTGCTTTCCCCTTACCCCTGCGGCACAGCTTTTACGCTCTACTTTGGCAGGAACGGGTTTATCCTTAAAGCTAATGTTATTGCTTGTGGGGTGGATTGCACTCTTTTTTATAGTGGGGTTATATAAGTTAAATAAAATGGATGCTTGAAAAACAATGGAATTACAATACCAAACAGTTGAAACCGCCCACCATTTTTCATTACTATTTGTGTTGCCACCGCTAGCGGCGAAATGGAGGTCATTATGGGAAATACATCGTATAAAATGCTAGAAGTGCGCAATATTGTTAAACGCTATGGCTCTGTTACTGCTGTTGACGGGGTTTCCTTTTCTGTGAACAGCGGTGAGATCTTTGGGTTGCTTGGCCCAAATGGGGCTGGAAAAACAACAACAATCAGGATGCTGACTACTTTAACAAAGCCGACGGCCGGAGAATTATTTGTTGACGGTTATTCAGTTGTCAATGAGCAAGTAGAGGTCAAAAGGCGGATTGGGGTTGTGCCCCAGCAGAACAATTTTGAGCAGGAATTAACCGGCAGGGAAAACCTTTTACTACATGCTCTTTTGCACAAAATGCCTAAAAAAATCCGTGATGCCAGAATCGCAGAACTGTTGGCATATGTTGGTCTCGAGGATAGAGCTGATGAACGGGTCCGGAATTATTCCGGCGGGATGGCCCGTCGCCTGATCATTGCCAGGGCGCTGCTTCATGGCCCTTCGATTTTGTTTTTAGACGAACCTACTGTGGGGCTCGACCCCCAGACACGCAGAAAAATCTGGGACTTGATTCTGTTGATGAACCGGTCAGGTGTTACAGTGCTTTTAACCACTCACTATATTGAGGAAGCGGAAAGCCTCTGTCACAGGGTGGGGATTATAGATTATGGCAAATTAATAGCCCTGGACAGTCCAAAAAAGCTTAAACAGAATATCGGCGAATTTTGTGTCGAATTTCTCAAAGATTTTGGTGTGGAGCGCCATTTTTTTGCAACAAGGCAGGAAGCCAAAAATTTTGCATCTGGTCAGGATTGTGACACTGTGGTGCGCAGAACTAATTTGGAAGATGTCTTTGTGGAGTTAACTGGGCGTGTCAGTAAAGAACTTGCTTAGGCATAATGAAGACGCGGAAAATCTCGCATGATGTTGCCGGTCAATGACGGTGACAGAAGAGGTATATTAACCGGCCTGTCAAAAAAACTGCAATTTGTAGCAGGAATCTGCGTTTTTGTAGTGAATAGTTATAAAATAGTCACACTGCTTCCTGGATGGAAAAATGTATCTATGAAAGATACTGTTCCAGTATTGCCAGTGTCGATAAGCTATGTCGGCAAGTTAATAACTTTCAGTTATCTTAAATAATTTCATATGATAATGAAAGTTACAGCCATGAAGGCTTTTCCATGAAGGAAAGGTTTTGTGGCTTTTTTTGTTTTTTGGTAGGTGGTAACAACCTGATCGATGAAAGTTGCAATAATGTTGGTTAAAACCGGCAAGGAAAACTGGGTTTAGAGGAATAGCATAAAGTTAATTAAAAAAAAGTTTTTTGTAAATAGGCCATGAAGGTCTTTCTCGCTGAGAAGGCGGGGTTAGATTTTCATGGCTTTTTTTCAGCAATAGACTGGCTGTATTGGTGTTAATGAATTAATGAATTTAATGGTAAGGAGGCCCAATCTATGATAAAAATCACCGCTATTCTGTGGCAGAGCCATGCCACAACAATGCGCAGAGCAGGGGAACTGCTCAAAGATATGATTGAGTTGCGTGTTTACTCAGCCCGTTATTTGGATGAAGGCAAAGAGGATATGGCCTCTGCGTTGGATGACCTGGCCAGCGCAGACTTAATCTTTTTGTACAGGTCATCTGGTGAAGCCATTTGGGACGAGCTGGAAAACGCTGTTAAACAACTGGATAAACCGGTGGTCTGTTTAGGACACGATCCTGGACTGTGGCTGCTCTCCACTGTACCCCTGGAGATAGTAGACAAATGCCATACGTATGTTGTGTACGGCGGTGTAGATAACTTTGTCCAGATGCTGAACTACCTGGCCGCAGAAGTCATAGGTTTACAGGTTGACTACAAAGAACCCTTTGCCCATCCCTGGGAGGGGATCTACCACCCTGATGCACCTCATTACTTCGATAATGTAGAGGATTACCTTGCTTGGTACAAACCCAGAAAAGCACCGACCATCGGTCTTTTATTCTCGCGGGGCTACTGGGTAAACGACAATATCGCTGTAGAAAAACTGTTAATCAGGCTTTTTGAAGCAAAGGGCTATAATGTCATCCCTGCCTTTTGTTATTCATTAAAAGACGCAGACCTTGGAACCAGGGGTTCCGCAGGGGTAGTTCAGGATTTCTTCCTTGACCGGGAGGGGAAGCCCCGCATCAATGCGATGGTCAAGCTTATCTCGTTCTTCCTCGAATCGAAAAGAGGAGATGATTTTAATAAAGAGGATGTAGCCGCATCAGGAGTCGATCTCTTAAAGAGATTAAATGTTCCCATTTTCCAGCCGGTTGTTTCCTATCGCCATACCATTGAAGAATGGGCAGCAGACCCTCAGGGTTTGAGCAGCGAAATCTCCTGGTCCATCTCCATGCCCGAGTTTGAAGGCGTCATCGAGCCCCTCTACATCGGAGGAGTGGGTCGAGATGGAGATATGGAATTTAGAGATCCCCTACCGGAGCGCTGCCAGCACCTGGTGGACAGGGTAGCCAACTGGATCCGCTTAGCTGAAAAACCTGTGGCAGAGCGCAAAGTAGCCTTCATTCTGCATAACAACCCCTGTGCGTCAGTAGAAGCCACTGTAGGAGGAGGCGCTAAACTGGACACCCTGGAGAGCGTAGCCAGGATCCTGCAGCAGATGCAAAAAGAAGGCTATACAGTAGATGTTCCAGCAGATGGCAAAGAACTGATCGACAACATCATGGACCGCAAAGCCATCTCCGAATTCCGCTGGACCACTACAGACGAAATCGTCAGCAAAGGCGGAGCTTTGAAGTTGGTCCCAGTGGAAGAATACCGCCAGTGGTTTGATACCCTATCCCCCCATGTGAAAAAACGGATCTGTGATGCTTGGGGCAACCCCCCGGGAGAAGAGCTAAACGGAGTACCGGCAGCAATGGTTTACGGTGGGAAAATTCTGGTCACCGGAGTACAGTACGGGAATGCGGTGATCTGCGTCCAACCCAAGCGCGGCTGTGCAGGACCTAAATGTGACGGACAAGTCTGCAAGATCCTGCACGACCCCGACATTCCGCCGCCACACCAGTACATGGCCACCTACCGATTTATCGAGCATGACTTCAAAGCAGATGTGATCATACATGTAGGCACCCACGGCAACCTGGAGTTTCTACCAGGCAAAGGAGTTGGACTATCCCGGGACTGCTATCCTGATTTGGGAATAGGCGATATGCCACACCTCTACATCTACAACGCCGACAACCCACCGGAGGGAGTGATTGCCAAAAGAAGAAGCTATGCCACACTGGTGGATCATATGCAGACCGTAATGACCGAAGGCGGCCTCTACGACGAACTGGCAGAACTGGACCGCTACCTGGAAGAATACGAAAAAGCGAAGGTGGCAGACCCCACCAGAGCCCATATGCTGGAACACCTGATCATAGAAGAGATCAAAAAGACCAACTTAGACAAGCAAATCCCTATAGATGGGGGGCATGACAACATAGAAGAGATCATTGAAGGCGCCCACGGGATCCTCTCCACCATCCGCAACACCCAGATCCAGGACGGTATGCACATCTTCGGAGAACTGCCAGAGGGAGAGCGCAAAGTATCCTTCATTAACTCTATCCTCCGCTTTGATGCCGGCCAGGATGTATCCCTACGCCGCAGCATCGCCGCACTGATGGATCTAGACCTTGCAGAACTGATAGCCGACCAGAGCAAGATTTCACTCAAACACGGCAAATCCTACGGCGCACTCCTGGAAGAAATAGATCTGGCAGGAAAAGCATTTATCCAACACTTCCTTACAGGCAGAGAAGCAGGACCCGCTTTAGCCCATAAAATCCTGGGAGAAAAATTCCTCTGCCCCCAGGCTCTGCCTTCGCTCAATGAAGTACTGCCCAGAGTGCTCGATCTGGATGCCCGCATTGAAGCATCAAAGGAAATTGAAGCGCTGCTGGCAGGTTTCCAAGGCAAATACATCCCTGCAGGCCCCTCAGGACTGATTACCCGGGGCAGAGATGATGTCCTGCCCACAGGGCGCAACTTCTACTCCCTGGATCCATACCGGGTACCCACAAAGGCAGCCTGGGAGGTAGGAAAACGCCTGGCAGATAAAGTACTGGAAAAACACCTTGAAGAGGAAGGCAGATACCCCGAAAACATTGCCCTTTACTGGATGTGCAATGACATCATGTGGGCAGATGGAGAGGGTTTAGGCCAGATGCTCTATTTGTTAGGTGTACGGCCCAAATGGCTGCCCAACGGGAGAGTATCCGGAATAGAGGTGATCCCCCTGGAGGAACTGGGGCGTCCGCGCGTAGACCTGACCGTCAGAGTATCAGGGATCACAAGGGACATGTTCTGCAATTGTGTGGAACTCCTGGATGAAGCCATTGCCACTGTTGCCGCCCTGGAGGAACCAGAAGAACAAAACTATGTGCGCAAACACACCCTTGCCCAGCTAGAGGGCAAAGAAGACAAAGAATCTTGGCGAAATGCCACATTGCGTATCTTTGCCGCCAAACCAGGCACCTATTCCTCGGGAGTCAACCTGGCAGTTTACGCCTCAGCCTGGAAAGAAGAAAAGGACCTAGCAGACATCTTCCTCTTCTGGAACGGCTATGCCTATGGCAAAGATGTTTATGGCCAGGAAGCCTTCAAACAACTCCAGTCCAGTTTGCGTACCGTAGACATCACCTATAACAAAGTAGTGACCGATGAAAGCGACCTTTTCGGTTGCTGCTGTTACTTCGGCACCCATGGCGGCCTGACAGCCGCGGCAAGAGTCGCCTCAGGCAAAGAGGTCAGAGTTTACTACGGAGACACCAGAGAGCCGGAACATGTGGAAGTAAGGACATTGGCTGATGAAGTGCGGAGAGTGGTGAGGACAAAACTCCTCAACCCCAAGTGGATCGAAGGGCAGAAGAGGCACGGCTACAAAGGAGCAGGAGACATCTCCAAGAGAGTGGGCCGGGTTTACGGTTGGGAGGCTACAACCCAGGAGGTCGATGACTGGATCTTTGATGACATCACCAAAACCTTCATCCTGGATGAAGAGAACCGCAAATTCTTTGAAGAGCATAACCCCTGGGCCATGGAGGAGATCGCCCGCCGCCTCCTGGAGGCGCACCAGCGCGGACTGTGGGATGCGGCCCCTGAAGTGATCGATGGACTGAAAGAGTACTACCTGGAAATAGAGGGTTGGATCGAAGAGAGGATGGGTGAGATCAAGGGCGACTTCCAGGGAGGTTCCATCGATATCCTCACCCATGAGGAAGTAGCCGATTGGGGTGCCAAGATGCAGGAAATCAAGGCGAAATTGCAGAGCTGAAAAGGGAGCGATGTCAATATGGAGCTGAACGTAAATGGTGTTTGTTTTTGTTATGGGAGCCGGGAGATATTGCATGATGTGGAACTGGAAGCAAAGTCAGGTGAGGTGCTGGCTGTTATCGGGGCAAACGGAGCGGGTAAAAGCACTTTGATTCGCTGTATTAATAGAATCCTTAAGCCGCAGAAGGGCACCGTCTTCCTGGATGGGAAAGAACTCTCCAGTTTTACTGCCAAAGAGCGCGCCTGCATGTTGGGTTACGTTCCCCAAACAGCAAAAGATGTTTTTTCTTTCAATGTCATGGAAACGGTGTTGATGGGCCGCAAACCACACATCAGCTGGGGTGTCGGTAAAAAGGATCTGAAAATTGTCAACTCGATACTATTGCGTATGGGACTTAAACAGTTTGTAGAGCGCTATTTGTACGAATTAAGCGGGGGAGAGAGGCAGAAGGTTCTCATAGCCCGTGCCCTGGCACAGGAACCGGAGGTGCTGCTCCTTGATGAACCTACAAGCAACCTTGATGTAAGGCATCAGCTGGAAGTGATGGAGTTGATCCAAAGTATTGCACGGGAGCAGAAAAAATGCGTGATAATTGTGGTTCATGATCTCAATTTAGCAGCCCGTTTCGCGGATAAAATCTTAATGCTAAAAGGGGGCGTAGTTTTTGCTGCTGGGAAGGCACAGGATGTTTTAACCACAGAGAACATCAAGGATGTCTACGGTGTTGATTCCATGATCATAAATACAAAACTGGGTCCCTATGTGATCACCGTCAAACCGAGCGACTCGCAGAAGGAATCCGCGGCTAGTGAACTAAAAGTGGCTGCGGCTACAAGGTCTTGAGGAGGAGGTGAGCATTTTTTTATTTTGGCAGTCAGTTAGAAAAAAATTTTTAAAAGAGAAAGGTGTGATAGAAGATGAGATTAAAAAGGTATTTATTACCTGTTTTAATCTGTGTTCTGAGCTGTATGCTGCTGATGACCGGTTGTGGGACGAGCGATTCAGATAAGGGTCAAAAACAGGCCAGCGAGAATGTTACTGTTACTGATTCGTTAGGCAGGAGTGTAGAATTGCCCCAAACTATAGATAAAGTAGTCATACTTAATAGCGATGCGTGTGAAGCCATGCGCATATTGGGTGTACAGGACAAGGTGGTTGGGGTCAGTGATACAGTCCAAAAAGACCCCTTTCTCGGTATGCAGGATAAAGAGGTGGTTGGAACTTGGAGCGAGCCCAATTTTGAAAAGATTGTCGAAATGGATCCGCAGCTTGTAATATCATATGCCAGCAGTGGAGCGGGTGAGGAGGTCGCCGAGAAATTAAAATCTACAGATGTCAAGGTTTTGCTTCTGGACTTTTATAAGCCGGAAGAATATGATAAAGATTTAAAAACATTGGGCAAGGTGTTTGGTAAAGAAGATCAAGCGGACGCCTTCTTGAAGTGGAAAGGTGAGCAAATAGCGATTTTAGATAAAGTGAAAGATATAAAAGAGGATGAAAAGGCATCTGTATTTACTATAACTACCAGTTATTTAGCGCAAGAGAAATGGAGTACTTATGGCAGCGGTACAGCTACTGCTCAAGGATTAGAGAGGGCCGGTTTAGATAATGTGGCTGGGGAACTGGAGCAATATCCGGAGGTTAACCCGGAATGGATTTTAGAACAGAATCCGGAAGCCGTAATTTTAATAGATCGTACAGATGGATATCTAGGATATGAAGTTAAGGGTGATACAGCGGTTAAGGATTATTATGAAAGTATAAAAAACAATAAAGTTCTAAGTAAAACAGATGCTCTGAAAAATGAGCAGATATATGTTATTTCCAGTGAACTTCTTGGTGCCAATAAGACCTACCTGGGAGCCCTATATCTGGTCAAGTGGTTCTATCCGGATCAGTTCCAGGATTTAGATCCTGAAAAGGTTCTTAAAGAATACTTTGAAAAGTGGCTGGATGTGCCGTTCCAGGGAGAGTGGGCTTATCCACCTGTATCAAAGTAAGGGTATCATGGCCATGAATCTCCTTTCCTGTTTTTGTTGGTTAGGTCTTTCATGGCCTTTTTCATAGATTGAGCGCCATCAGAGGCGGGCTGCTGTAGTGTTTTGGTTTGGAGGTGAAAATTTGCATAGCAATAATAGCAATATAAGATACAGTAAAAGATTTGTTTATCCCTTTACAGCACTGCTGGGACAGGAAAAAATGAAAAAAGCCCTTTTGTTAAATGCCATCAATCCCCGGCTGGGGGGCGTTCTGATCAGGGGAGAGAAAGGCACTGCCAAGTCGACGGCGGTGCGTGCTCTGGCTGCTCTGCTGCCTGAAATACCGGTGATAGCAGGCTGTCCTTACCAGTGTGACCCCTTTCAGCCTAGTAAGTACTGTGTTAATTGCAGATCTGCTTATAACGGGGAAACCCCGCCACTCGTCTGGCGGCGGGTACAGGTTGTTGATCTTCCGGTATCTGCCACTGAAGACCGTGTGGTGGGGAGTTTGGATTTCGAGTATGCAGTGAAAGAGGGGGGGCGCCGCTTTGAACCCGGACTGTTAGCCCGGGCGAACCGGGGGATCCTCTATGTGGATGAGGTCAATCTTTTAGATGACCACTTGGTGGATTTGCTACTTGATGCTGCAGCATTGGGTGTCAACTATGTGGAGAGAGAGGGGATCTCCTACAGCCACCCGGCAGAGTTTATCCTGGTGGGAACCATGAACCCGGAAGAGGGAGAACTGCGTCCCCAGTTGATTGACCGCTTCGGGCTCTGTGTCCAGATCGAGGGTGAGACGGACCCGGAGATGAGGGTAGAGATTATCAAGCGCCGGGAGGCTTTTGACCAGGACCCCCTGGGATTTCTGGAAAAGTGGTCTGCGGAAGAAGAAAGAGTGCGCCAGCAAATCATCAATGCTCGCCACCTGCTTCCAGAGGTTACCATGGCACCGGAATTGGAAGAGTTGGTTACCCTGATCTGCACCGAAGCACTGGTGGCAGGCCACAGAGCGGATCTGGTGATGACTGCCTGTGCCCGCACCTTAGCTGCCCTTTACGGAAGGCGAGAAGTTACTGAAAGTGATGTCCACGAGGCAGCGGAATATGTTCTTCCCCACCGCATGCGTGAGGCACCCCCGCCGCCACAGGAACCGGAACCCCCGGAACCTGAAGAGCCTGATCAGCCTGAGGAAGCAGAAGAGGAAGAAGAACAGGAGCAGGAGCAGGAACAGGAACAGGAACAACAACAGCCTCCTGAAATGCAAGATGATCAGCAGGAAGAGAAGGATCCACCGCCACAAAAAGCACCACCTCAGGGTGCACCTGATGTGGTTTTTGCGGTGGGCGAGCCATTTCCGGTACGCCGGATCAGCTATAAGGTCAAGGGCATACTGCGCAGGGGATCGGGGAGGAGGTCCCGGGGCCAGACAGCCACCAAATCAGGCCGCTATGTGCGGAGCACTATGCGCTGGGAGAGGCAGGATTTGGCCTTTGATGCAACACTCCGTGCGGCGGCACCTTACCAGAAGCGTCGCCAGCGGGATGGGGTTGCTGTTGTCATTGAACTTGGTGATTTGCGGGAAAAGGTGCGAGAGAAAAGGGTGGACAACTTTCTTCTTTTTGTTGTCGATGCCAGCGGCTCTATGGGAGCCCAGCAGAGGATGGTGGAGGCCAAGGGAGCTGTCCTGTCACTGCTTTTAGATGCGTACCAAAAGCGGGACAGAGTGGGTATGATAGCCTTCCGTGGGGAACAGGCGGAGCTTATCCTTCCCCCTACCAACAGTGTAGAGCGCGCCCAAAAACTCCTGGAAGAACTTCCTACCGGCGGCAGGACACCTCTTTCCGCTGGGCTCATCAAAGCCTATGAGGTGGCTAAGGCCCATCTCTTTAAAGATCCCGATATCAGGCCGCTGCTGATCATTATCTCCGATGGCAAAGCCAATGTAAGTATAGGTGAGGAGCGGCCATTAGCAGAAGCCAGCCGTGCCGCAGAGATAATCAAAGATGAAGAGCGCATCAAAAGCCTGGTTGTGGATGTGGAGAACAGCGGTTTTCTCACATTCGGCCTGGCCCAACGGCTGGCCGAAGCAATGGATGCAGAGTACTATAAACTGGATGATCTCAAGGCTGATCGCCTTGTGGAAGCTGTACACAGCGTTCTGGATGTGTGACAGGGGGAGACAAGGAGAGGCCATACTGTGTGAAAACCCAACCTTGCACTCCCTTTGTCATGTTTTTAGGGGGCTGATTTTTCCTACTTTTTCAGGGATTAGATGGGGATGCCTTTGCCTTAATAGACTGGCGAGAGTTTTGCATAATGAACAAAAGAGAAAGGATTGGTAATTATGGAACAAATAATAGAACAGACCGTAAGGTACATTTACCCCTTCACAGCAATTGTGGGACAGGAGAGCATGAAACTCGCCCTGATTCTCAATGCCATTAATCCTAAGCTGGCAGGTGTTTTAATACGGGGAGAAAAAGGAACAGCTAAGTCCACTGCAGTGCGCGCCCTGGCAGCCTTACTGCCTGATAATCAGGTAGTGGCCGGCTGCCCCTTTGGCTGTGACCCGGAGGATGTTACCACCATGTGCAGTTCTTGCAGAGAGCAGCTGCAGATGGGTAAAGAATTAGAAAAGACAAAACGCAAGATGCGAGTTGTAGAACTGCCCGTTTCCGCCACAGAGGACCGTGTGGTAGGAACCCTGGACCTGGAAGAGGCCATCAAAAAAGGGGAAAAGCGCTTTGAGCCCGGAATCCTGGCAGAGGCCAACCGCGGCATACTCTATGTGGATGAAGTCAACCTGCTGGATGACCATATAGTTGATGTTTTATTGGATTCAGCAGCTATGGGCGTTAATACAGTGGAGAGAGAGGGGGTCTCTTTTACCCATCCGGCAAACTTCATGCTTGTAGGAACCATGAACCCCGAAGAAGGGGAACTGAGGCCCCAACTCTTAGACCGCTTTGGCTTGTGTGTACAGATCGAGGGGATCCTAGACCCGGACCAGCGGGTAGAGGTGATCCGCAGAAGAATTGCCTTTGAAGAAGACCCGGCGCGTTTTTGCGCAGATTGGGAACCGGAACAGGAAAAACTCCGGCAGCAGATCATAGCAGCCAAAAAAGCACTGCCTAAGGTACAGGTATCTGATAGGATGCTCTACCTAATCGCAGAGATAGCTGTAGAAATGGGAGTTGATGGCCACCGCGCCGATCTGATCATGATCAAGGCAGCAAAAACCATGGCTGCTCTTCAGGGGCGTGAAGAAGTCAGCGAAGAGGATATCCGTGCTACAGCAGATCTGGCTCTCATGCACCGAATGCGCCGCAAACCCTTCCAGGACCTTAGTCTGGATCAGCAGAAACTTGAAGACATCATGGGAGGTACACGTCATACACATACACATACCCATACACATACCCATACACATGCTACCCATAAACACAAATAGTCGTATGCAGAGCTTTGATACAGGGACGAACTGAACGTTCGGTGAACTCTGCCAAGAAGATGAACAATGAAGATCAGTGGGCCGTCCGATACGGAAATGGGGGTGTCCTTTTGATTGAAATAAGAGGTCTCTGCAAGTACTACAAAGAGGTTAAAGCTGTCGATAATATTGATTTGCATGTGAAGGCGGGAGAAATATTCGGCTTGCTGGGGCCAAATGGAGCAGGAAAGACAACCACAATACGAATCCTTACCACCTTGGCAAGTCCAACGGCAGGAAATGTCTATATCAACGGCAAGGAGGTTTCCCGTAAAAAAACAGAGGTCAAAAAAGAAATCGGTGTTGTTTCACAAACAGAAAACCTCGATGTAGAGATGACAGCACGGGAAAACATGGAATTACACGGACGCCTCTTTAAGATCCCAAATCAGGAGCGCCGTATCCAGATCGAAAAACTACTTGAATTTGTCGATTTGACTGAGCGTGCGGATACAGTTGTGGGTCGATTCTCCGGTGGGATGAAAAGGCGGCTCATGATTGCCCGTGCCCTGATGCATAAGCCGAATATCCTTTTCTTGGATGAGCCGACTGTGGGCCTGGACCCCCAAGTGCGCCGCAAGATCTGGGACCTGATAAGAAGGCTCAATGGTCAGGGGATTACGGTGCTTTTGACCACCCACTATATCGAAGAAGCGGAACTGCTCTGCCACAGGGTGGGGATCATGAACAAGGGTAAGCTGATTGCCCTGGGAACACCGGAGGAATTAAAGAAGAAAGTGGGCAAGGTTGTTGTGGAGGTGCCTAACCATAATGAAACTGAGTACCATGTATTCGAAGAGAGGGGAGAGGCGCTCCAGTATGTCGCAGCAATGAGAAAAAATGTAGTGATCAGGGAAAGTAACCTGGAAGATGTTTTTGTGGAACTAACAGGGCGCAAGGTGGGTGGCTGAGATGGTATATGATACCTACACTGTTTTTTGGCGGGAAATGGTGCTGCTTCGTAAGAAATTCAAGAGCTTTTTTGCAGGAAGTATGGTAAGCCCCCTGTTATACTTGCTCTCTTTTGGTTGGGGGTTAGGGAGAAATATCCAGTTCGGCAGTACAAGCTACCTTGATTTTGTGGTACCCGGTATTGTTGCCTTAAGCGCCATGAATGCCAGCTACAATGCCACAGGTGTTTCCCTTAATGTCAGCAGGCTTTATCATAAAACACTTGAGGAATTCCTGGCGGCTCCGATCAGTGTTTCCTCATTGGTGCTGGGGAACATTTTCAGCGGCTGTTTCCGCGGACTGTTTTCTTCGGGGCTCATCATTATCTTTTCCTATTTTTTTGGAGCAAATTTGCATCTTAATGGGTGGTTCTTTCTTTCTTTGCTTCTGACCTGTTTTTTATTTGCTGCATTAGGATTGGTGGCAGCGATGGTGGTTAATTCTCACGAAGGCATGTCACGGTTTTCGACCTTTGTGATTCTTCCCATGACCTTTTTGTGTGGGACATTTTTCAAAGTGGAAAAATATCCCGATGCTATTGCCTATTTTGTACAAATATTGCCCCTTACTCATTCCGCTGTTTCTTTGAGAGCTATAGCGTTGAATACCGGATTTCCTCTGGTATCCTTGCTGGTTCTAGCAGCTTATGCCGTAGCTTTGTTTGCTCTGGGATTGTGGGTTTCTTATCGGGTGGAGTGAAAAACGCCCAGGTAATAATAAATACATCCCTTTCGTGGCTTTAGGTGACTCATAGCTGGGATAAGTTGGTTCTATGGGAGAAATAAAGAACGGCCAGGATTTCAAGCTGCTATCCCGGCCGTTTTGTTTATAAGTGTTTTACCTAAAAAGCATTATCTTTATACGTTTTTCATAAGAAGTTGTTCCACACTGCTCCATTAAAGTCGGCCAACTGCTATAATACGCGCACACCCCGGACAAACCTCGTCTGGTACCAACTGCCGCTCAGAGAAGATATAACAACTTTGCCTGCACTGCTGCTTGCATGGATGATCTGGTTGTTTCCAATATAAATGCCGATATGATCGACATAGCCGTTCATATTGTTGGAGAAACAAACAAGATCTCCTGGCAGCAGTTTAGACATGCTCGTGATCTTTGTTCCGGCGTTTGCCTGGTCACAGGCTACGCGCGGCAGGTTGATCCCGTGCTGAGCATACACGTACTGAACCAAACCGGAGCAGTCAAATCCCGATGGTGAAGTGCCTCCATATACATAGCGGACACCCAGATAGCGGGAAGCTGTTTGGACAATGGAGCTACCGCTGCGGCTCGGGTTGCTTCCCGAAGCTTGTCCACTTACTTTGAGCACTTGGCCTGGGTAGATGATAGTACTTTTTAAGTTGTTCAGGCTCATGAGCTGATTGACTGTCATCCCGTAACGGTTCGCAATTGCCCAAAGTGAGTCCCCGGATTTCACTGTGTAGGTGCTGGTGCTGGGGTTGCTGGGTTTAGTAGCAGGTGGATCCGGGTTTTTCGCAGGTTCACCTTTTACTTTGAGCACTTGACCCGGGTAAATCAGTGTTCCGGAGATGTTGTTGAGCTGCTGCAGCTGGGCAACAGTCATGTTGAACTTGTTCGCGATCGCCCAAAGCGAGTCTCCGGATTTCACTGTGTAAGTGGTGGTTCCCGGTTTGCTCGGATTAGGAGCAGGCGGATCCGGTTTTTTAGCAGGTGGATCCGGATTTTTTGCAGGTTCGCCTTTTACTTTGAGCACCTGGCCCGGGTAAATCAGTGTTCCGGAGATGTTGTTGAGTTGCTGCAGCTGGGCAACAGTCATATTGAACTTATTCGCAATCGCCCAGAGCGAGTCTCCGGATTTCACTGTGTATGTGCTGGTGCTGGGATTGCTCGGATTAGAAGCAGGCGGCTTCTGGTTCTCGGCTGAACCTTCACTCACCTTCAGCACCTGCCCTGGGTAAATCAGCGTTCCGGAGATGTTATTGAGCTGCTGCAGTTTGGCTACAGTAGTATTGTACCGATTCGCGATCGCCCAGAGTGAGTCGCCTGATTTCACTGTGTAAGTAGCGGCTTCTGAGATCCCTGGAAAAAGCAGGCCGCAGATCAGTACAAGACTAAGAGCGGGCAAAAACCTTTTTCTGATAAAATGCACTGGCTTATCACCTCCCATATTATAGTTTCGGATAGTAAATATGGTTAGACAGGAA
>LFTQ01000134.1:6236-15662 GCA_001513545.1 Clostridia bacterium DTU068 | reverse complement strand
TTTTCCTTCTTGGATTTAACCTTTTCTAAATCCATCCCCCCACTAAGATTTTACTCATACCTCATTGGGTTAGTGAGACAGAGAATGTGCAAACTTACAGTTTATTTTTTTTGTTCACATTTTGATTAGCCATAAGTAAAACAGAACTGATAATGAGCAGGTATCCAATCAATTTTGTTGCGGTCAAGCTCTCCAGAAACAAAAAACTCGACAATATTAAAGCTGTTACAGGTTCTAGCGTGGAGGGGATACTTGCATGATCAAAGTCAAAATAAGCACCATGGATATGGGATCGTGATTGCTCCCCGAAACCGTTCCAAAATCACTAGTAGTACGCCGAACTAATACTTGTGAAACCTGACCTCAATCCAACAAAATATTTCATCTATTGAGCTGCTTTATTTTATTTGCCGTTATAAAGTATATATTTGAAATACTGTTTATTGATAAAAAAATATAATTATACAACTTATAAATATTGGCATTGATGTAACCAAGGAAGTATTTGTAGATGCTGTACTTCCAGTTCAGACTCGCGCTTACGGATGTCCTTCTTATTCCTGCCGAAGGCAATCTATTATGGCAGGCTTTTGACCCGAGCAATTGCAAAACATTACTCAGGAAAAAAGATAAGGGGTTATGATATAATTATTAATAATTAGAAAACTATAAATGGGTACAATAGCAGTTGATACAGTTAAATAACATTGAACAAACAAAGATCATATACTTTTCCTTTATGCTATTGTCAAACAATATGAATAGAATATCCTTTTCATAGGAAGCGGTGGTACCCTTTGATAGCTTGGAGGATGTAATATCTAATGAAATTCGAAATTGATTTCGATAGTGGTATACCCATATATATTCAATTAAAAAATGAAATAAAATACGCTATTGCCACAGGAAAAATTCCTCCAGGTTCACAACTTCCAACTGTTCGACAATTAGCAGTTGATCTAAAAGTAAATGTTAATACAATCAGCCGGGTTTATTCAGAACTAGAAAAGGAAGGAGTGCTGTCAACCAGGCAAGGGAAAGGGACTTTTGTCAGCGAAAAGAACGTGATGAAAACAAATGGCCGTAACAAAGAGCGTTTGGATCAATTAGTTGATAAACTGTTTATTGAGGCCTTTGAGTTGGGTTTCAGTCCAGAAGAATTATTGGAATACATTCAGCGTCGTTTTAGGTTAAAGACAAAATAAGTTTTGATTTTGAAGTCAACTCAAAATTTCATTAAAAACTGGGGGAGAGAAGATGCCTGAAAATTTGCTCAGTCACAATAAGAGTTTCGATCCACTTATCCGTAAAAGCCCACCATTCGCTGTTATGAATTCAAAAATAGGGGTTGACCCGGTTAGGTTTGCTATTTTTTTATTTTTTACAGCAATTGCGTGCAGTATTGGTTTGTATTGGAGGATAACCTGGGTTATCCCTGCAGGAATATTGCTGGCGGCTTTTTTTTCTAGTTGCGTGAGAGTTGCCAGCCAGTGGGAAAAGGCTGTTATATTGCGTTTAGGTAAGTACCATGGGTTGGCTGGGCCGGGGTTATTTTTTGTCGTTCCTATTATTGACTCAATTGCTGACTGGGTTGACCAGCGCATCAGGATTACTTCTTTCATGGCTGAGCAGACCTTAACCAAAGACACAGTTCCAGTTGATGTTGATGCTGTTCTCTTTTGGGTAGTTTGGGATCCGGAGAAAGCTGTGCTTGAAGTTGCTGATTACCGCAGTGCTGTTGCCTGGGCTGCCCAAACTGCATTAAGGGATCTGATAGGGAAAACTCTTCTAGCAGAAATGCTGGTCGGGAGAATGCTTCTGGACGAAGAACTTCGTAAGCTTATCGATGAGCGGACCACACCTTGGGGTATTTCTGTACAGTCTGTGGAAATCCGCAATGTAATAATCCCCTCTGATCTACAGGAAGCAATGTCCAGGGAAGCACAGGCGGAACGGGAACGCCGTGCGCGGATTTTACTGGGTACAGCAGAGACAGAAATAGCTAAAAAGTTTGCCGAAGCTGCCAATGCCTATAGAGATGATCCGGTTGCCCTGCAGCTGCGGGCTATGAATATTCTTTATGAAGGATTAAAAGAAACTAGTTCCATTGTTGTTGTACCAAGCAGTTTAGCTGATTCCCTTAAAGGCATTGCCAATTCTCTTAACTTAGACCTTACGAAACAGACAAAAACGAAAACCAACAATGACACCGAACTGATTCTTTCCGATGAAGCAGAAAAGGAAGAAATAAAAATTCCATTGTAGAAACCTTTCGGTTTCTACAATGGAATTAAAATAAAACTGATCAGCAAAATCAGAGAGACCTCAGTTCCCAATCAATAAAATGTTCCAGAAAATTTCCTGCTGCTTGATAGAATCCCAAAGTAGCATGCTTTTGAATCCTTTCGGCAAAGGCTGGTACAAAGTGGCGCAAGTGCTCGGTAAGCATCTTTTGCTGCATTTCTTTTGCTTTATCTAATACAAAGGAATCATTGTTTTCAGCAGCCTCGATTTCCTGAGAACAGAGATAAGCCATAAATTCCAGCTCCAGGGAAATATGGTCCGGTGGTAAAGAAAATCCTTCAGCTAATTGTAAACCCGCCTGGTAATAGAGTCGTGCAACATCTACTGTAGACTGCTGAAGCAGTTTTCCCTCTCTGTATACTGACTCAAAAAGTGGCAATAACCTCGGTTTCGAAGCATGGCAAAGCCGTGTGTACTCTTTTTGTAGTTCAAGAAGATAAGACTCCTGAGAACTGTAAAGGTCTACTGCTTCCAGCATTCGAGACCGAAAATCGTCAAGAGCGGTTCTTAATCGAGAAGCAGGTGGCTCCTCTTTTTTTAAGGCATCTTTATAAGAAAAGATCGCTTCTATAAGCTCAGGATTAAACAACTCTTTTACTGATTCAGCAGTTGGATAATCTAGGGCTTTTGCGAGAAATGAGTAACTGTAAAGTCTAAAGCTCATTTTATTTACCATAAGCAGCCCCTCCATTCACTGAGGTGTCAATTAGGCCGTTAATTAAGTTTATTTATTATCCTTTCCTTTATTCAGACCTTCTATCTCCGCTCTTCTTTCACTATACTTTTTAATTCCAGCGTATGCAAGTGCGGCTACTGCAGCTGCTCCAACAACGGTTTTTGGCCCTCTTGCTTTTGTCACCTTCTTAGGTACATCAGCGTAACCAATAACAAGTGGGTCCTCCTTGGTGAGAATAATAACACTTGTTCCTCCGTTCTCTTCAAGCCCGTAAATATGCAGGTTATTGTCTGCAGCTATTTGTTTGGCCTTTTCCGTAATATCCTGATATGGGCCAAATTCAAGTGCATCGGTAGGACAGGCCTCTACACAAGCTGGTTGTTCTCCTTTGAGAACCCTGTGGGCACACATTGTGCATTTTACAATTTCCTTTTTCTTTTGATTCCAATAGGGAACATTAAAAGGACACGCTACAACACAACTCTTACACCCGAGACATGGTTCGTTATTGTAAAGCACAATTCCCTCCGGTGTTTTATGAAAGGCACCGCTCGGGCAGGTAGCTTCACAAGAAGGCTCTTCACAGTGCATACATCTATGGTGATATAAGCCTCTATCTTTAATAAAAACCATGGTTCTGGTAAATCCATTTTCTGCGGATTCGTGCAGCCTGTTTTCCTGAACACATTTATAAAAACATGTATTACAACCTGTACAGAACCTTGTATCTAACAGAATCGCATAGTCCCCCATCTAGCCCACCTCCTTAAGCTTTTACAACTCTGACATAGACATCTTCAACCCAGCCCATACCTGTTGGGTCATGTTCTTTGGCAACATTGGGGTCCTTCTGGGGTATCAGATCTCCGTCTCTATATCCCCATCTACCGTGCTTCAGCCATTTAGAACGGTGTCCAATGCCGTGGAAAAGCAGAATACAGTCATCTCTGGCGATTCTTTCTGTGATATGTACTTTGGATTTCACAGGGCGTGGCAAATCTTTCATGTATTGCGGATTTGTTTCTACAGTCACTGAATCTCCTTCTTTAAGCCCTAATTCTTTTGCTGCATTAGGGCTGATCCAGACACAATCAATATAATTGTTCTCAGAGAGTACATTTAAAGCCTTGTTATTGATGAAGTTTGGATCAGCATGCATATGCCAAGGAGCACGGGTGACCAGAAGGGAGAATTTGTACTCGCCATCTGGAGTTGTCCATCTGTCAGCCCACTTAGGCAGAGGTTCATGGGACACCTTAACAAACTCATCAATATAAAGCCTGACACGGCCATTTGGCCTCCCAAATCCGATCTCTCTGATGGTTCTGTAGTTCTCATAGGGCTTTTTATCGATCCAAATGCCGTTTTTCTCTTTCATAAATTCTTCTGTGCTTTCCGCTGCACCGACAGCTTTCAGCGCGGCATCATTTACATTTCCTGGTATGATTTTTTCAGGATCACTACTGCCATCGGTTGTCCAGTATTCAGGAGCCATTGCAAAACCGATTTTCTTGGCAATAGCACCCCAACCTATGCAGTCTCCAGGTGGCTTCTGGACTGGCTCTCCACCTACCAGACAAGGGTATTTGGGGTAGTACTGCCTGATGTCAAGTTTGCCCTCTTCAAACTGATGAGGTGCTGGAAGTACATAGTCACACCAATAAACAATATCATCCAGATAGAGGTCCCAGTCCCAGACCAGGTCCATCTTTTCCAGGGCCTTTTCGACCATCTGCGGCTGGATGAGAGCTGCCAGCCCCCTGTGTGGCCCCTTAAAGACCACAACCTTGGTCATATCGGTCTTATAGAGTCCATAACCGATCATTCCATAATGGCCAGGGGCGGAAAAGTCCTTCTTCTGATAAATCTCCTCTGTTACCGGAAACTCATGTCTGTAGTCCGGAGCTTTATCCGGTAGTTCTGGGTAAGGTTTGGCAGGTGGATCAACATCCTCAAGCCAGGGGATCTTCACATCATGCAGGAAAAGAACCCCGCCATCATGATCCAAGGACCCAGTCAGTGCATGGAGAACGTTGATGGCATGCATCAACCGCCAACTGTTGGCATAGTTTGGACCTGCGGCGTCCCGTTTCAAGTTAGGAATACATACATTTGGTGCAGCCGCGGCGAACTCTTTGGTCACCCGGGTGATAACATCAGCAGGTACATCACTGATCTCTGCAGCCCACTCTGCGGTACACTCTTTGACACTTTCCTGCAGCAGCTGCAGAACAGGTATGACCTGTACTTCTTTGCCATCTACTGTTACAGTGTAAGGCCCGCCATCCAGTGCTGGGGCATCACAGCTATCAATGGGCTCCATCCTACTGTGTTCAGTACACCAGGCCATCCATTTACCGTCAGAATCAGTTATATGTAATTTTGTGTCGGCATCAATAAGAGAAGCAGAGTCTGTATAGTTTTTGACAAAATCTTCATGATAAATCTTCTCATCTATCATGATCTTGATCATAGCCAGGGCAACAGCGAGATCGGTCCCTGGCTTGATGGGGTACCACTCATCCATAATACCATCTGCCATGGGTGTCCGCAGTGGGTTAAAACCAACAATTTTGGTTCCATTCCGCTTACCCTCAACAATATGGTTCAGGATGCCGGCTTTGCCGCATTTGGAAAAAGAGTCAAAGCCAAACCACAGCATATATTTTGTTTTGCTGTAATCAAATCCCCACAATGAATGTGTAACCGTATATGTGCTGGAATAATACTTGTTCGGGGGATTAGTAACCATCAATGAGTTGAGATAATAGTGAGTACCGAAGCATTCGGTTCTCTGGTCACTTCTCCTGACACCCAGGGAACGACAGAGACGGTTGCTGTAAGGGTCTCCCGGAGAACAGAAAACCATTTCTTCCCGCTTATGCTGCTTCATTTTTTCAATGATCTCGTTTAATGCTTCTTCTGAAGAAACAACGACCCAACCGGGGTCCTGATCAACTCCTCGTTTAGGGTTTGTCCTTTTCATAGCAACTAGAAGCCGGTCAGGGTTGTACATGGCATCAACAAAACCCAATGCCTTGATGCAGTATTTTCCTCTAGATACAGGGTCCTCAGACCTTCCCTCAATGGTTATCCCACGTTCAATCCCTGTAGCTGTATCCACCCCAACAACGACATTATAAGCACAGTCGCATTCACAGGCACGGGCGCAAACCTGGGGTATTTTTTTAGTGACAGTGTATTTTGTCTCGCTTTCAGCTGCTTCAGCAAAACTGGTAAAGGGAACTAAGTTATTGAGGGGTGCAATTAATGTTGATGCAAGGCATGTAATACCGCCTAACTTTAGAAATTCTCTTCTTTTTAATTTAACCTCTCCCATGTTATTGACCTCCTTTAGAGCAATAACCTAAAAGTTTCCAGTGTGCCTGCAGACAGGATTAAATATCTTAATGTCAAACCACCAACAAGTAGACACACGGCGGCCAGTGCACTGCTTAAATGCTTGCTGATATCTTTTTTATAGAGGCTCCATTCCAGGTAAAATGGGAGCACCAGCCCAACAACGATCACCAAGATCCAGAATGCTGGAGCCAAAGAGCCAGTCAATAGTATTTGTACTGAGTTAACTGCTGCAGGATGGGTAGATTGACCCATAACTAACAGGTAAATTAAAAGAATAGCAACTTCAATAATAATCAGCAACAGATCAATCTTATAGAGATAGTGCAGGTTTAATGTGTCCAGCTGACCATCTTTTTTCCATGCATTGTAGGCTATAGAGCTGATTAGTACCGCGCCGATTCCGGTAGAAAGAGCCGAAGTTAAGAATAGGAGTGGAATCAGAATTGTGTTCCAGAAAGGAATACCTCTCATTTCCCAGAGGAGCACACCTGTATAAAAAGCAGTTAAAACAGCAAAAATAAATCCCACAAACCAGACCCAATTCCATTCTCTTAGAGTCTTGTCGCGGGATGTTATGCACTTGAGCCATTGAATCCCACTAACAATAAAAAAGATCGTTAATACCCATGTTCCAACAGAAATCATAGAACTATAGGGACGTAAAAATGCATTCATGAAATTAGCGGGATTACCCAGGTCAAAGAACAAAAACAAAATACTCAATCCAAGACACGGGGCTGCCAGTAAAATACCTACTCTTGAAATTAAATTATCTCCGCCGAACCTGGACCAAGAAACAAATGCACAAAGGTAAGCACCAGCAGAAATGCCAGCCAAAAAAAGGTAGATAGCAATTAGCCAACCCCAACTCGTCTGGAGCTCAGCCATCACGTCACCCCCATATTGTTCTTTCGTTATTTAGCTTTTTTCTTTGAAAGTATTCATTTAGACACACTATGAATGTCAAGAATTGTTGTTAGAAATGATTGACGCGATGTTTTCCTTCCGACACCCCCTTAGCTAAGGAACTGCAATCCACTAAAGCTTTGTACCTCAGCACCACCTCCCTAAATGGTTAATAGGTCCCAACAAAAAACTATAAAAATATTAATATGAGTCTTTACTGCTGATTGAGCAGAGGTTCCTATAGAGGAATGTAATGGTTATCTATTACAATAAACAATAACATCTGCAAATTATACTATTATTACTTATTTTTTCGGAAAGCAAATAAAACGAGAGAAATAGCGGATAGCGTTGTAGAATAACCACTATATAAAACAAGTCTATATTAATATCAGTGACACTATGTTATATTGTACTAATATATTATAACAATTTATGAGAGATTGCAATCATTTTTTATCAGGAGTGGTCCTGATGGAAGCTATTGATCATTTGCCCCTTTTGACTGAAAAAAGATATCTGCTTGATTTTTGTATTGACATTTGAACCTGTCCTGAAATGAAAAGAGGCGGGGATCATAGCCGCCTGTTTTCAACATTTATATATATTATTGTCAGAGGTTTTATTCATTGAAAACATACCCAATTAATTCTGACCCAGACAACCCCTGAAAGTAGGGATAACAACAGTACACTCCTATCCTCACCCAAAAAAGTCAGAGCTTAACCAGAGAACGCTCTTAGCAGCAACTACACAAAGCCGTACTCTATACCCTTTTTCTTAAATCATAGAGACGCTCACGAGCTAACCTAACCAGCCATGAAGCAGCATCTTTTTCTCTGATAAGGCGCTGAAAAAAATCATAAGCATCTTTTTTATTTCCCAATCGAGAGGAAAGTTCAGCGATGAGATAGGTTATTTGATGAAGCTGGGAAGAATTTATAGCAGAAGATGTACTGTACGCCTTTTTGTAGTAAGTGAGCGCTTTCTGGCGCATCTCTCTCCCTGTTGTTTCATCCCCTGAATCCTCATAAAGCCAAGCTAAGTACAGGTATATCCTGGCTAACTTATCAGCTGGGCTACCGATTTTTTCGAGGCACTGGAGCACCAATTGATAGTTCTCTACAGCCATTTCCGATTCTGTAAGCTGTTTGCTGTCGGATCTCCTCTTTTCAGCATTGAGATTCAGCGGTCGTCTGACCGAGGAAACCCTCTCAAAGTCTTGATTTAGGTTGGCGTAACTGCACTCGGGGCAGATAGTTACATTGTAGAGAAGCGGATTTAGTTCTTGATAGTGCATCCTTAAATCAGGGTCCTGTTTAATCAATTTAAGTTTGCTTAATCTAACCCGCCTGCTATTGAATGATGTACCGCAGACAGGACAGCTAACCTTTTTCTCATAAAAAAGATTGTTGGTAACGGACTGTGGATCTTTGCAGTTTTCGGTATGGTTTTTAGTTATTGGTGGTTGTATGATTTTTTGTCTTATATTTTCAGGAAGCTGTTCCTCCCCAAAAACAATAATCCTGCAACCCTCTTCCCCCGAATAGAGAAGCCCTTCTGCTCTAAATATGCTCCTTGCACCCATCTGTTTTGTTTGTGCACCTTTAACAATAACTGTTCCGTTGACAACTACACAGTATTTATTCTCATCTACTAATAGTCTGGTATTTGCGGGAACATCGGTGATCTGAGCCTCTTTGATTAACAACACATATACTCCCTTCTGTGATCCACCAGTTTTAAATTGTGTTTGAATAATAGAGCTTTTGTATCATTTTCCATGTGATCGTAACATATAACCCTATAACCAGCAACTGCTATTAAAAAGAGGTTTTAAAGTGAATAGCTTCAGTCCATCTTCTTTTCAAGCCGCATGTTTCGCTCTTTCCGGGTTTTGACAAAAAGGCAGAACACAAAGCAGATTACGGAAAGAACAGCAGCAGTTAAAAAGGCATCATGCATAGCCAGCAGCCGTGGCAGAGAAGTATCCGCTAATTCATACACAAGCTGTCTGGTAACAAGCACAGCACTACCGGTAGCTATACCCAAAACCATTCCTACATTGCGTGTGGTGGCCAAAACCCCACCTGCGATACCAAGACGTTTTTTCTGGACAGCACCCATAATCGCACTGTTGTTGGGGGATTGAAACATTCCCGTTCCCAGGCCGAACA
>LFTQ01000134.1:3505-6190 GCA_001513545.1 Clostridia bacterium DTU068 | reverse complement strand
AACACAAAAAACTGCGCCCATAGAAGAGAGTATGCGATTACCGATTTTATCTGAAAGGGCTCCACTCAAAGGCGCTACGATCAATACTGTTAGCGGGAAGGCTGTCATAGTAAGCCCTACTTTCGACGATGTTAATCCGAGTTGGTGTTGGAGGTAGAAGGGGGTAATAAAAACAATGATATACTGAGTCATAAAGTGAAACAGAGCAGCAATATTACCAGCTGTAAAAGGTTGATTCCGGAAGATGTTCAGTTCCAACATCGGTTCAGCTGTCCTTCCCTCTTGAATGATAAACAATATGCCTGCAATAAGTGACAGGGCCGGCATCAGCATGATCAATCCTGACCACTGGTAATACTGACCGCGGCTGATAAAAAACAGAAGTGAGGCAAGGCTAATCAGTGCAAGCCAGGCCCCTAGCCAGTCAAATTTTTGTTTCTCCAGTTTTTCTTTTTCAGGAATCAGCTCATAGCAAACAATTTGAGCTATGATACCAATAGGTAAGTTGATAAAAAAGATGGCTCGCCAACCCCAGAGATCCAATAGGGTCCCACCAAGAGTAGGGCCGATAGCAAGTCCTAGAGCGACTACCATACCCTGTGTCCCTAAGGCTCTCCCCCTTTCCTGCGGGGGAAATATTGATGTGATAATTGCCGGAGCAAGTGCGGCAGTCATTCCAGCACCTGCAGCTTGAATCGCCCTGAAAGCGATGAGTGTACCGATACTCCAGGACATACCGCATAATACTGAAGCAACAGTAAATATAGCATTACCTGCCAAAAAAATGCGCCTGAAACCGAACATATCCCCCAATCGGCCAAAGCTAAGCAGAAAACTGCTTAAGACCAACAGGTAGGTCATACTTACCCATCCTACAACATCAACACTTACATTAAAAACTTCTGACAGACGAGGAAAGGCTACATTTACTACACTGGCATCGATTGGCCCCATCAATACCGGCACCAACACTGCTGCTAAAGTGGCCCATTTTGAGGACATAGCCTTCTGCAATGAGTACCCCCCTTTCTATAACCCCTGATACACATGCATAATAAACTAAATTCAGCTTGTGTTTGTATAGTCCTTTCAAATGTCTATATAGTATGACTCTCTTTATAGAAACAAGTTGCTATAAGGTATCCCAAAATTAAAGTGGTGACATCCACATATCTCCGGTTTATGAGATATACCGGCAGCTGAAACTTGAAGTACAGATATGCAGTTAAATTAAAAATCAGAATTGGAATCCCGGCAAACAGCAGTTTTGCATAATTGAACTTCCATGGCCCCTTTTTCTTCCGATTGTTTGCTATATGTTCTATTCCAAGTGCAGCTCCCAGTATCAAATAAACAATGTAATGAACTGTTATATACCAAAATGGTTCAAAAGTTGCTGCAGCGTTCCTTTGTAAAAGCTCAACAAGATACTGAGCAGCCAGCAAATAAGCATAAAGCAATCGCATATAAAAAATACTTTATTTTATTCAAGTATAATCACCTCCTTACTAAACTTTTGTCACTACCAATAACACTTGGGTTTGTTTGCCTGTTATTTAATTCTATACATACTAAATAATACCTTGCAAATTATTAAAAAAACGACCGGTATCCGGTGATCAAACGGAACAGCCGCATAATATCTCATGTCTTCCGGACTATTTAGGAAATATTATGATAAAATGATAATAGAATCTCATAGGGAAAGGTGGGTCTTAGGATGAATCTGCCGGAACGGATTACAGATGCAGAGGAGAGAATCCGTGACCGCGCTTTGAAGCCCATTCTGGATCTACTGATTCCTGATTGGGTCTACCCAAACCACATCACAGGGCTGCGCATAGTTTTGGTTTCCACTGCGATCATTTTTTATCTAATAAGTACTTCACTAGCAATTCAGTTCTGGGTTTTATGTGCAGCTGCACTTACCGATTTTATCGATGGCCCACTGGCCCGGTTGCGGGGGCAGTGTTCACGTAAAGGGGCTAAACTGGATGTGGCTGCAGACTGGTATCTAGGTCTCTGGTCAGGGGTGCAGGTTTTGCTGACCGGTCTGCTCCCGCTAACAATAATCGCTCTTATGGTTGTCCCACAGTTCGGTATACTTATCACAAACAGGATTCTCGCCTCCCGTCCCAGCAGCCAACAAGAGCAGGCGTCTACCATGACCCTGGGCACCGCAGTTTTCAGGGCAAGAACCATGGAAAGGCTGCAGTTTATAACAGTGTTGTTGGGATTTATACTTATCCTTTACAGCAAAGTAACTTCCAGAGCCATCTGGTACCGGATCGGTATAGGCACTCTTTATTGCGAGATTTTTATCGTATGCATGCTCCTTTTTCACAAAATCGCACGTGTTGTTAAGCAATAAAAATTAATACATTGAAAAATGGATTATCTCTACGAATTAGAGGGTTTGGGGAAACATACCGTAAAAATTATTCCCTGGTCCCTGCTGCATTGTAGTGTAATCGTCCCCCCGTTCTTTTCTACGACAGATTTCACAGCTGCCAGGCCTGTTCCCCGTTCTTTCCCCTCCTTGGTAGAGTATCCCATTTCAAACATTCTCATCCTTATTTCCTCAGGTATGTAACCTGGGTTATTGATCTGCAAAGAGTAATATTCAGCGGTTTCTGCTACTTTCAAAACCACACTCCTGATATCCACAGGCAGTGATTCTACAGC
>LFTQ01000134.1:0-3432 GCA_001513545.1 Clostridia bacterium DTU068 | reverse complement strand
TCTTTTTTTCGCGCCAGGTCCGTTTTAGCCAGCAGCAAGGCTGATAGTTCAGGAATATCAACACTCAGCATTGCTCCGGTTATTTGAATATCATGGGATAAATCAGCTATATACTCAATTGCTTTATCAAATTTGCCGGTTTTCATTAAGGCATAAACAACCTGCATGTGATTGACAAAATCATGCCTTTGTACACGGATCGCTCTAACCAGTTCACTGAGGTGTTCGATATAAAAGTCTTGAATTTCCAGCGTTTTCTGCTGCTTGCTAAGCAAATAAATATTTTTTGTCAGGATCAGCAAAACCGGTATAGTGATAAAGAGCATGATAATCATAGCAAACAAAACAGGTTCTGATAAGGAAAGGGGACTACTAATTAGGTTGTGTAGATTAAGTGAAGAGAGCACTAATAGAGAGACAAGCAGGAAGGCAAGTCCTAAAGGTATTATTATGTTGAATATAGTTCTATCTTTCATAATCCTTCCTACTCAATTCTTTTAGTTCTTTCAGATTGATAAGAGCAAAATTATATTTCTGACAGACCAAAATCACAACTGTCAACAAAATGTATTCCGGCAGGGGAAAAAGCAGCCTTAAAGTCAAATCTTCCATAGCCTGCTGCATGGTGATCCCGGTCCCCGCATTGACAAAAAAATAATTAGCAGCTTCCACAAATCCCAGCACTACAATACCCAAAAAGGTGGCAATAGAAGCTGATATAACATCTATTTTATAGATTATTACTAATAATATGATCAAAATAAATGCTATGATCAAAGTGCTCACTATTGGCAGCAGTTGATGTGATTTAACTACCGATGCTAAAAGAGCTCCAATAATGCCAATGATCACTAATTGCTTCAATCTAATCTTATATCCTACCAAAAACAAAGATAAAGCGGATAAGATAGTCATTTCAGGTAGAAACTGAAATAGAATTAAAGGCAGGATGTTTTTATCCAATACCATACAAACTGCCTCCAGTTTATCTAAATACTTAATAACTCAAACAAGTGTATTATTCAACATTTTCCGGCAAATTCCTGCATGTTGGGAAAAAGTCTTATTTATATACCAACAAAGTTATAGAGACAAGCCATTGCTGCTATCCCTACCAGTAAAGTAAAAAATAGGTTCTTGGTCTTAACCGCTGCAATCACTGTCGGTAAAAAGGCCCAGATATATATATTATTGACACTGATGTCAATTACCCCATCAGGGGCAAGAACACTCACTGCGGTCAGCCCCCCCAGTACAGCAGGGGCTACAAAGGACAGCCATTCCTTGATAATGGCAGGAAATTCAAAACGGGATAACAGAGCAACCGGCAGAATGCGCGGTGACAAACTAATAATAGATACCCCGATGATTATTAACCAGATATTAGTGTTGTCCATTGATGATCACCCCCAGAGTTGCCGCGATAATAGTAGCAAAGATAATATTGGAAAGGTTGCCCATAGCAGCAGGCGCCAGATAGCCGATTACCAGACAGATTACCGCTGCAGACACCGCCACCCAAATATCTGCCTTTCGCTTGATCATAAAAATCAAGAGACAGGTATACATGGCAGGTAGTGCAAAACCCAACCCAAACTGGTCGGTGTTGGTGATAAAACTGCCCAGCACCGCCCCCAATAGGGAACCGCCGATCCATCCCAGGTGAGAGGTGAGATTCAACCCAGCCATATAGGCTGAAGTGGCCGGATGATCCTGATAGTGGTTCATAGCCACAGCATAGGTCTCATCAGTCAGTCCATAGGATAGCAAACTAGCTGTAAATGCCGGCACACGATCCTTTAAATAGGGAACTGTTGAGGTGGAAAAAAGAAGATAGCGGAGGTTGACCAAAACATTTGCAATAAAAATAGTTATTATGGCACCGCCTGCCTGCATGATCCCTATGGTAATATACTGTCCCGCCCCTGTAAAACAGAGCACAGACATCATGGTTGCCTGCATCACAGTCAATCCTGCCTCCTTGGCCAGTACCCCGAAAGCCATCCCTAAGGGAAGATAACCTAAAACAATTGGTAAAGCATCTTTAATACCCTGTTTCAGTTCTTTTTGCATCATAATCTCCTCTGCGTTTTCTTATATCATCTAAAATTGATACCCTTCTACAATGGGCAGGCAGATTCCTCCCTGTTAACAGGTCAGCTGAGTTTGCCAACACAACAGTAAATAAACTGCATTTTACAATTTTACAGTAAATAAACCAAAATATTTAGTTGACATGTTAACCATTGCAGTATAAGATCTTTAAATATGATAGTTAACATGCTAACTATCTTTTTATTACACAACACAGAAAGGACGGAGATCTCTTTTGCTGGGCTGGTCTTACTTTGTGGTTAAATATAGAAAACTGCTGCTTATTATTGCTTCAATCCTGCTCATTCCCTCTCTGCTAGGATACCTGCAGGCTGAAATAAATTATGATGTTACATCTTATCTGCCCAAGCAACTGGTTTCCAAACAAGGCCAAGATATTCTAGAAAGAGATTTCCGTATTGCAGCCAACAGCTATGTAATGGTTGAAAACTGGGAGACCTACCAAATTGTCCAGTTAAAAGAGCAGATCGAAAAGGTAGCCGGTGTAGAAAAGGCGAGCTGGCTAGATGACCTCTATCATCCCAGTGTGCCCGCATTTTTTATACCGGAAGTCATAAAACAAAACTTCACAACAAATAATGCATCGATCATACAGGTGCAATTCACCCACAACTCTATATCCTCAGTTACGCAAAGAGCTGTTGACGAAATCCGACAACTTGCAGGGCCAGATGCCGCGGTTACTGGTTTTCCGGTTATCATCCGGGATCTAAACAGTGTTTTCAAAACAGAACAGTACCTGTATATCCTGATTGCAGTAATCGCCATCTTCATCGTACTATCTCTTTCCACCAGTTCTTATCTGCAACCCCTATTGCTCCTGACAGCAGTAGGATTTTCGGTGATCTACAATCTGGGAAGCAATGTGCTGCTGGGATCTGTTTCTTACATCACCCAATCTGTAGCAGCTGTTTTGCAATTGGCAGTTACTATGGACTACGGTATTTTCCTGATCCATCGATTTGAAGAGGAAAAGGAAAAACAGGATGATCCAGAGGAGGCCATGGCAATAGCTGTTTCCCGTACGAGCACAGCCATTGCCTCCAGTGCTTTGACAACAGTCGCCGGTTTTATGGCATTGACCACAATGAACTTCGGACTTGGACAGGACATGGGCATTGTTCTGGCCAAAGGGGTTGTGTTCAGTCTAATATGTATACTACTTCTGCTGCCGGGATTGCTGCTTATCTTTCAAAAACCCATTGAGCGCACCGGTCACCGCATCCTCATCCCCAGTTTTTCCAAAGCCGCTGATCTAGTAGTCAATAAACGGGCTGCTTTTATCCTTCTGTTTTTTGTCCTCATCATCCCCTCTTT
>LFTQ01000218.1:14661-24427 GCA_001513545.1 Clostridia bacterium DTU068 | reverse complement strand
ATATTGGATTCCCAGTGGTCAAAGCCTTTTTACCGGTAATATACTCATGAATAATAGAAGCCGGTTTTCTTTGTTCTAAAACCAGCAACGATACAGCAAAGTTGAAAAGCTTTTCTTCATCACGCAGCTTTTGTAGGTTATTCCCTACCATCTGCTCTTTTGTTAATCCTGTAGTGGACTCATAAGCAGCATTAACATATAAAACATTTCCCTCATCATCAGATATCAAAATGCCATCTGAACAAGCATCAAGAACTGATAGCAGAAAGTCCGCATTCTCTAATAAAGAAAAGTTGTGCAATTTATTCATAGTGATCTTCCTTCCATTGCTCAATGACGTTTTGTACAAAAATGAAATACAACTCTCAATAAACCGGTCATTCATCCAGCAGCTATTCGATTCAGAAGAGCATGTTCTTTAGTGAATAAATTGCACCATTTCAACCATGACTATTGTATTGAAAAAGCTATCCGTGTTTACTGTGATCCAGGATAAAAAATCATTCTGAGATGTATGGGACGATACTATGTTTTTCTACAAAATCATCCCTTGATCCTTCTATTTTGACATACTGAATTTTTATCACTGCCCTACTAGTGGATTTTCATCCCAGCCAGCTTACTGCGGCAGTACTCAGTAATACTTGTAGCCTCTCTCCTGTGGCGAAACTTCTTATCAATTGAAAAAGTTTCAAGCATTTAATGCCTGAAACCTTTTTTGTCAGTTCCTTGTTATGTTACAGCCTTTCATGGTGTCAGATTATCGCACATGATATTTAGCTTACCGTATCAGGCTGCTTTTCAAGCACCTCGGGAAGCCCCAGTGTAAATACACCGAAGAGAACGACTGCGATAGCTGCAAACATCATGAAGATATTGAAGTTGTTGCCCGCGATAGGCGCTATGATGTAGGAGGGGAACACAAAGGCAGCGAGGAAGCGCATCATGTTCGCATAGCCGCCTGCTGCTCCCATGTATTCTGGCTTCATGCCGGGAATGTAGACCATCGCCGACATATTTACCGGTACCAGAGCACCACAGCACAGGGCACCGATAAACATAAGCACTGCCGATATGGCAGGGGAAGCAAGCATCCATCCCACATATACGCAGATGCCGCCGATAATGCCGACGATCAGAGAAGGAATACGGAACTTCCCCTTACCTATCTTGAGTATAACCGCTCCACCGAAAATTGTGCCAATCATGATACCGGTGGCAAATGCGGATGTAACAAAACCTGCTGTAGTCACAGGGATACCTCTGGTGGTGAACGCCGTAGTAAGGTAAATGGAAACGGTCATATTGCCCACCATGAAGCAGATCATGGTAAGGCCGATAACCCATATATGTTTGAGCCTGAGCACATTGCCGATGGTCTGAGAGATAGGCACGTCCGCGGGAGGTGGAGTGGCGCCTTCGGGCCGGTCGGAAGCGATGACCAAGAACAGGACATACGCTATTACCATCATGAACAGGGTCACTACACATGCGTTGTGGAAAGTCCCGAAGTATGCGGTGATCGCCTGAGCAATGGCGTTTCCTGCACCACCGCCTGCCATGAAGATGCCCATTGCAATACTGATATCTCTTTTCGGAAACCATTCAGATATGAGCTTAGCGGAGTTCGAGGAAATGAATACCGGAAGAAAACCGAGCAAAAAGCTAGAAATCATCAGCATCGCATAAGAGGCGGATATGATCCTGAGTGCAGCACCGGCGATTCCGATAAGGCCGGCAACAAATACCGAAAAGCGGACCCCTTTTTTATCGGCAATGGTGCCGGCGAAAATGGAAAAGATTATTCCCGTTAGCATGGGACACATGGTGATAGCGCCAAATTGCGATGTGCTCAGACCGATTTCATCCATCAAATATCCGCCGAACGCTGTGGTCACAAACTGCGAGAAGGAGCCAACCACACAACCAAGGAATATGACGAAAAGTACTGCCCACCGCTTGCCAGTGGGTTTTACCTTTGGATCCATTTGATATTTCCCCCTTCCTGCACATGTAATTTGTTAAAAAGCAGGGAGAGGGAAACGAACTTCTCCCTGCTTTTCTCTGGGATCAGGATGAACAAAAGTATAAGAAAGATCAGATATCCTTACGCCCTGTTCCCGCATGTGCAATAGATGACTGAGCGAAGGAATAGACATAACCCATTCCGCCTGCCACATACATGCAAAGACCGGTGACATAGCTGGAAAGCTCAGATGCAAAGAATAGAGCTGGACCTGCGATATCATCGCCAGTGCCAAGGCGTCCTAAAGGAACCTCAATTTCCGCGATGCCTTTGAACATCTTTTCGCGCGCTTCTCCTTCTACATTGAGTTCATCCCAGAATGGTGTGACGATTGGTCCCGGTTTAATGCAATTGACGCGAATACCGAATTTTGCAAGGTCCATGGCAAGGTTGACGCACAGCGATTCGCAGGCACCCTTTGCCATATGATACTCATAAGCGGGAGCTGTAGGGTTGAACGCACCATTGGAGGAGCAGATAATGATCTTGCCGCTCTTCTGTTTCTTCATATGAGGGACAACCGCAAAGCAGCAGTAATACATACCCCACTGGTTGACAGCTGTGGTTTTTTCCAGGCACTCCTGCTGGGTCAAGTTGGGATCGCCGTCAAAGGTCTTTCCTGCGAACGCGGCGAGAATGTCTATGCGGCCGAACTCCTCGACAGTCTTTTCTACAACAGACTCGACCTGAGCACGGTCGGAGACATCCACGGGATGATAGAAACGGGCAACGCCCCCGTCAGCAATAATCTCATCGACGACTTTCTGAGCTTTCTCGGCGTTAAAATCAGCGATAACGACCTTTGCTCCTTCTTTCGCATATAGCTTAGCTGTGGTTTCCCCCATTCCGGATGCCCCTCCGGTAACGATAGCAACCTGGTCTTTAAGCATATCTTTCATGGTAAATATCCTCCTTTAATTTAAAAAGGTTTTTGGCGAACGCCAGAAAAAGCGTTGCTACTGATTTCTTGCCGCAGCTTCTATCTGAAACTTGCCCTTTGGCCCCAGCTCAGGCACCATTAGAGCGCCGGTTATAATGCCCATAACACCCACCACGGCAAAAGTGATGAAAATGGCATTGTAGTTTGTTTGGAACAGATTGGCAATCACAATAGGAAATACAAAAGTCAGAAGACTCTTAATGGTCTCAAGCGCTCCTGCTGCTGTGCCAATATATTCCTGCGGAAACTGTCCGGTGAGTGGGACAAGAGGGATACGGCCAGAGCACGCGCCGATAGCGCCGCCCTGAATCAGCCCGCCGAGCACCATAAATACCCAGGTGTTGATGCCAAGCGGCGTAAACCAGCTGAGCAGATAGCCCAAAGCACCACCGGCAAAACAGATCACGGTAACGACGTTGTATCTCTTGATAATACCCATTAAGAAGGTCCCGAAGTAACCTCCTACAAGGAGCGACAGGTTAATGACCGTGCCCATCATCGCGGCACCGGCAGGATCCAGGCCCTTGGAAACAAATGCGTTAATGACGTAAGTATTGACGAGCAATGTTGCACCGACTGCACAAGAGGCGGCAATAGATAGCAGCCATACATAGGAACTTTTGTAGACTTTGGCGGTACCGCCCTTTGGGGGCGCTTCTACACTGGCAGCGACAGGTCCGTCCTTGCCAATGATGAGCCAAGCGACCCACAGCACTATGTAAGCGAACGCCACTAACAACAGGGATTTGTGGAGTCCGAGTGCAGCACCGACCACAAACACGGTAGCAGAACCGAAGCCCGCGCCACCTGCCTGGAACGCGAAAGCGACAGAAACCTTATCTTTGGTAAACCATGTGTCAAGCACCTTCGCAGCAGCGACCTGACAGACACCGACGAAAAAGGATGCGAAAAAAGTAAGGACGACTACGAGAGCGTAACTGGTGACATAGGCACGCACAAAGAAGAGCACGATGCCGACCAGCATGGCGATCATAATCGTCTTACGGGAACCGAAACGGTCCAACAAAGGACCAAAAATGATGCCGCCGAACAGTCCGACCACCGAGGTAACGGAGGCAAGGGTTGTGAGCCCTGCTTGTCCTATGCCATAAGCCTCCATGGTATCAACTGCGCAGGCAGGAAAGACAAGCAAATTGAAGGTCATTATAGCCATAAACAATGTGAAAAAACCGGTTATTACCAACGCATGTCCTGATACTTTGCTGTTCATAAGTTAAGATTCCTCACTTTCTGAATCTTTCTTAAAGATTCCGAAAATATAAAGAAAGATTGGGGAACTTTGAGAGTGGATAAGTCAGATATGTGTTGAAATCCAGAAGGACAACCGGCACCTCCGCTCCGACGGCGGTAAAATAATTGTGGATTTCGTGAGAAGAATAACATCATTCTCTTAAAAATACAAGATGCCAAAATGCATCCTAAAAGGTTAGCTGTTTGATTAATTAGATGGGATAAAGCCCGTTATAGCGGGGAAATTCGGAAATAGACTGCGGCAATAACGATAAGTAATATGAATCATTGAAGAGTGAACAATATCAAAATCAAATTATAGCAAATGTTATATAATGGCAGTGATGCGGAGCCGCCATAAGCAAAACTTTTAGCTTTAAGCGATTTAGTTATAGAGAGCCGAACTCTGTTGACTTTGGATGGAAACCATATTTAATATATTCACAGTTGGATAAGTCAGATATTGTATTTACCTACATTTCATTATGAAATGTGCGTAAACCCGGCCATTCGCTCCGAAGAATGGTGACATTTATTTTAGGAGGTAAATACAATGGCTATTGATTTTGGTAAAAGATTAGGATTCGGTTGTCTGCGCTTGCCGCTTCTGGATCCTAACGATCAGACATCCATAGACCATAAGACACTGGATGAGATGATAGACAAATTTTTGGCCCAGGGATTCAAATATTTTGATACTTCCTATATCTATCACGGCCAACTCTCAGAAACCGCACTCGGCAAGTCACTGGTAGCTAGACATCCGAGAGACTCTTTTTTGCTTTCCACCAAAATGCCGATTAAGTTCATGAAGAAGAAAGAAGATATGGAGAAGATCTTTGAAGAGCAACTCAGAAAATGTCAGGTTGACTACTTCGACTTTTATCTGATCCACAGCATCGGCAAAGAGGCATATGAGAACTGCAAAAAGTGGGATACATTCGAATTCCTCATGAAAAAAAGAGAGGAAGGCAAATTCAGAGAATTCGGCGTCTCACTGCATGACTCTCCGGAGTTCCTCGATTTGATTCTGACCGAGCATCCCGAGATCAACTTCGTTGTTCTGCAGCTGAACTACATCGACTGGGTCAACCCGGCGATCCGCTCTAAAGAAATCTACGAGGTCGCAGTGAAACACAACAAACCCATCGTCGTCATGGAAGCTTGCAAGGGAGGTACCCTGGCTGAGATCCCTGATGAAGCAAAGAAGCTTATGAAGGACTACAACCCCGATGCGTCTATTGCATCCTGGGCCTACAGGTTCGTGGGAAGCCTGCCCGGCGTCCGCGTAGTGCTGGCGGGCATGCCCAAAATGGAGTTCCTTGATGACAATATGAAGACCTTCGAGAACTTTGTTCCCCTCAATGAAGAGGAATACAAGATCATCGACAAGGTAGTCGAAATCATCAACAGCAATACCGCTATACACTGTACATACTGCAGATATTGTGTTGATGTATGTCCTCAGAAGATCGCCATCCCTGATTACTTCGCCCTTTACAACGACTGGAAGAGGCTTCAGAAGAGCAGTTACGAAAGCGATGTTATGACTCAGGCCTTCTATTATTTGAACTATATCGAACAGGGTCACGGCCCCGCCTCTGCGTGCAAGAATTGCAAGAAGTGCGAGAAGGTGTGTCCGCAGAAATTGCCCATAAGCCAGTACCTACATGACTACGTGGAGGCTGAAATTGAGTCCTATAACCCAGAGGCCAATATCCAGAAAGCTAAGAAGGTGGAAATCTGATTTGAGGACAACAAGAGCGCTACAGAGCGCTCCTTGTTATCTAACAACTCACTATTGTCAACTGAAGAGATGTACAGCCCAGTTATTGACGGGGATTGATAAAGAGCGATATCCGCTGTCTTTCCAAGGCCGCAGGAAGGCTTGTTCCAGTTGAACAAGCCTTCCTATCTCTGCCTTGCGCAGACCTTCCCCACCCTGCAGTGTGCGGAACCCAGCAAGGGTATAGCCCTGGACTGGGGGTTTTTTGATTTCTTTCCGCTGTTTGAAAGATAGCGTAATGCTGGAACCTGAGGTTCGTAAGGAGGAAAAGCATTGATATGGAGACTAAAGAAATTCTACAGGCGGTCCAAGCCGGAACAATGACCCCGCAGGAGGCCGAGCTTAAGCTGAAGATGCAGCCCTATCAGGAGGATATTGGTTTTGCAAAAATTGACCACCACCGAGCCCTGCGTCAGGGTGCGCAGGAGGTCATCTATGGCGCCTCAAAGACACCTGAGCAGGTCCTGAAGATAGCACAGGCTATGGATGCCCATGGGAACAAAAACATCCTGATCACCAGGATGAAGCCTGAGGCTGCAGAGCTCGTCGGAAAAAAACTCGATCTGTTCTATGATCCCCTATCAAAGATAGGCATCGTCAACAGGGAGTTCAAAGACACCGGAGACGGTTATATCGCTGTTGTATCCGGAGGGACCAGCGATCAAGCCGTCAGTGAGGAGGCAGCCCTCACCGCTGAGGCGCTGGGCAACCAGGTTATGCGGGTCTATGATGTGGGAGTAGCCGGACTGCACCGCCTTTTAGCAAAGCTGGATGTTATTTTGGGAGCTCGGGTAGTCATCGCGGTCGCCGGAATGGAGGGCGCCCTTCCGAGCGTCATAGGCGGCCTTGTGGAGGCGCCTGTGATCGCGGTCCCTACCAGCGTCGGCTATGGAGCCAGCCTTGGCGGCATTTCAGCCCTTTTAACCATGCTCAACAGCTGTGCCAGCGGTGTCAGCGTTGTCAATATCGACAACGGATTCGGTGCAGGCTTTATCGCAGGACGTATTAATCACATGGGGGGATCCAAATGAAGGTCTTGTATCTGGAATGCAATATGGGAGCAGCAGGCGACATGCTTATGGCAGCACTCTCGGAATTATTGCCTGAACCGGAAAAATTCGTGGAGGACCTCAGGGCCTTGAACCTCCCTGAGGTCGAGATTTCAAGAGAATATGCTTCCTCAGCCGGTATTCGCGGCGCTCGTATGCGTGTGTTAATACGCGGCGAAGAGGAATCGAGCGAAGATCTGCTGCAGAGCAGCGCGTCCTGCATTGAGCATGACCACGATCACAACCATGACCATAAACGTAATCACCACCATACCTCAATGACAGATATAAAGCGCATCATCAAAGGTCTACCGGTAAGCGACAAGGTCAAAAGCGATGTATTGGCTGTATACAAGCTCATTGCCGAGGCTGAGAGCCAGGCACACGGCTGTCCGGTAGAAGAGATACATCTGCATGAGGTCGGCGCTTTGGACGCACTGGTGGACATCGCCGGTGTTTGCATGCTGATGGAGAAAATAGACGCAGACAGGATATTTTGCAGCCCGATCAATGTGGGAAGGGGTATGGTGAGCTGCGCCCATGGGATATTGCCCGTCCCGACACCGGCAACTGCCGCAATCCTGCGGGGTGTTCCCTGCTATGGCACTTTCGAGGGGGAGTTGTGCACCCCGACCGGAGCAGCGCTTCTGAAACATTTCGTTTCCTCATTCGGTCATATGCCTTTGATGACCACCGAAAAGATCGGTATCGGACTCGGCACAAAGGAATTTCCTGCGGCAAATATCCTGCGTGCGTTCCTTGGGGAGACCGACATGCCGATGATGACCGTGGAGGAACTTTCGTGCAATCTTGACGACTGTACTGGCGAGGAACTTGGCTTTGCCGCAGAACTTTTGATGAAAAACGGCGCGTTGGATGTGTTCATGACACCTATACAGATGAAGAAATTCAGGCCGGGAACCTTGCTAACTGTGATTTCGAGACCAGAAGACGCGGAAAAGCTCACAGATTTGATGCTCCGCCACACCACAACACTGGGCGTCCGCAGAAAGACCTGTGCCCGCAGCTGCATCCACCGCTCCATTGAGAGAAGGGATACCAGTTTCGGCCCTGTTCAGGTCAAAATCTCCAAAGGTAGCGGGATAGCGCGCTGCAAGGCCGAATATGAGGATGTAGCACGGATCGCCCTCGAACAGGGGATCACGATTCGGGATGTCTTAAAGGAAATAAAAGACTAGAAGAAAGTCCTGTCAGCATCGGATATGTTCTGTTTTCGCATTCTGCGACGAAGTAGATCAAGGGTGGGATTTTTGTTGCTCTTTAGGTTGCAAAAGGTGATAACAGCACCCACATTCTTGTCAATATCCAACTCACGGTACACTACTTGGTTGTTCGTGAAACTGCGGAAATAATCAGGGACAAGGGCTATGCTGTTATTCAACTCCAGTTGCATGAATACCTCTTCCGAATGGGAACATTCGCAAATATTCAGCTCTGAAAGCCCAGCGCGAATCAGATCTTTTCGCAGGCTCTTCTGCGTTTGCTTTTGGTTGCTAGCAGATAGCATAAAGCAGGTCTCGTTCTTCATAAGCTCCGCGGGAATCCTTTCCATAGATGCAAAAGGATGCTGGGAATTGACGGCTAAGATCAGATTCATATTACATAAATCGTACACTGTAAGATCATCGTCAGTAAGAAAGTCGTAAGGCCAGCACACAGCTGCGTCTATTTCCCCGGATTTGAGGGCTTCTTGCATGTAATTGGGCGACACCGTACGTATTCTAATCTGCACCTCTGGATATCGCCTTTTAAAATCCTTCAGCTGAGGCATGAAAAACAGACCGTCGAAAAAGCTTGCAAACGCGATAGCAATGTCCCCGGAGTAGCCGGAAGCAATGTTAGTGCAGCGCTTTACCGCATTATCATAGCTATGAAGTATCTGTAATGCCCAGTTGTAAAACTCTTTTCCTGCCTCGGTCAGTCCGACGACCCGATTGTTGCGCTCGAACAAAAGGAACCCAAGCTCATCCTCAAGTTTCGCGATCGCTAAACTTATCGCGGTCTGAGAAATATAGCATTCCTTTGCTGCCTGTGTGAAATTAAGAGTCTTTGCCGCATGTACAAAATAAGTCAAACTACGTATATCCATAAAAATAGCACACCCCATCACTGCAACTATTCTCAAACCATATAGAATGATGATTAGCTTTACTTATCGTGAGACTATACCGTTATGAATGATGTGCGCAGAACAGCATAATTTAACTCTTACTTATACTTTAACGGGAAAAAGAAAAAATATCAACAATAGTACCTCCCTACCTACAGTCTATCACTCTTGTCAACTCCTCATTTGTTGCCTTCAGTTTTTCTATCAGTACATGGTCAATACAGTCTAAAAACTTTTTGACACATGGTGTCTTAAGTTTGTAATAAACACTGGTCCCCTCCTGGCGAGAGGTGACGATACCAGCATTCTTTAAAACAGCTAAGTGCTTGGACACCAGCGGCTGATCACAACCAAGGGCATCAACCAGTTCACAGACACACCTTTCCTGATCAATCTCCAGCTGATCAATTATTTTCAAACGCATAGGATGGGCTAAAGCCTTGATAACCCGTGTACGCAGATCAAATATGTTACTGGCCATCCTCATCACCTCTTGCAAATTCTCAAAATGCTTTTATCACCCTATATGCCAACGGTTCACCCTCTGATGTGAAGCACCTTTATTCACTGTCCACCCGGGACA
>LFTQ01000218.1:3922-14599 GCA_001513545.1 Clostridia bacterium DTU068 | reverse complement strand
TCGCCTCCTTCTCTTCTCCTCAAAACAGCTTGAATACTAACTATTTTCTCTGCAGCCAACTTAGAATTTCATCCATTTTCGGCAGCCTGCCAGAACATATAATCTCTCCGTTCACAACAAGCCCAGGAGTCATCATGATATCGTACTCAAGGATCTCATTTAGATCGGTTATTTTGATAATTTCGGCATCAACACCCAGTTCACCAACTGCTTCTCTCACCATTTCTTCAAGCTTATCGCACTTGGCACAACCTGTTCCCAAAATCTTAATTTCCATCTCTACTTCTCCTTTTTTTTAGTTCTAAGATTTTATTAATTTAAGGTTAGAAAAACATCCCATAGAGCCAACCGGAAAGTGTGCTCATTACAACAACCAGCCCCGCGTAAGTCAATCCCTTTTTCGCCCCGATTATCCTGATGATCACAAGTATACTGGGTAAGCTCAAAGTAGGACCCGCGAGCAGTAGAGCCAGGGCAGGCCCTTTCCCCATTCCGGATCCGATCAGACCCTGCAGAATTGGCACCTCTGTCAGAGTAGCAAAGTACATCAATGCACCTGTTAAAGATGCTAGCAGATTCGCCTGCAGAGAATTGCCACCTACTACAGCAGCAATCCATTCAGATGGAATAATACCATTGTCGAAACCAGGCCTCCCCAGCAGAAATCCTGCTGCCAGAACACCCACAAACAGCAGAGGGATGATCTGTTTGGTGAAAAACCAGCTGGCATCCATCCAGGACAACACTTCATCTTTATCAAACCAGCGCCAGATCATTAACCCCAGTATAATAAGCAAACCTGCGGCAAGATACCATTTCACCTGATAAACAGCCAGCCAGAATCCTTCACTACCCTCAGGCTTGCCCCAGGCAGCAAAAACTAGAATAAAGATCAGGACGAGAAAATACGATAGAGTTTGCGATGGAGTTCTTTTCTCTTCAGGCAGTTCTGCAGCCAGTTTGCGAGAGCTTTCTAATCTTTCCTTTTCCTCCTTCCGGAAGATAAAAGCCATGAGAAAGCCGATCACCAGTGCAAAGATTACAGCACCAACTACCCTGGCCACACCCAGCTCCCAACCCAGCACCCGGGCTGTTAACACAATGGCTAAGATGTTGATGGCAGGGCCAGAATAGAGAAAAGCTATAGCAGGACCAAGACCTGCGCCACGCTTGTAGATCCCGCCGAAAAGGGGAAGTACTGTACAGGAACAGACCGCCAGCACCGCCCCGGAAACAGAGCCTACAAGATAGGCTGCCCACTGTTTGGCTTCACCGCCGAAATACTTGAGCACTGCCCTCTGGGAAAGAAAATAAGAGATCGCTCCAGCAATAAACAGCGCAGGTACCAGACAAAAGAGAACATGCTCCTGCACATACTCCTGCAGCATGAAAAAACCTTCAAGAATTGCTTTACTTACCCTGGGATGCCCAAAGGGAATAAAATAGGCTGCTAGAAAAAGTGCGATCAGCAGTAAGAGTTTATTGCGTTCCCTCATTTAGTCCTCTCCCTCAGTCAAATATATTAATGTGAACCGCTGAGATTAATTAATATATACTTATATTAGCATATGGTTATATTAAATACAATACTAAAATTAATAAATTTAGAAATATGTTAATTGACCGCTCGGCAGTTAAATGTTACATCTTGATCGCTTTAGCTGCTGCCATTTTGTCAATTTTGCTTTTCTAAATCTATAGTTCAATGGCCAAAGGGGCCTCCCCATATAACCTTCATCCTAAGATTGTTTTTACTGTACTTGCTTTTTTATGGTTGAGTTTTTCAGCATATATTTTGCTTCCTGTTCTGTCAGATCATAGTGATAAAATAATTGATAGAATTCTCTTGCCTCTTTCACCATATCATATTCATATAGGTCGGGATATGCTAGATTCCCCAACCATTTCAAGCCTAGAATACTGTTCACAGACGGAGGATCAGACACCCAGTTATACGGCTCTACAGGGATTAAGTAGTAATTGTCATTTTGTACAGCGCGAACATCCCTCCATAGACTATCTGTTGCGATATATTCATAACAGCTGGAGTTATCTAAGATAATCATATCGGGATCAAACTTAAGCAACTGTTCCATGTTGATGGTATTGCCGCCGCCCGCACTGGAAACTTCCTCTATAACGGTGACATTTTCAACCCCGACTCGGTCCAGCGCTTTTGCGTGGAAAGAACCTTTTGCATTGGCGTTCAAACCTGTTTCCCCGGTGCCGAAATAAACACCGACTTTATCTCCCTCGGCAATAGAGGCAGCAATCTCATCGACCTGAGTTAAGGTATCCTCAATATAGTCAGCTTGTGCTTGAGCAGATTCTTCTACATTTAAAATTTCACCTAATGTGCGATATGCTGCCGCCATATTGTCAAAGTCAGCCTCAATAAATACTGTTGGGATACCCGATTGCTCCTGAATGGCTTCCATATCTTCTGCTATGGTGTCCTTAGCTTCACCGATGTCAAAGATCACCTGCGGATCAGCGGCAATCAATGCCTCAAGATTGAGGGACACATTTTTTCCGTAAAACTGACCGAATACAGGCAAATCCCAATATTTTTCAGGGATATACTCTTTTTGAGCATCGGAAAGATCTATAGACCAGCCCACCAGTTTATCAGGCGCAACTGTATAGAGAACAATTTGTGCCAGGGGTCCTGACGGAGCGATCCGTTGAATGTTTTTGGGGATCTCTACTTCCCGGCCCGCGGAATCGGTAATAACCACAGTGGCTGCTTCCGGCTCAGCCTTTGTCTCAACACTGGAACAACCTGCTAAAAAAACTCCAAGGCAGCTGATCAGGCAGAGAAACAAAATACATAACCTTAACATCTTTTTCATATCTCTTTCTCCTCTCTTTTTCATGTCAAACATGTATAGCAAATATCGCTAAGCTTTTTTCATATGGCAAGTAGTAGGAAAAACCCTTTTCCCCCTCTACAAGATGCTCTTTCAGAAAACGGTCGATATCGTTAGGATTGTCATCACTGTAGTGTTCCATGAACTTTCTGGCGTCATCCAGGCTTAAAAAAGGTTGGCCAAAAGGAATTTTCAGATTGCGGCATTTGTATGGCAAACCATTTTTATTAAGAAAATCAGCGACATAGTCAGAATTCATTGAAGCCGCAGTATGAGGCTTCCGTGTAAAATTCATGGAGCCGCATTGATTTACCACCAGAATAATATATTTATCTGTCCACTCTTTAGCGTGAGTATAATATTTGGCTATATCACCGAAAAAGCAAAATATTATAGCATTATAAGGTGTTTTCGGTGGCGTGCTGTTCTCAAAATCCCCTACATAAGCCGAAATATTGGTTATCTTCTTTTCTTTGATTTTCTCGCGGAGTAAAAAGATCGCTTCACTACTGATATCAATACCATCTATTCTTCGAACATGGGGCGCAAGAGCCAGACTTAAATAGCCCAGGCCACAACCCATATCACAAACCGTATCTGTGGCATCGATGAATTCCAGAAGGCTCCGGGCCAGGGTCTTGTGATACGGTTGGTACTCTGATGCATTTTGATACCAGCGAATACTGTTTTCATCCCACTGAAACATAAGCTTCATTTTCACCTCCCAGGGATGGTAAACAATATGATATGGTGCGCTCACCCCATTGTACTTGGCCAATATCCACTTCTTCCTTATATAATTTTTGCATTAGCTTTTTGGTCAATACTTCCTCAGGCTTGCCACAGCCCGCAACCTTACCGTCCGCTAGAGCCAATACCCTATCTGCAAACAGAAAGGCGTGTTCTGGATTATGTGAAGATAAAATCACCAAATAGCCTTTTTTGGTTAATTCCTTCACTTTACGCAGTACGCGTAACTGATTGCCAAAATCAAGGCTGGAAGTAGGCTCATCCATAATCAAAATTTTGGTTTGCTGAACCAAAGCCCTGGCAATGATCACCAACTGCTGTTCGCCACCGCTGATTTCTTTAAAACTTTTTTGCGCCAGTTTTTCGATGTTCAACTGCCGCATCGCGTCTCTAACGAGTACATAATCCTTTTTCCCGGGCGAATGAAATGGCTTGATGAAAGCAGCACGTCCCATCAAGATAGTCTCTTCTACAGAATAGGAAAAAGTAGGGAAAGTGTTCTGAGGGATATAGGCCATCTGCGCAGCTAGCTGGCTAGGATTGAATTTCCGGATATCATGCCCATTAAGCAGTACTATGCCGCCGTAACTATCAGTCAATCCTAAAATACAGCGAAAAAGGGTGCTTTTACCGGCGCCGTTGGCACCAAGGACATATACCATTTCACCTTCATGTGCAGTGAAACTGATGTCCTCCAAAACTTTGTGGCTGCCATAGGCAAATGAAAGATTCTTCACTGCTATACTCATATTATTTCCCTGCCTTTCTTAAGAATCAGATGAAGGAAGAACGGTGCTCCAACAAAGGCTGTTAATATGCCAAGGGGTATTTCTGAGCTGGCAATGATCCGGGCGAGATCATCTACCGCAAGGAGGAAGCCGGCACCCATAACGATACTGGTCGGCAGCATGACCTGGAAATTACAACCCACCATTTTTCGAGCGAAGTGAGGGATTACCAACCCGACCCAACCGATCATGCCGCTCATGGCAACACAGGCTGATGTGGTAAGGGTGGCGCAAATAATAACAATGATTCGCAGTTGTCTGATATTGAGCCCCATCGCTCTTGCTTCGTCATCTTCCAAAGTCAGCATGTTTAAGTGCCAACGCAGGAGAAAGAGGGGAACAATACCAACTAAGACCGGCACAAAAAGAAACAGTAAATCACCCAGCCGTATAGAGGCAAGGCTGCCCATGAGCCAATAGGTGATTGCCGGTAATTCATCCATAGGATCTGCAACCAGCTTAATGAAGGAAACACCGGCTGTAAACAGGGAGCCCACCATGATACCGGCCAATACCATGCCAAGGGTAGGATTGTTTTTCATTTTGCTGCCAACCACCAGGGCAATGAACACAGCTACCAGCCCTAAAATAAATGCGGTGGTTGAAGTGCCGTAATAACCAAAGGACAACAACAACCCCAGCGCCGCACCGAAACCTGCGCCTGCGGAAGCGCCCATTATATCAGGGGAAACAAGGGGATTCTTAAAAATACCCTGAAAAACGCTGCCTGCAGCAGCGAGAGCCCCACCCACCAAAATTGCCGCGATGATCCGGGGTAAACGAACTTGCAGAACCACTGTTTCCGCCTGGCTGCTCCATGTGGGCTCCAGCGGGAAAATGAGATTAAAGAGTATTTTAATGACATCTATAACTGGGACATAATACCTGCCGATGGCAAACGAAACAAAAAATAATATCAATCCTATTACAGATAATATTGATAACCTCTTAATAATTTGTGTGTGAGGAAAATGGAAGCGCCAGGAATTGTGATCATAGCCGCGTTTTTCCCCATTTAATTTAGTCATTAGCATGTTCCTCCATCCCCTAAGAGCTTATACAGCCAATAAGTCAAACTGCTATTCTTTCTTGGCCTGTTCAGTAATAGGTTCTGCCACAATCCTTATCCATGCTCTTCCTTGTTAAAAACCGGTCCCAAAAGAACACTTAGGATAGCGGCACTCCTCACAATTCAGGCAGAGCCCACCTAATCCAAGTCTGGCTATCATAGGGCGAGTAATCTTTTCCCCGCTCATAACAAACGGAAGGAGAAGGTCAAAAATAGTTGTTTTATGATACATCACACAGCCAGGCAGCCCCAAGATAGGTATTTCACTTAAATAGGCCACCAGCATCATGGCACCAGGTAATACAGGGGCACCATAGGAGATGATATCTGCACCGGTCTGTCTGATGCTGCTGGGAGTAACATCATCCGGATCTACAGACATGCCTCCAGATGCCAAGATCAGGTTTGCACCCTGGGCAATCAGTTTATTGATAGCTGCAGCTATCTGATCCGCATCATCAGGTACTGTTATCTCTCCGATCACTTCACTGCCATAATCCTCAACCTTCTTTCTGATTACCGGTGAAAAACGGTCCTTGATGCGTCCGTAGTAAACTTCATTACCGGTAACCACGATCCCCACCTTATGCTCCTTGAAGGGCAGTATGGAGATCACATCTTTACCCTTTGCTATTTCCTCTGCTTGCTTTAATTTTTCATTATCGATCATCAGTGGTATGACACGCACTCCTGCCACCACATCACCTTTTTTGACCGGCCTGTAGTTGTTCCTGGTGCCAACAACCATATCATCGATAAGGTTAATCTGATACAACAGATCTTCATCAATGGTAATCATGCCGTCATATTCAGCTATCAGTTGCACTTTTCCCTCACTTGGTTCGGTTAATGAAACCCCTGCCCCTCTCACAGCCTGCGCTAAGCGGATTCCAGCTTCATTCTCATGGACATCATTACTATCCATGTCCCACACATATATATGATCCTTTCCCAAACTCAATAGTACGGGAATGTCCTCATCCCTGATAATATGCCCTTTTTTGAATGCTCTGCCTTTGAATTCACCAGGGACGATCTTGGTGATATCATGGCACAATACCATTCCAACTGAATCCTCAACCTTTATAGTCTTCATTTGATACAAATACCTTCTTTCATTAGAGTTTTATCTTCTGCCGGCATACAGAAGTGTCTTAAGGTATGTGTGGAATTCGTTATACTCACTTGAACATACCGATCTCATAAAAATTAGCTTCATACTGCTGACCAATTACCCAATTAAATGAGCCTAAACCTAGCCACACTTTCCACGCAAATATTCCAGATAAAGGGTGCACGCTCCACCGCAGACCATCTCCAGTTCTATAAGTTTCGTTTCCCAGAGGATCGATTCCTTCTTTTTCATGACCTCCAGGGCTTTGTTTATAGCCCTGTACTCCAATTCTCCGCCCCCGATGGTCCCCTTTATTTTTCCATCAGGGTAAACCAGCATCTTCGCACCAGCCTTTCTAGGGGTAGAGCCCCTGGTAGAACAGAGTGTAACAAGTACTGCCTCTTCTCCTCTCCGGTAAATATCGACAACCTCTTTGAGTAGACCTTCCATAAAGCTGTCCCCCCTATTATCCACTATTCATTAATAGAGCTTCCCTTGCGGAACAGAGCAAGTCATCTATGCTTCGGACGAGCGGTTTACCGCTTCCCCCGTTTTCCAGGGCAACCATCTGCGCCAGGATACTGAGAGCGATCTCCTCAGGTCTTTGGCCTCCCAGGTCCAGTCCAATGGGTGCTGCCACCTTTTCCAGTGTCTCCCTGCTGACACCCTCATTGAGTAAAATACGGAAATTATTTCTTACCTTTCTCCTGCTCCCGATCATACCTATATAGCGGGCATCAGAGTGAATTACATTTCTAAGACACATCAGGTCATATTCATGCCCCCTGGTAACAATGACAACACTGGTCATCCCATTAATTCCCGCTATAAATTCTCTTTTGTGCAGAACTTCCTCAAAGGGAGCACAGATTAATTTATCAGCCCGGGGGAACCGTTCCTTACTGACCAACTCCTGACGGTCATCCACAACCACTGTCTTATAGCCCAGTATTGAAGCCATCTCCACCAGTGGTACAGCCACATGCCCCGCACCAAAAACTACAAGTTTCTTCTGGGGGAGAAAGGGCTCCTCCAGCACTTTTACCATTTTGCCTTTTTCATCCAGCTGCAGTTGAATTATGCCTGTAGATGGAGCAGACTGTGATAAAAGCCTTTCAGCACGAGCTGTGATTTGTCGGTCCAACGAGTTGAGCCCTAGTGTTCCATAAGCAAAACCTTCTGACAGGACCAGGAGGTGGGAGCCGCTGAGCTGTTTCCAGTCAGAGGGAAGATCCACTATTGTGTAAAGAATACACGGTTTCTCTTGATCCAGTTCCTCCTGCAGCCTCCGGTAGATCAGAAGGTTCAGCCTGTGTGTATCCTGCACACCTTTTTTTTGAAGGGTGGAGATGGCCTCCATTACCCCTCTGCCCACTGCCCAGGCTTTATCTGTAACTGCATATACAATTTCTCTGTTTATTTCCGGATGAATATCTCCCAGTTTTGCTCCTTTATCCACTTTCAGGCCGCTTTTTAATAAACCGCGCACTGTTCCATTGATGGTGGCTTGGACCGGTTGGTCACCTACATAACCTATAAGATCACCTTTTTTCACCTGATCACCGATCTTTAACTCTGCTGTAAAAATACCCTCTGTAGGAGATCGTAAGACCCGTTCAGATGTATACCCCTTCACCTCACCCGGAATACCTGTATTGGGGAGGGCTGCTCCTTTATATAACGGTTTGCCCAAGCTGCTGCCCCTTTTAGTTTCGATAACAGCATGCACATCAACCCCTGCCTTAAATCCTGGCCCCAGAGCGATGACAATTCCTGCGTCATTCATGTTTGTCCCGTAATTTTTCTTGGTCATGGCAGCATCGATATAGATCAGTGGATGGTGCTCTTTTAGGGTCTTTCCCTGTGGGTCTATCAGGACAGCAACTTCACCAATGCGGGCTATCTCTTGCGCTTCTTTAAAGTCCACTGCTAAACGGCCCCTGATTCCCTCGATTGTTATTTCACCCTCATAAACAGCTTCAGCAAAAGATACCATTCTCCGGACACAGGTGGGTTGGGGAACTTCAGTCATTACAACGGGAAATCCTGCTTTAATTAGAGTTAATGCAACCCCGCTGGCCAGATCCCCTGCTCCTTTGATTAGCACATAATTTAACATGGTCAGCTCCTCCTGGTTAAGTTTGCTCACTGCTTCCATCCGATATATGCCAAGGAATATAACGGTACTGTAAAAATTAAACCGACCCCATTTGATAGAGGAACATCGGGATACGGGGACTGTCCCACCCTCATGATCTTTTTCCTATCTATTTTAGCATTGCAATCCGGATTTTTGCAAGGGGACTGTCCCACCCTCATGATCTTTTTCCCCATGGGTAGAAACAGCCATCCCGTACCCACTGTTCCTTCAGAACAAATCAAACAAACAGTTAGACACCTATTTTCTCGTTAAATCTCCTCAGAGCCGCATCTACAACAGCCACTGTTTTGAAAAGTTTCCCATCTTCAGGCAGCATTAACTGCACATTACCGGTAGCATCCACTTTACAATCGGCACTATGATTGACTCCCAGTGCATTGGTAAGTGCCGATATCACCTGTAAGTTGTCAAAACCGCCCAAGGGTTTCTGTATTCTCGAGAAGGACCTTTCTTTGCCATCACAGCTGATGTATGTACCGCAGCTCTCCAGAGGGGTAGCCCCAGGTAGTACCACACTGGCTGCTCCGGCTGTTTCAGTCATCCAGGGGGATACTACCACAAGCAGTTCCAGCTTTTCTAGATCAGCTGCAGATAAAAGACCCGCTCCTACAGGATCTTCACCGAAAACGAACAATCCTTTGAGCTTACCAGTAGTGAGTTGGTCTTGAATACTATTTTCAGTGCCAATACCGGCTTTGCGCAAACCAGCAAGGTTTCCGCCAGGTGTGACCACTATCAAACCGTTCCTGGGTCGGCCACACTTGCCGGTTACCAGTGCCAGGTCAGCCAAAATTGTGACAGCCTCTGGTGAAACCATACTGCCATCAACGATGATCACTGCATTCTTAGCTTTTCCATATAATTCAGCCACTGCCCTGGCCTCATCACCTGGTACCACCGAAGCCAATGCTTGTTTAACTTCAGCAAAGCCTTCAATTTTCTCTCCCTTTGCCTGATCTCCGTTGATCACTGCAGCCAATACCTGCTTCAGGAAAGAGACGCTGTTTTCAGGGTTCACATCTAAAGCAGCCTGGTCTGCTGTCAGGTCATTTTCGGAACCCAGCACAACCAGTTTGGCTCCTTGCTTGGCCGCTTCCTTCACCTTAATAGCGGCAATTTGACTTTCGTTAAATGAACCTACCTGCAGAATCAGATCGGTTGCCTTCAGTTCCTCAAAGCCAGTCTGAGGCATAGAAGCTCCCCATACTGCTTCCAGTCCACTGCCGGCATCCGGAGTAAAGCTGAACAAACAATCTGTCCCCAAGGTCTGTCGCGTAAATCGGGCAGCAGCATCTGCCTCTTCCAGTGTATATGAAGGAGAAACAGCTACAGCTAAGGATTCTTTACCATAACGGGCCCAGATCCGCTGCAAAGCACCAACAACGTCTTTAATGGCTGTATCCCAGGATGCCTCTATAAACACGCCGTCCCTGCGTACCAGGGGTTTTGTCAATCTATCACGGGTAAAAACTTCGAAACCGAAACGTCCCTTGCTGCAGAGCAGCCCAGAATCTTTGGGGAAAGCACGCATTACCAGATCACCCCGGGTATTAATAACAGCTTCACAACCTACTCCACAGTAAGAGCATACAGTCTCTTTCTCTTCCAATTCCAAAGGAACTTGTTTGTCTACCGGGCAGCGCTCAATCAGGGCACCTGTGGGACATATGGAAGCACACTGGCCACAGCTTATACAACCGGTGTCTTTTAGCGGGCGTAAAAATTCCGGTGCTACCACACTATCAAAACCACGACCCACAAGGCCAAGTGCTGTCACACCCATAACCTCTTCACAGACCCGCACACACATACCACAAAGGATGCACTTCTCAGAGTTTCTTTCCAAAAATGGATGGTCATCATCCACCTTCTCCTGACGTTTGGCACCCTTTAATCTTTCCGGTTGTACTGCATATTCATTAGCA
>LFTQ01000218.1:0-3772 GCA_001513545.1 Clostridia bacterium DTU068 | reverse complement strand
TCGATGGCAATTTTCGGACCTGTTACACCATCTCCACCGGCAAACACACCTGGAACATTGGTAGCAAGAGTACCTTCATCCACTTCGATGGTGTTCCATTTGCTGAGAGCAACTGAGATCCCTTCAGGGTTCACCTGCTGTCCGATCGCCTTGATCACTGTGTCAATGGGTATGGTTTCCTCTGCTCCCGGTATGGGGACAGGTCTACGCCTACCTGATGCATCAGGCTCACCCAACTCCATCTTCTGCAGGCGAATAGAAGTTACATGCCCGTTTTCCTCATAGATTTCGATAGGAGACACCAGGAAACGGAATTGCACCCCTTCTTCCTCAGCCTCGATGATCTCTATTTCCTCAGCAGGCATCTCCTCCCTGGTTCTTCGATAAAGGACCAGTACTTCCCTTGCCCCTAGGCGCAGAGCGGTGCGAGCAGCATCCATAGCTGTGTTGCCTCCGCCGATCACAGCTACTCTTTCACCGATCCGCACTTCCTTGTGCAGAGCCACCTCCCGCAGGAAGTCAATTCCCCCCAGTACCTCAGGTAGGTCTTCACCTTTGCACCTGATGCTGGAGCTCTCCCAGGCACCGATCCCCAGGAAGACCGCATCATAACTATCTTTCAGGTAGTCCAGGCTGATATCAACCCCAACCCGGGTGTTATAAATGAATTCTACCCCCATTTTTTCAATCAGTTCTATTTCCTGATCGAGTATAGTTTTGGGTAGGCGGTATTCAGGGATACCATAGCGCAGCATGCCGCCGGCACTTGGCATGGCATCATAAACAGTTACCCTAATCCCTGCCCGAGCTAAAAAATAGGCAGCGGTAAGACCAGCAGGCCCTGCTCCAACGACAGCCACCTTCTTGCCAGTGGGTGGAGCAATTTCCGGCAGGTAAGGTTCCGGGCTTTCTAGATCCTTATCAGCCACAAAGTATTTGAGCTGAGCGATCGAGATGGGCTCCTCTACCAACTGGCGGCGACAGGCGGTCTCACAGGGATGGGGACAGACCCGCCCAATACTGGCTGGGATTGGCATGTACTCTTTAATTAGGGCCAGTGCTTCCCGGTACTGTTTGTTGGCAATCAAACCCACATATCCCTGGACATCAGCGTGTGCCGGACAGGCATTGATACATGGGCCACGGCAGTCCCCATTGTGGTCTGACAGCAGCAATTCCAATGTGAGTTTTCGGGATTCCCGCACCCGGGAGGAATCTGTGGAAATCACCATACCCTCTGCAACCTCTGTTGCACAGGAGCGTAACAGCTTGGGATTGCCGGACACTTCCACTACACAGAGGCCACACCCTCCATAGGGCTTCAGCCGCTCATCATAACAAAGGGTCGGTATCTCAATGCCATTTTGGCGTGCCACTTCTAAAATAGTCTGGCCGCGTACTGCACTTACTTCTTTTCCGTTTATGTTAATCTTCAAGTTGTCCATTCCATACTCCCCCTTACTCTACAGTGACAGCTTGATACTTGCTGGGGCAAGCATCAAGGCAAGTACCACACTTCAGGCACAGTTCCTGGTCGATTTCATGGGGTTTTTTCTTCTCGCCGGTAATGCACTTAGCCGGGCACTTCCTGGCGCATGATCCGCACCCACGGCACTTCTCCGGATCAATCCGGAAGGTGATCAGGGATTTGCACTGCTTGGCAGGACATTTTTTATCCTTGATATGGGCTTCATACTCATCCCTGAAATAACGGATCGTTGTCAGAACAGGGTTGGGGGCACTCTGTCCCAAGCCGCAAAGTGATCCTTCCTTGACCTTGACTGCTATCTCCTGCAGCAGTTCAATATCCCCTTCCCGTCCCTCACCATTGCAGATACGCTCCAAAATCTCCAACATCCGCTTGGTGCCTATGCGGCACTGGACACATTTGCCACAGGATTCAGATTGAGTAAATTCCAGGAAAAACCGGGCTATGTCAACCATGCAGGTTGTCTCATCCATGACCACCATTCCCCCGGAGCCCATAATCGCTCCGGTCTGGTTGATGGAGCCGTAGTCAACCGGGGTGTCCAGCAGTTCTCCGGGTATACAACCGCCGGAGGGACCCCCCAATTGGACAGCTTTGAATTTCTTGTCATCCTTGATCCCGCCCCCGATGTTAAAGATTACTTCTCGCAAAGAGAGCCCCATAGGTACTTCTACCAGCCCGCCCTGTTTAATCTTGCCTGCTAAGGCGAAAACTTTAGTACCAGGGCTATCTTCTGTTCCCATGGCGGAAAAAGCCTTACCACCATTGGCCAGAATCCAGGGCACATTGGCATATGTTTCCACATTGTTGATGTTGGTGGGCTTTTCCCAGTAACCGGACTGGGCTGGGAATGGGGGCTTTAGGCGGGGCATTCCTCGTTCTCCTTCTAGAGAGGCGATCAATGCTGTTTCTTCACCGCAGACAAAAGCGCCGGCCCCTTGTTTGATGCTTATTTCAAAGTCAAAACCGCTGCCAAAGATGTTTTTTCCCAGTATACCCCTCTCTTCCGCTTGTTTGATGGCTAGCTCCGTCCTGCGGATGGCAAGGGGATATTCAGCTCTGCAGTAGATGAAGCCTTGATTCGCTCCAACTGCGTAGCCAGCGATGGCCATACCCTCCAGAACTGAATGGGGGTCACCCTCCAAGAGGCTGCGGTCCATAAAGGCGCCGGGGTCTCCTTCATCAGCATTGCAGACCACATACTTGATATCCCCTGGAGTCTTGCGGGCTGCATCCCACTTAAACCAGGTGGGGAAACCTGCCCCTCCCCGGCCCTTCAGTCCTGATTCCTTTATTTCGGAGATTACCTCTTCAGGGGTCATCTGGGTGACTACCTGTTTTAAGGCCTGATAACCTCCATGATCAACATAATCCTGGAGGTCTTCTGGGTTGATTATGCCACAGTTCCGTAGAGCTACCCTCTTCTGACCTGAGAGAAAATCATAACCATTATCAGGAGAGGATAACAAGTATTTTGCTACAGGAGATTCGCCTATTATATGTTCATCAAAAATTTTTTTCACCACATCTGGCGTAACATAGCCGTAAGTAAAGACCCTTCCCTGGTCATCGATCAGATCTAATAGCGGTTCAGCATGACACATGCCGATACAGCCTGTGTCCTTTACTTCTATGTCTAAACCCCGTTTTTGAATCTCTGCTTCTACGCTCTCTTTTACCTTTGAGGCACCGGCAGCTATGCCACAACTTCCTAGTCCAATCCTTATTTTCATTCTTTTTTCCCTCCCTCACAGACCTGCTGTTCTGATGCAGCCAGATCCCTTATTATTTTGAGGGCTTTATCAGGGGTAAGGGGTCCGTAAGCCTGTTCATTGATCATCATTACAGGAGCTAAGCTGCAGCAGCCTAAACATGCCACACAATCCAGTGTAAAAAGCCTATCAGAGCTTGTTTCATTAGGCTTGATATTAAGTTCTTCACATATGGCTGTCAAGATCCGTTCAGATCCGTTGACATGACAGGCAGTGCCTTGACACAACAGGATATGGTATTTCCCAACCGGCTGCAGCCGAAACTGTGTATAGAATGTTGCCACTCCATAGATTTTTGCCGGTTTGATCTTCATTGTTGAAGCTAGGTAATCCATCACCTGCTGCGGAAGGTAACCGTATATATCCTGTACTCCCTGTAAAATTGCGACCAGGCTGCCCTTTTTGCCCCTATATTGCTCTAGCAGTTCCTGCAGAAACTGCCAGCTACTGGCATCCTTCTTTATGTCATTTTCTTGCTGTTTGTTGCACTGACAGGTACATGACATGGAGA
>LFTQ01000100.1 GCA_001513545.1 Clostridia bacterium DTU068 | reverse complement strand
GTTTTAGAACTGCTCAAGACAATGGAAGAAAGCGGTGTTGAGGTTTTATCTTGTGGTACATGCTTGGATTACTATGGTTTAAAAGACAAGCTGGCAGTTGGTAAGGTAACCAATATGTATACTGCTGTGGAGGCGATCACTTTAGCTGCCCGGTCAATAACACTATAATTGTGAGCTAATATTGTTATCTATAAAATAAAATATTCCAAGATATGGCCTGCAGGAATCTTTAATTTGTGGTAGAATATATATATAAAACCTGATATGAAAAATATGAACCACGGAGGTTCTGGGTTCCACAGAAGTGGACGGGATTTCGTGGTTTTTTGTTTTTTCTTTTACTATGGTTAAAGGTGATATGATGCGTGTTGCTGTTATCGATGGTCAGGGGGGAGGCATCGGCCGGCTGATTACCGAACAGCTCAGAAAAGCTCTCCCTCAAATTGAAATCATTGCTCTGGGGACTAATTCTATTGCTACTTCTTTGATGCTCAAGGCAGGTGCAAATGAAGGTGCCACCGGAGAGAATGCTGTTGTTGAGAATGCAGGTGAAGTAGATATTATAGTAGGGCCCCTTGGTATTATTCTTGCTCATTCCATGAGGGGTGAATTGACTGCGAAGATGGCTGAAGCCATAGCCAAGAGCAAGGCGCAGAAGTTTCTTTTGCCTCTGACACTGTCAAAAGTAGAAGTAATCGGGGTACAAGCTGAACCTTTGCCGCACCAAGTGGAACAGTTGATTAACAGACTAAAAGAATTGGCGGAGGTGAAAAAAGATGTGTGAATCTCATGCTTACCTGCTGAAGGGTGATCAGGAAGAACTCTTTTTAGAGAATGTGGACAGGGTTCAACCACTGGATGATGGTCACCTGGTACTAGAAGATATCTTTGGACAGCGCAAAATGATCAAGGCCAGGATCAAAGAATTGGCCCTGGTGGACCACAAGATCATTTTAGAAGAAGTTTAGTAATAATTAATGATTGGCTAATATGACCGTGGAGGTTTCAAACCCGCATGGAGCGGGTAGTGCCCACGGTCGTTTCTTTGGCATGCATTACCTCCTACAATTGACCCGGAGGCCCGGGTTGGTAACATCCCCCTTTTCCGCCTAACATAAAAGCATGAAGCATTATGTTAGGTTTTTTTTATGTTTCAAAATCTATTAAATGATATAATTAAACTGCCAGCCAATAATTTGTTCAGGTGGTGTTGATATGCAGAGGGAAGAGAGCTTTGCTGTTGATGTATTGACATTTCCTTCTTCCCATTATGCTTTAAAAGCTGAAAAGACCTGTAAAGATGCAGGGATTTGTGTGGCACTGATCCCTTTACCGCGGGATATCAGTGCTGACTGTGGAGTGTCTCTGATCGTTCGCCCTGATATGCTGAGAGAGGCAGAAATGCTGCTGGAAGAGAAAGGTGTGCCTTTGGATGGGGTGCACCATATTATGCGAGAGGGTAGAGAAGCTCGCACATGGAAGCAGTTGCTTAATGCTTAAAACTGTCTGATAAAGCAATTACTGCACGAAGGGGCGGTTCTTGAAATAAGTTCGGCAAACAGAGATAAAATAAGAGTACATATCATGGGAAAGAGGAGTAGTGTCATGAATCTTTTCCTTCCAGAGGAGGTACTTAATGCCTGCAGAATACTGGCTCACAACAAGAAGGAATCCTATGTTGTGGGAGGAGGCATCAGGGACCTTATATTGGGTATGGCACCACAGGATTGGGACCTGGCTACCGATGCCCATCCACGTGAAGTGGAAAGGATCTTTAAAGGGAAAGGATATAAGGTTATACCCACTGGGGTGAAATATGGCACAGTAACAGTTCATATCAACGGTGTTTCCCTGGAGATCACCACCTTCCGCAAAGAGGCCAACTATTTCGATTATCGACGCCCTTCTAAAGTTAAGTTTGTTACAAAGATCCAGGATGACCTTTCCAGGCGTGATTTTACTGTTAATGCACTGGCTTATGATCCCCTGCGTTCTTATTTATGTGATCCATATCATGGATTGGCTGATTTAAAGAATGAGATCATCAAGGCCGTCAGGGATGCAGAAGAACGCTTTATTGAGGACCCTCTGCGGATGCTGCGGGCTGTGAGGTTTTCTGCTGAATTGGGGTTTACTATCGAACAAAAGACAAAACACGCCATTATTAGGAATGTTGAACTGCTGTGTAAAATATCTGCTGAACGGGTTAGGGAAGAACTGAACCGTGTTTTAATGGCAGAGCATTTTTATCAGGGATTGGAAGCTATGTTGGAGTTGGGGTTGTTGTTTGTTATTATCCCGGAACTAAAAGAGGGATGGTTGTTTAACCAGTACCATCCTTCTCATCAATATACAGTGCTGACCCACACAATGGAGGCCATGCGTTATACCCCAGCTGATCTAACGGTGCGCCTTGCTGTTCTGCTGCATGATGTGGCAAAACCCCGCTGTTACAGTAGAGGCAAGGATGGACGCGGCCATTTTTATGGCCACAATGTCCTGGGCAGTGAAATGGCTGAGGATATTTTAAGGAGGCTGCACTACAGCAACAAGGTGATCAAGGATGTTGTGACCCTGGTTCGGGAACATATGCTAGAACTGGGGATGGGGCCGGCTGGACAGCGTCGTTTGGTTGCCAGGGTGGGCAGGAGGTTGATTCCTCAGCTGCTGCAGGTACGCCTGGCAGATATCATGGCTCACAGCCGGAATCAGGTGGTTCGTTCTTTGGAAGAGTATGAGCAGTTTACTGCTAAGTTGGAGCAAACACTGAAAGCAGGTGGTGATTTTGCGCTGCGGGAACTTGCTGTAAATGGGGCAGACATCATTCAAGAAGCGGGTGTCACACCGGGGCCGCTGGTAGGAGTTGTTTTGAGGAAACTCTGGGATGAGGTGCTGGAGGATCCCGGAAAGAACAACCGGGTGTATCTTCTGTCACAAGCGAAAAAGATAATAACTACCCTCAATAACCAAGGCTGAGGCGCTCAGCAAGCATCATGGGCAGACCTGCTGCCCGAACTTTACGCTGGGTTGTTTCGATATCATAGGGGATATGACGAAATTCTATCTTCCGTTTTTCGGAATGATAAATAATATATGAGGCACCGGGGATCCCGTCCCGGGACTGGCCGACACTTCCGGGGTTAATCAGGAACAAACCGCTGTTTCCCAGGATATATTCTGTACCCTGGGTGACTTCCTCAACGCTGTTCTCATCTGATGTGTAGAGTGCTTTTTGATGTGTATGACCGAAAAAACAGATGGAGATAGTAGGGTAATTGGTGCGCATATAAGAAAAAGAGCGCAAGGCACCGGCTGAGGAGAAAATATAGGCATATGGATCCCAGGGGGAGCCATGGACAGCCAGGAAATCATCATCAACAACAAGATGGTCCGGCAGCAGCTGCAGCCATTCCTTATTCTCCTTTTTTAGGTGTTCAGCGGTCCACAGGAGAGCCTCCTGGGCAATGGGATTGAAATTATCGATGGGGCACAGTTCAAGGGCAGCATCATCATGATTACCCCTGATGCTGATTAAACCCGATTTTTTGCAGAGACTGACACATTTATTGGGGTCCGGGTAATAGCCCACCACATCCCCCAGGCAGATTATTTTATCCACATGCTGGTTCTTGATATCCTTCAGGGTGGCGCACAGTGCTTCCAAATTGGCATGTATATCACTGATGATAGCATAACGCACCAGCTGTTAGCCCCCTTATTCTGAATATTTTCTTAATTCTGATGTTCAGTTTTATTTTCAAGGAGTAGGTTGACTTTGTCAACCGTTACTTGTAATCATTCTATATTATCGCACAATTAGGAATTATTACAGTTTACCCCGGAAATGCTAGTTCTGGGGTGATTTTTTATGAAAGCTACATTAACAAAAGATTGTTATCGCTCATTTCAAGGAACTTCATGGAAGGAACGCATCGATGTACGTGATTTTATACTGTCCAATGTCAGGCCCTATCATGGGGATTCCTCTTTTTTGGCAGGGCCTACTGAGCGTACAAAGAGACTCTGGGAAAAGTGCCGGGAACTTTTACTCGAAGAGCAGAAAAGGGGGGGTGTTTATAAAATAGATTCTAGTACAGTCCAGACTATCACTGCCTTCCCACCCGGCTATATTGATCGTGACTTGGAGATTATTGTGGGATTGCAGACCGATGAACCCCTTAAACGGGCAGTTAATCCCTTTGGTGGGATAAGGATGGCTGACAATGCCTGTCGTCAGTACGGTGAAGAGCTGGATCCCCAGGTAAAAGAAATCTTCACAAAATACCGGGTAACCCATAATGATGGGGTTTTTATGGTTTATACCAGGGAAATGCGGCGCCTGCGCCACTATGGTATTATCACAGGACTACCTGATGCCTATGGGAGGGGCCGGATCATCGGTGATTACCGGCGGGTTCCTCTTTATGGTGTGGATCATCTGATAGCGGCCAAAGAAGCTGATCTCAATTCCCCGAGACTGCTGATCATCGATAATGAGGAAAAAGTGAGGCTGAGGGAAGAGGTCAGACAGCAGATCAATGCTCTCCATGATCTGAAAAAGATGGCTGAGAGTTATGGTTTTGACATCAGCCTCCCGGCCATGGATGCTCGAGAAGCTGTACAATGGCTCTATTTTGCTTATCTGGCTGCGGTCAAACAGCAAAATGGGGCAGCTATGTCCTTGGGCAGGGTAAGCACTTTTCTGGATATTTATTTGGAGCGGGACATTGATGAGGGTGTGTTAAGTGAGGAAGGGGCACAGGAGCTGATCGATGATTTTGTGATCAAACTGCGTCTTACAAGACACCTGAGAACCAAGGAGTATGATGAGCTGTTCGCCGGTGACCCCAACTGGATTACAGAATCTATCGGTGGGATGGCTAGTGATGGCAGAACACTGGTAACCAGGACCTCTTTTCGGTTTCTACATACACTGGAAAACCTGGGATCTGCCCCTGAGCCTAATATGACAGTTATCTGGTCACAGAATCTCCCTCAAGGCTTCAAGGAATATTGTGCCCGGCTTTCAATTGAAACCTGTTCTCTGCAGTATGAAAATGATGACCTGATGGAGCCTATTTTCGGTGATGACTACGGTATCGCCTGCTGCACTTCAGCAATGCGGATGGGTGAACAGATGCAGTTTTTTGGGGCGCGCTGCAATCTGCCTAAATGTCTCTTGCTTACTTTGAATGGAGGCCGGGAAGAGGCTTCCGGTGAGAGGATAGCGCCAAATGTTTATCAGGCAGGTCCCGGCCCTTTAAGTTATGATGAAGTTTGGCCTGCTTTTCAAAAGATGGTGGGCTGGCTAGCGGAAAAATATGTCACAACAATGAATGTGATCCACTATATGCATGACAAATATGCCTATGAAAGTTTGCAGATGGCACTGCATGATACTTTTGTGGGCCGGCTGATGGCTTTTGGGATGGCTGGGTTATCGGTTGTGGCCGATTCTCTCAGTGCTATCAAATATGCCCAGGTGGAACCTGTTTTTAATGAAACAGGTCTGATTACAGATTTTCGCGTCAATGGTGATTTCCCCATGTTCGGCAACAATGATGACCGTGTTGACAGTATTGCTGTAGATGTTGTTCGGCTATTCGATCATGAACTAAAAAAACACCCTGCCTATCGTGGAGCTTATCATACCCATTCCATTCTGACCATTACCAGTAATGTGATGTATGGGAAAAAAACCGCCAGCACTCCTGATGGGAGAAAGGGTGGGGCACCCTTTGCACCGGGGGCTAATCCTATGCACGGGCGTGATAAAAAAGGTGCTCTGGCTGCTATGGCATCGGTTGCCAAACTCCCTTATGAAAACGCATTAGATGGAATTTCTTATACCTTTTCCATTACACCCAATGGGTTAGGGCCTGATCAGGAAAGCCGCATCAAGAATATCATCGCTCTGCTGGACGGTTATTTTTTACGGGGAGGACACCATATCAATGTCAATGTTTTTGATCGGGATCTCTTGATCGATGCTATGCACCACCCGGAACAATATCCGCAGCTGACCATTCGGGTTTCCGGTTATGCTGTTAATTTTGTGAGATTAACCAGAGAACAGCAGGAAGAGGTTATTGAGCGGACTATTCATAGCAGAGGGCTGAGCTAAAAATGGTGACCGGTCATATCCATTCTATTGAAACAATGGGCACAGTGGATAATGGCGGAATCCGTTTTGTCCTGTTTTTGCAGGGCTGTGCTCTGCGCTGCCGCTTCTGTCACAATCCGGA
>LFTQ01000193.1 GCA_001513545.1 Clostridia bacterium DTU068 | reverse complement strand
AGTATGCAGTATATCGTCCCCCCTCCAGATGTATCACCAGGTTTTATTCTGCCTGATGCCGGTGAAATCAAAAAAGCTGTCTCTATACCGGTAATCGGTGTGGGCAGGATCAACGACCCTGTCCTGGCCAAACAAGCCATCCAGACTGGCCAAGCTGATCTCCTTGCCTGGGGCAGACAATCACTGGCAGACCCGGATCTGCCCAACAAGGTTGCTGCAGGCCGCCTCAAAGAAATACAACCCTGTATCGCCTGCAACCAGGGGTGTATCGGCTACATTTTTGATCCCAATAAAATGAAGTGTTCTTGTTTGGTTAACCCCTTCTGCGGCCGAGAATATAAAATGAAAATTGAGCCTGCTGCCCAGTCAAGAAAAATTGTCATTGTCGGTGGTGGGCCGGGCGGCCTTGAAGCAGCATGGATAGCTGCAGCCCGAGGACACAAAGTAGTGCTCTTTGAAAAGGAGCAGTCCCCTGGTGGCCAATTCCGGGTGGGAGCCATCGCACCTGCTAAACAGGATTTAACTAAAGCGATCAATTACTACACCTATATGGGTGAGAAATACGGAGTTGATTTTAGATTTGGTACTCAAGCAGATGCAGAAGAAGTCCTGGCAGAGAAACCAGATGTGGTCATCCTGGCAACAGGTGGGGAACCGAGCATTCCGGACATCCCCGGAATAGATAATCACCAGGTTGCAACTGCCAATGATGTGCTGCTGGGTAAAATAGATGTAGGCAAAAAAGTCCTGATCATCGGTGGCGGATTGGTAGGGAGTGAAACAGCGGACTTTTTGGGTGAACACGGGCATGAAGTAACCTTGGTAGAAGCCCTACCGGAAATCGCAGAAGATGTACAGGAATCAGTAAAACACTTCTTGCTGCTTCGTTTAAAGAGGCATGAGGTCCGGATTGAGACAAACACCAAAGTAAAAGAGATATTACAGAACGGTGTTAAGGTGGAAAAGGACGGCCAGGAATCGCAGCTTACAGGCTATAATAACATCATTATCGCAGTTGGCGCTAAACCAGTAAATGACTTAAAACCACAGCTGGAAGGAAAGGTGCCTGAACTTCATGTGATAGGTGATGCATCCGAGCCGAGAAAAGCTATCGATGCCATTGAAGAAGGTGCTAGCCTGGCAAT
>LFTQ01000011.1 GCA_001513545.1 Clostridia bacterium DTU068 | reverse complement strand
CCGGCATCAGGCAGAATAAAACCTGGTGATACATCTGGAGGGGGGACGATATACTGCATACTGGCATAAACGCCGGTTGATATGTGAAGGGCATCTATACCTGCACCCTCAACAATACTGGCAACTGCTTTTGACTCCTCTATCTTTCTCCCATCCACAACCCTTTCATCACCGCTCATCCTGAAGATAATAGGGAAGGAGACCCCTGCCTTGCGGCGCACATCTTTGATAACTTCAACAGGGAACCTCATTCTGTTGTATAAAGAACCCCCGAACTCATCCACCCTTTTGTTGGTGTGCTGGGACATAAACTGAGCCACCATATAACCATGGGCACCATGAATCTCCACCGCGTCAAACCCCGCTTCCCGGGCTCGGGCTGCGGCATCGCCGAACTTTTCGATCAATTGATAAACCTCTTCTGTTGTCAGTTCTCGAGGTGTTTCCTGTGTAACAAAACAGGGAACAGGGGATGGCGCCACTGGCTTATCCCCACCTAAGATGGCAGATGAAGTCTGACGGCCTGCATGGTGAATCTGTACCGCAATTTTTGCACCATAGCGGTGTACAGTGTCTACTAATTTTTTATAGCCGGGTATAAATTTATCATCCCATAAGCCTAACTGGTAGGGGATAGCTTTGCCTAAAGGGTCTACTGCGGTAATTTCTACGATCAACAGCCCCCAACCGCCCTTTGCTCTGGCCTCCCAATAGGCAATCAGGTCTTCGCTCACAGTCCCATCGGGATTGGCCAGGTTGGTTCCCATAGGTGGAACAACAAACCTGTTGCCTACCTCCATAGTTCCTATTCTTATTGGAGAAAAAAGCAGTTGAAAATCCATTCACTTCACCTCAAATATAGTTTTCGCGGTTATTATTCGTAAAACATAAGATTTTATGCCCGACCGATCACCGACCAATCAC
>LFTQ01000087.1 GCA_001513545.1 Clostridia bacterium DTU068 | reverse complement strand
TCCTTCACCTTTGAGGAATTAAAAAAAGTGCCTGTACTGATACGTGTTTCCTTTCAGAACCAGCATTATGATCATCACGGACTGATCAATGAAATTGTACGGCTGGCAGATCAGGCACGCCGTGAAGGGTTGTTGAGCCTGGAGCAAAACCTAGATGAGATAGAGGATCCCTTTCTCAAGTTGGGTGTGCAACTGGTTATCGATGGGATAGAAGGTTCACTGCTGCAGGGCCTCTTGGAAACGGAAATCCACTGTATGGAAGAACGCCACAAAACCAATATCAGCATTTTTGAAGCAGCAGGTGGTTATTCACCGACCATGGGTATTATCGGAACGGTGATGGGACTTGTTAATGTTTTAGGCCATATGGATGAACCATCAAGACTTGGTCCTGCTATTGCAATGGCTTTTATTGCCACACTTTACGGCATCAGTTTCGCTAACCTTATCTGGCTTCCCTTTGCTTCAAAACTGAAAATCAAACACAAAAAAGAGATGTTTTACCGAGAACTCTGTTTGGAAGGGATCCTTTCACTGCAGGCTGGAGAAAACCCCGCATTTATCCGGGAGAAACTTCTGGTTTTTCTGGACAAAAAACAAAGAAATATCCAACCGGGGGGGAGTGAAGAGTAAGTGCGATGGCGCAGTAAAAAAGAATCAGCAGCAGAGGGCGGTCCCAGCATGGAGCGGTGGCTTTTGACCTACGCCGATATGATCACCCTGTTAATGGTTTTCTTTGTCATGATGTACACCATCAGCACAGTTAACGCAGACAAATTCCGGGCATTGGCAGAAAATTTAAGCATGGTACTTACAGGGTCACCCCCTGCCGGAATCATGGAAGAAGGAACAAACTCTACTGTACCTGAACTAACAGGTGAAGCTAAACATCTGGCTGATCTGCA
>LFTQ01000195.1 GCA_001513545.1 Clostridia bacterium DTU068 | reverse complement strand
TGTTCCTCCGATTTGTTCTGAATTAGGTTTTGGAGTTGGCCAATTTTCAATCTTTTTTACAACCCATCTTCCGCACCCTTCTTTTTCATAAATAATAATTATTAAAATCTATCAGGCTAAGGAGGAATTACAGAATATGTCGCGAATTCCCACCTAATGAAATTAAACGGGGGAATTTCGCATGAGAAGCCTGATACCTAAAGTTAAAATCTTAAGTGCTGGCGCTGCTCCACTGGTTGCAGCCTTTTGCCGTGAAATTAAACTCCGAGACACCATCGATGAGATGGTTACCTGGGATCCTAAACAATGCCGCCTGTCGCCAGGAACATTGCTGGAAGCACTCGTTATCAATATCCTGGTAGCAAGAAAACCGCTTTACCGTGTAGAAGAATTTTATAGTGAGATGAATCTCAATGTAATCTTTGGTGAAGATGAAAAGATAACTGCTGATGCATTTAATGATGATGCCCTGGGCAGAGCCCTTACCAAACTGGCTAAGGCTCATCCCAACAGGGTTTACCTGGCTTTAGCATTATCAGCTATAAATGTACATCAGGTAGAAACAAGGACCATTCATGCTGATACAACATCCATCTCTGTTGCTGGAGAGTATGACCAAACAGATGGAGATAGGGATTTACTCGACATTACCTACGGATATAGCAAAGACCATCGCCCTGATTTGAAACAGTTCCTTTATGGTCTCATCACCACCAGCGAAGGTATCCCCATTTTTGGGGAACTGTGTGATGGCAATATGAGCGATAAGACCTGGAATAAAGACGTACTGGAAAGACTGCAAACAATGCTGCCTTCTGATAAGGGCCAAAGCATCTATGTTGCTGATTCAGCCCTCGTTACCAATGACAACCTTGCTCTTATGTCCGACAAAGAGATCCCTTTCATTTCACGACTGCCGGAAACATTTAAAATATCGGCTGACCTGAAAGAATGGGCCTGGGCACAGAATCAGTGGCAGCACCTGGGCAGTCTCGTAGAGAAAAAGAATGCATCTGTTTATCAGGTTCAATCAACTGTCAGGGAACTTAACGGCCACGATTACCGGTTTATTATTGTACACTCCTCATCCCTGGACAAGAGGAAGGAAAAAAGCATTAATAAAAAGATAGACATCAAGAAAAAAGAGCTGATAAAGGACTGTAATGCTCTTGCCAAGAGAGAATTCTATTGTGAAGCTGATGCCATTAAAGAATCAGAGCTTTTCTTAGCAAAACACGATACCTCACTCTTTAAGATAAATACCGAAATTAAAGAAGAACGGGTAATCAAGCGCCGGGTAGGCCGTCCTCGTAAGGATGAACCGATCAACTATCAAGTCTATTATCGAGCCATTCCTTCTCTGGTCTCTATTAATGAACAATTTGTCAAGGATATCAAGGCTAAGGCAAGTACTTTCGTATTGATTACCAATATTCTTGATGATAATGAGCTTTCCCCAGGTGATGTACTGCAGGAATACAAAAACCAAACTGCGGTGGAACTGTCTTTCCGTTTTCTAAAAAACCCGGTTTACATTGACGGGATCTATGTCAAGAACACGGAGAGAGTAGTTGCCATAGGGTATGTTTTCTTAATGGCTCTGCTTATTTATGCACTGCTGCAGCGCCGGGTACGCCGTAACCTGGCCAAAGAAACAAAACCTTTGAT
>LFTQ01000161.1 GCA_001513545.1 Clostridia bacterium DTU068 | reverse complement strand
AGCAAGCATCCATTTGCCGGCAGGCGGCTTTTTATGGAAAGGCCGCCTGTTTCACTGGGAAGCAGGGGGTCACTTTTTGCAGGAAGCAGGGGGACGTTCTTTCTGCTTCCTGTAATTTATATCTTAGTTGTGATGTTATCAACATAGTATTTCTTATTTATTTCAATAACCTCTACATATTCTGTTTTTGTCCCTACCAGTCCTTGAGAATTTGCCATCCGGTATTTGACAACATACCTCCATTTGTTTGTACTCGCTCCATTCTGTTGCAAAATCTCGGCTTGTTCCACCCAGGGACTAGATATGCCAAATGAAGGAGGGTAAAACTCAACACCCATTTTTTCAGATAGATCCTTTGATATTGCTAACCGTAATTCTTCGGTATTCCGTGTGAACTGTGCTATTACATAGCGTTTAACAGCATCAATAGGTGTCAAATTAGAAGGAAATTCGCCTTCTGTAACCTCGTCTCTTGTTAATAAAAGTCTTGTTTCGGCAATATCTTTTTTAGAACAGGAAAGGGAAAAAAACAAGCAAGTAACGAGTAAAAGTAAACCCAATTTTCGTAAGTTCATAAACTCACATCCATTAAAGTTTTTAATTATAAAATATGTCATCATAGTGCCACGAAAGGTTAGCTTACCTCTATAGCTTGTGGATAATTAGTGTTGTCATTTGCTTCAGATAATTGTAGTAAAGGAAATGATAGTCTTTTATAGAATATTATAGCAAGAGTGTTATGCCGATCATACTGAAAACCGAGAAAATCCCGTTGCAAAAAAAGCACTGAATGAGTTCAAGGAATAATGTTGGTCAGTAAATAACATGAAGATAAGAAAATTATTTAAAGGAGATTTTATTATGAAGCGAAAAATTCTAATAGTTTTATTTATTATATGCATAGCCTTTACAAGCCTATTGGGTTATTTGTTTTACTGGTTATTTTATGACTTGGATCGCATTCCAAAGGGAAATCTAATCGCGGAAGAAACATCTCCGAATAAAACCTATACCATTAAAGCATATACCTCTGATGCCGGTGCAACTACTTCTTTTTCAGTAATAGCAGAGTTACATTTTAACAAATTAAATAAAAAACCTAAAATTATTTACTTTAAATACAAAGAAGAGGATGCTTCTATACGGTGGATAGATGATAGCACTGTAATTATAAACAACGTGAAACTCCATTTACCCAACGATAAATATGTAAAGAAGTAAACTTTACATAATCCCATGCCTGAAAGCATCTAATTATAGTTGAGCGGCATCCCAGTTAGATATCATATCGCAGTTATTCAGCACTCATCCCCATACTAGTGAATGCATAGAACAGTTAACCACATAGTAGTGTTCTGGTCGTGATTTGAAGCCTCTGATAAGAACTATTTCCAATCTGTTGTTAATACGGTATGCAAATGTTCCCATATGCCATAGGCAGGTCGGTTGTTCAGCGAGGCTTTTCGCTACAGCCACACGACACCGCGAAATAAGCCGTACCCTATCATCGTTCCAAGAAAATTAAACAATATATCATTTATGTCGACTCGTCTGTATCCATAACCAGCTATATAGGTTACGTTTGTCAATAGCTGAATAAGCTCGATCGAAACCGTGAACAACAGTCCCTTCCAAGCAATAGACCTGAGATCGGTCTTAGCTAAACAATCATTGCATATTATTTCAGCATCTTGCAGTACAGCACTAACCATGTATAGGTTTTCTTTATCCTCATAATTGGGGTTTTTATATCTGCCGGATGGGACATTAAACTATCCCTTTTCATTAACTCTCTATAAGCCGTTAAAACAGTATGATAAAAGAAAATGAAAGCTATCAGGATCAATTTGAAGCTATAAAGAGATAGAAATTCTTCATAAAAGATGAAGCCAAAGGAGTTTTGACAGATATCGGCACAGAGGAATCAGTACATAGAGGTTATCAATAAAAACATATAACTGGAACAACCTGTCCTTCTGTGCCGATTCTGTAAATGAACCTGAAAGAAGCAGCCAATCTGGATGTCGGTTAATTGCTATTTTCAGAACAATATATGGATAGGGGTAAATTGGCTCAAAACAGTGAACAGTGCCGGGGTTACAAACTTCCCCGGCACTGTTCAAATCAGGCTGGACTGCGGCCGGCAGTGACGACCGTAAAACTCCAAACCTGGGTTGGGTAGTTTATGCGGTTGGCAATTCTTTATGAGCGCTTTCTTTCGCACCTATCAATGCAACAAAGCAAACCACCGCCGCAATCATTAAATAAAACGCCGGAGCATACATGTTGCCTGTAAGTGCGATCAGATAGGTAGAAATAAATGGTGCGGTACCACCAAAAATCGCGTTTCCAGTATTAAAGGCCAAAGCAAAACTTGTATAACGCACTTGTGTTGGAAACATCTCCGATAAAAATGTCGCCAGTACTCCATCGTTCCCCGCTAACATAGCACCCAATAGGAATAAAGCAAGAACGGAAAAACCAAAGCCTTTTGATAATAAGATAAATGCAGGGTATGTGGCAAGAACAAATAGAATACACGCAGTCATCATCACAGGTTTTCTACCGACTCGATCAGCTATTGCACCAATAATCGGCAGCATTATTGAATAGGTGGTCAACGTAATAAGGGTAATTAATGTCCCCTCTACTTTGCCAAAGCCTACTTCTTCAGTTAGATATGTAGGCATATAGCTGAGAAGAATATAAAAACCAACTGCATTGAGCAAAATTACGCAAAAGGCCCTAATGAGGTTCTTTTTATATTTCATAACCCCTGCGAAGGACCCTGGCTCAATCGTCTCTTCAGATTTTTTAGCCTCAGCCTTTTCTTTCATTTCCGTAAATACCGGCGTATCTTCCAACTTCACACGCATATACATCACTATAGATCCAAAGGGTAACGCTAAAAGGAAAGGAATACGCCACCCCCAGCTATGTAGAGCTGCTTCAGGCAGTAAATATTCCAAAAGTGCTACAATTAAACACCCGGTCATAAGTCCAAAAGCTGTACTTGCCGGTACCAAACTAACCAGTAATCCTCTTTTCTTCGGCGGGGCATACTCAGCAATGAACGACGCGGCTCCCGCATATTCACCTGACGCAGAAAAACCTTGTACAAGACGACATACAAGCAGCAGTATGGGTGCCAGCACGCCAATTTTTGCATAAGAAGGTATTAAGCCAATGGCAAAGGTGGCAGCTGACATAATAGTTACCTCTAAGATTAAGGTTAGTCTTCGACCCAGTTTATCCCCGTAGTGACCCCAAATTACGCCTCCAATTGGACGGACGATAAATGAGATAGCAAATACCGCAAATGTCGCTAGCAATGCTAAAGTTCTATCACCGGGAGGAAAGAAAACTGACGCAATAACCGTAGCTAAGTATCCGTAAGACGCGTAATCAAACCACTCAATGGCATTGCCAATTGAAGCAGCAAACACAGCTCTTTTAAGCCCAACGGAATAATCCTGCTTCTCATTTGTAGAGTCCTTTTCTACTTGATCTACGACAACGTCCATACCTTAGCTCTCCTTTTACAATAGTTTTTTTCAAAAACTCTTCTATTCGGACGGGTAGACAACTTATAATCAAAAGGTCTGAATATATTTTTTATGCGAGGGGCATTCTTGCCCCCCGCATTTTCCTTCTTTATCCCTCTTTAAATTATTTTTTAATAACAAGATGTTCTGGGCCAACCGGGAAACCGGTAATGTTTTCGACTTCACCGTTCTCTTTAATCACAAGTATATCATGCTCACGATATCCGCCTGCTCCTGGCTGTCCTTCGAGAATGGTGAGACATGGCTCCATGGAAATTACCATACCTGGCTCTAAGACAGTATCAATATCTTCACGCAGCTCGAGCAATCCTTCACGACCGTAATAGTGAGAAAGCACACCAAAGGAGTGCCCGTAACCGAAAGTACGGTTAGCAAGCAAGTTATGCTCCCGGTATATGTCATTTAATTCAGCACAAATATCTTTACATCTGACACCGGGTTTGATTAGCTCAAGGCCGCGTTCATATACTTTCATGTTGATCTCCCAGATTTTCCGGTACTCATCAGGTAAATCTCCATAGAACATAGTTCTTTCCAGTGCGATATAATAGCCACTAACCATGGTAAATGTATTCAGGCTGAGGATATCTCCCTCTTGTACTTTTCTGGTGGTAGGCCAGTTATGAGCACCGTCGGTGTTTATTCCGGACTGGAACCATACCCAGGTATCTCTAAGTATCGTATGGGGGTAGCGCTTGGCAATTTCACGGGTCATGGCCTGTGTTCCGGCAAGAGCTACTTCATATTCAGGTACACCCTCTGTAACTGCTTCAATAACCGCTTTGCCGCCTATGTTACATATTTGGGCACCATTACGGATGAGATCAATTTCTTCTTGGGATTTAATCATCCGGAATCTCATTGTTGCTTTTGCAACATCCACCAGTTCAAATTCCGGGAATGCATCCTGGAGTTTCCTGCGTAAATCGATGGTCACATGGTCTTCTTCAATACCCAGACGGCCTTTCTTAATACCGGCCTCTTCTAAAATTTTCTTCACCGCATACTCGAAATTGTCTCTGTGCCAGTCTGTATATACAAGATTATCCTGATAGCTGGTACGCCAAGGCATACCTCCGTCTATGTTCGCACTCACCGTGACGTGCTTATCTTGGGTCACCACCAGGCCATAGTTTCTACCAAAGGCCGTATACAAAAAATCGCTGTAGTATTTGATATTGTGGTAAGAAGTAAACAATACAGCATCAATATCATTGTCAGCCATGTGCTTACGGAGCTTAGCATTGCGTCGTTCCATCTCTTCTTTAGAGAAAGTTAGTTTTTCTTTTTCTCCATTGTGTAAAATCTTTGTTCTTTCGAGATCACTTACCTGCATTGTTGCTTCCTCCTTTTATTTTTTTATCATTTTTTAGCACTTCCGAAATTGTGAGCAAATACCAAGCAGCAAATTACCGGGCAACTCCATCACTTCTACACATAGGATTTGTAAAAGGTGCGGTTGTATACCTAATATAGCAAATACCGTGCCAGAATAATAAGAAACTGAGGAGGGGGCTTAAACCCTTCTGAATCAAGGAAAAACAAAAATGCTCACAGTGTGAGCATTTTATATAAAAGCTTATTTACAAAAATATTTTGATCAAACTATCAAAAATTTTTGTATCTTACCTTATTTAATATGTTGAAGTTAACCCATATTTTTTCATCTTATAGTCAAGATTCTGCCGGCTTAAACCCAATTTTTTTGCTGTGTCATTTATGTTACCTTCGTTTTTTCTCAAAACACTTAGGATAGTTTCTTTTTCAACGAGTTCAACAACAGTTTTCAAATCCATACCCTTATCATCTATTTCCTCGGATACGGCAATATCAACTATTTGTTCCACACTTTTTGAAGGCTTCACTTTTAACCTTTCAAAAAGCAGAAAGGGCAGATGCTCTTTCTCAATGGTCTCATTTTCTACAAGGTTCATGGCATGTTCAATGGTGTGCCTTAATTCTCTGATATTCCCCGGCCAGTTATATTCTGAAAATATTTTCATCACCTCAGTTGAAACCCCTTTTACCTTAAGGTCAAATGCCTTGTTATAATGATCAATAAAATACTGGGTTAACAAAGGGATGTCTTCCCGGCGCTCAACTAATGACGGGATTTTAATAGTTACCACACCTAAACGATAAAAAAGATCTTGCCTGATTAAACCCTGTTCAATGGCATCAATGGGAGATATATTCAGAGCACTGATTAATCTGGTCCTAACAATTCGTTCTTTTGTTTCCCCGACCCTTCTTAACCTTCCTGTTTCCAGAACCCTTAGCAGTTTTGATTGTTGGTCTAGACTCATAGAGCTTAATTCATCTAAAAACAAAGTCCCGTTGGATGCTTCTTCAAAAAGTCCTGGGCGTTCTACAGAATTGGTAAATGCGCCTTTAGCAGTACCAAACAAAATGCCTTCTAATAAATTCTCCGGTATTGCTGCGCAGTTAAGAGGAATGAAAGGCCCCGGAACACCGCTCTCATTATGGATACTTTGGGCAAACAATTCTTTGCCTGTACCTGTGTCTCCATAAAGCAAAACCGGAGAATCAGTTTTTGATGCCCTCTCTGCGATTCTAATGCTTTTAGTTAATAGTGTGCTTTTCCCGATGATATTGTTAAAAGTATAATAAGCACCGGAATCGTCAGCATTAAGTTCCCCTGCAGATTCTTTGTGAACAATATTCATCAATTTCTTAAACCGGGTGATATCTTTCGTTATAGTTAAAGCGCCAATTAACTCTTTTTCTTTGTTAAACAGAGGATAGGAACTGCTGACTGACAATATGCGGTGACCCGAAGCGGTAGTATAATCTTGAAATGCGTCTAAAATTGGTATCTTTTCGCTTAAAACATTTAGAGTTATGCTTGTGTGTTCATTTAGATTAAAGCATTCAGTCAAATGACGGCCAATGACAAAATCCTGATCCAGTTTATCAAGTCTTTCATTAGCCTTGTTATAAAAAACGAAGTACCCATTTTTATCCACAATAAAAATACAATCATCTAATAAATCCAGTATGTCAGTAAAAGTCTTTGGAAGGTTAAGGTTTTCCATCTCTACTATTTGTTTATTCATTAAATTCCCCCACCGCACCTTATATATTTCCTAATGTAAACGATGAAAAATCGGCTACCATCACAAAACTTTTACTTCTTCATGCTGTTTTGTAGACAGTTATTGCCTACTCATGACTCCATAGGCTTCTATAGTCATACTGTTTACGCCTGCGTTTGCCCTCTGTATTACCCATCCTCGAACAACTAGGCTTGCTATTCTTCGGTTTTTTGTTTCGCTCTAGTTCCGATTAAGACAATATTATACTGATACCGAAAGTGGAGAAAGTCCCGTCAATATGGGAAACGTTATTTAACGGAGATAATTATTAGAAGCGAAAATTTCTTATATTTTTAATATAAAGAAAAGAATGCTTCTGTACGGAGGATAGGATCCCAAAATCCTTTGCTGATAAGAATTGTTTACGATTAGTCTTTCTTGATCTCCCAGTAGCACCTTTTGGGAGAAACAATTTTCCCCTCTTTTTTAAGCCTGTTCATAACTTTCTCGACTTCTTTTTTGTCTATGCCGGTGGCTTTTACTACATCTCCTGTGCGAACCGCTTGTTCAGCCTTGGCGAAAAAATCTAAAACAACTTCATAAGTGTCCATTTAAAAGGCGCCTCCTTTATAAACAAATACGTATTCAGGAATTATTATAACAAAGATTGAAAATATAGGCCACCTGGGAAGCAGGGGGACGTTCAAACAAATCGATTGGAATGCTCAGTAGAAACAATACCACCATAAATA
>LFTQ01000153.1:2142-4689 GCA_001513545.1 Clostridia bacterium DTU068 | reverse complement strand
ATCTGGGATACAGCTACCTTTCATATCGGTGGCAGGCTTTTTACCTTTAATCCTTATTCCCTGGAAGTAAAATCTGTGACAAAGATCGGAGCCTCTTATGCTGAGCACCTTAGAATATCCATAGAGAAGGGCCGCCCGCTAAACCCAAATGATGTAGAAGTTTTCTGCCAAGGGCTGGTGGATGTCCTTGATGAAGTGATAGACCGGAGAAACCTTAGCGCTCTTTCGAAAATTGGTTTGATTAGAGGTCCTTTAAAACGTGATTATCAAATCGATGCACTGATGTTCTCCGGAGGAGTTGGGCACTTCATCTATGAGAATGAAATCGAGGATTATTTCAGCTATGGAGACTACGGACCCTATTTTGCGCAGTCCATTAAAAACCGTTCTGTTGCGCTGAAAAAGCATCGAGTCCTCCAACCGGATCACACTTTACGGGCAACTGTGATTGGGGCCGGAGTCTACAGTATGAAGTTAAGTGGAAGCACGATTTATGTGAAGAAAAAAGACTTTCTTCCTCTACGCAATATACCGGTGGCTCAAACTTTTTTGGAAGATGATGATGATGTGCAGAGCATTAAGCAAAAACTTCAGAGGGCAGTGGCACCGTTTAAGGAAAACTACTCTGTTGTTGCTCTCGCTGTTACCGGCTGGAGGCAGCCTAAACTGGAGGGGATTAAGAGGCTGGCAACCGCGATAGCCAGTATTAGGGAAAATGGAACCGGTTCTCCCTTAATTGTGATTTCAGAGGGGAATTTCGGGAAGGTGCTCGGATACCTGCTCGAAGAACGGCTGCAGAAAGGAGAAGATCTGATTTGTCTTGATGAAATTAAACTTGGTGGAGGTGATTTTATAGATATTGGCAAGCCTTTACATATAGGTGATGTTATCCCGGTGATCGTCAAAACATTGGTGTTTTCTAACTAAAAGGGGGTTGGGCTATTTGCCATGAGATACTCTGCAAAGGTTAGAGGTGAAACTTTTGAATTCCCCTCACTCAAGGAGGTTTTTGCAAAATCCAATGAGGAAAAGTCGGGAGATAAGCTTGCCGGTATAGCTGCTTCTTCCGCCGCTGAAAGGATTGCTGCCAAAAGGATTCTCTCAGAGACTACCCTGGAGGAACTATACAACAATCCACTTATTCCGCCTGATAAGGATGAGGTCAGCAGGGTCATTTATGAAAGTGTACGCATGCCTATCTACAACCAGATAAAAAACTGGACAGTTGCCGGATTGCGGGAGTATCTTCTCGCAGACACAACCACAAGTGAGGATATCAGCTACATCAGGCATGGCCTTACCAGTGAGATGATCGCTGCGGTATGCAAAATAATGAGCAACCTGGATCTCATATATGCGGCATCGAAAGCGGTTGTTATTACACACTGCAACAACACTCTCGGTCTCAAAGGCACACTGAACGCAAGGCTTCAGCCGAACCATCCCACTGATGATGTAGAGGGTATTCTCTGGTCATTGCGTGAAGGTCTGTCTTATGGAATGGGAGATGCTGTGATCGGGATCAACCCGGTAAATGATAGTGTTGCCAGTGTTTCCCGCCTGATGGAAGCCACCCATGAAGTGATCACTGAATTTAGAATTCCAACCCAAAACTCCGTTTTAGCCCATATTACTACACAAATGGAGGCTGTCCGCAAAGGAGCGCCGGTCAGTGTGTTCTTCCAGAGCATAGCCGGAACTGAAAAAGGGAACAAGGCTTTCGGTATCAGTGTAGCTCTGCTTGATGAGGCTCATGAAGTGATCAAAAAGCACAGCACATCAGCTGGTCCCAATTTCATGTATTTTGAAACAGGACAGGGTTCTGAACTTTCCAGCGATGCTCATGAAGGTGTTGATCAGTTGACCTTGGAGGCCCGCTGCTACGGCTTGGCTAAGCGCTATAATCCCTTAATTGTGAATACAGTGGTGGGCTTTATCGGCCCAGAGTACCTCTATGATTCGCGGCAGGTGATCAGGGCGGGGCTTGAGGATCATTTTATGGGTAAGCTCACCGGGGTGCCTATGGGGTGTGATGCTTGCTACACCAACCACATGAAAGCTGACCAGAAGGATATCGAGAACCTGGCAGTTCTCCTTACTGCTGCTAATTGCAATTACTTCATAGGAGTGCCTATGGGTGACGATGTCATGCTCAACTATCAGTGTACAAGTTATCATGATCTAGCTGCTCTGCGTCAACTGCTCGGTCTCAGGCCGGCTCCGGAGTTTGAATGCTGGCTGGAGGAAATGGGTCTGATGAAAAACGGAATGCTTACCGAACGAGCCGGTGATCCAAGAGTTTTTGTGAAGGGGGGCATTGCTGGTAATGGATGAGAGACAGATTGCAGCTCTGGTTGATGAGATAATTCGTGAACTCGAAGTGCGGGGTGGGACAGGGCGAAAATCACAGGCAGATGATGACTCCCAGACTAAAGACAGTGATGGAGTCAAAGGGGCGCGCTCCCTTGTTAAAGGTGCCTACGAATATGATAACCTGAAAGACCTAACCAAAACCTCAACTTCAGCACGGCTAGGGGTAGGGCGTTG
>LFTQ01000153.1:0-2125 GCA_001513545.1 Clostridia bacterium DTU068 | reverse complement strand
CTTTTTGAAAAGTCGTGTAAGCGAAATTAATGAACATTTGACACGACCTGACCTGGGAAGACGGCTTGACGAAGAGTCTGAGAATATCCTGCGGACAAAAGGTGTAAAAGAGCCTAAGGTTCAGTTGATTGTAGCAGATGGATTAAGTTCCACTGCCATAGAGAGCAATGTTCCTGAACTCCTTCCTTTCCTGCAGCAGGGCTTGGAAAGGGCGGGGTTGACCGTTGGAACTCCGGTTTTCGTGGAATTCGGTAGGGTTGGGATTATTGACCACATCGGAGAAATCGTAAACGCAGAATCTGCGATTCTTCTAATCGGTGAACGCCCAGGTTTGGCCACTGCTGAAAGTATGAGCGCATATCTTGAGTATGAACCCCGGCTAGGGAAAACAGATGCCGACCGCTTGGTGATCTCCAATATCCATAAGGGCGGTTTGGCTCCGGCGGAGGCTGGAGCTGAGATCCTAGAACTTGTTCAGAAGATCTTGAAGGCGAAACAGAGCGGTGTAGGTGCGAAACTCGATTGAGTTCGATGTTCAGGAGGTGAGGGGCATGAGTTTACAAGCAATAAAACCTAAAGTGCTTAGCGTAAAGGTTATTCCAAATGTATATCCTGATCTTGCTAAAGAATTGGACTTCAAGCCTTACCACAGAAGCATCGGCATGATTACCTGTGATATTGACGACTCAGGCTATACTGCAATTGATGAGGCAACCAAAAAAGCTGATGTGGAAGTGGTTTATGCAAAATCCTTCTATGCCGGAGCTTCTCACGCCTCTGGTCCACTGTCGGGAGAATTTATCGGCATTCTTGCTGGACCTAACCCTGCGGAGGTGCAAAGCGGCCTTAATGCTGCTATTCAGTGTCTTGAAGAAGAGGCTTGGTTTTACGCCGCGGATCCCGAAGGACAGATCGCTTTCTTTCCTCATGTGATCTCTCGAACCGGTAGTTATCTTTCCAAGGTTTGCGGCATACCGGAGGGAACACCGATAGCTTACTTAATTGCTCCTCCGATAGAGGCAATGTATGCTCTTGATTTGGCTTTAAAAGCGGCTGAGGTTAAGCTTTGTGTGTTTTATGGACCGCCTACTGAGACTAATTTTGCTGGAGGGCTTTTGGCGGGAACTCAAAGTGCTTGTCGTGCGGCTGCACGTGCTTTTCAGGAAGGTGTACTCTATGTAGCTCGGAATCCCTTGAAATATTAGGAGGTAAGGTAGGTGGGCATTGATAAGGATTTAATCTCCAGACAGCAGGCGCGAGACCTAGCAGTGAAAGCTAGGGATGCGCAGACAGTTTGGGCTCAAGCATCTCAAGAACAGGTTGATCGGGTAGTTGAAGCTGCAGTTCAGGCGGGCACTGCTGCGGCTCAGCAGCTTGCCGAAATGGCTGTTGAAGAGACCCGGATGGGTATTGTTCAGGATAAAGCGGTGAAAAACCTCCTGGCAACAAAAATTCTCGGAGATTATATCCGGGACATGAGAACTGTTGGGGTCATCAAAGAGGATCAAGAGAAGAAAGTTATAGAGATCGCGGAACCGGTTGGGGTAATCGCCGGAATCACACCTACCACTAATCCAACTTCAACTGTTCTCTATAAAGCGATCATCGCTTTAAAGTCAAGGAATGCGATTGTTTTTTCACCACACCCCAGAGCGGTCAAATGCAGTTGGGAGGCCGCCAGGATTGTATATGAGGCCTCAGTTAAAGCAGGAGCACCTGAAGGGATCATCGGTTGTATTGACACCCCCACTATGGAAGGAACCCAGGAGTTAATGACCCACCCAGCGATCAGCTTTACTCTGGCTACCGGAGGGACAAACCTGGTGCGTGCTGCTTACAGTTCAGGGAAACCGGCTATCGGAGTAGGCCCGGGTAATGTGCCGGCTTATATTGAACGAACTGCGGATGTGGAAAAAGCGGTTCGCCACATCATTCTGAGCAAGACCTTTGACAATGGAACGGTCTGTGCTTCTGAACAGCATATAGTCACCGAGCATGTGATTGAAGCTAAAGTTAAGGATGCACTGAAAAAACACGGGGCCTATTTTATGAACTTAGCTGAAAAGAAGAAGCTTGAAGATGTGGTATTCCGCAGAGGATCGATTAACCCTGAAGTTGTCGGTCA
>LFTQ01000096.1:6378-9367 GCA_001513545.1 Clostridia bacterium DTU068 | reverse complement strand
GTGCGTAAATTTGCCTGGCATGACTTCTTTTGAGCTTCTGCCTGCGTCTTATTATAAATCGGAATCGCAATCGCCACTAAAATACCGATGATGAGCAGTACCACCATCAACTCAACCAGGGTGAAACCCTTGCTGTCCCTTTTCAGCATTCTGCAAATTGTTTTCATGATTTCACCTCCTCTCCATTCTAAATACTTTATACCGACATCCTGTTCATTTTAGACACCTGCGGTAAAATATTTTTGTATTTTTCTGAATGTTTTGTCCATAATAAAAAACCCTTTTCAGACTATAACACGCATGATCTCCTCGATAGAAGTGATCCCCTGTTTCACTTTGCGCAGCCCGTCCTGTCTGAGAGTAACCATGCCCATGCTGACAGCGGCTTTATTGATTTCTGCGGTTGATGCATGATGTAGAACCAAGCGCCTGATCTCTTCGTTCATGGTCAGCAGTTCATAGATACCAACCCGCCCCTTAAAGCCTGTGTTGCTGCAGCGGAAACAGCCTTTGGAACGATAAAGGGTCAGCCTGTCCTCTCCATCCTCCAGTGGGAAATCAGGTATATTGGACAGAAGCTCATCCCTGGTAATCTCATAGGGCTCCTTACAGTGGGTGCAGAGGACACGGGCCAGGCGTTGAGCAACCACCCCTATCAGTGAGGAGGCGGTGAGAAAGGCTTCGATTCCCATATCACCTAGCCTGGTGATTGCCCCTGCGGCATCATTGGTATGGAGGGTAGAGAAAACCAGGTGTCCAGTAAGTGCTGATTCTACAGCTATGCGGGCTGTTTCTTCATCCCGGATCTCCCCGATCATAATGATATCGGGATCACTTCTCAATATAGAGCGCAGTCCGCTGGCAAAGGTGAGCCCTGCCCGGACATTGACCTGTACCTGGTTTAAACCATCCAACCGGTATTCGATGGGATCCTCCACTGTGATGATGTTCTTTTCCACAGTATTGATGGCAGCTAAAGTAGCATAAAGGGTTGTGCTTTTACCGCTGCCTGTAGGGCCTGTCACTAAGATAAACCCATAGGGCAGTCGCACCATCCGGCGGTATTTCTCCAGTTCCAGGAGAGGAAATCCCAGTTCTTCCAGGGTGATCAGCTTTGCAGAGCGGTTGAGCAGTCTCATGGTCACCTTTTCCCCATAGGCAGTCGGCAGGGTAGCCACCCTGACATCAACAGCTTTATTTTCCAATTTCAAACTGACGCGCCCATCCTGGGGAATACGCCGGTCGGCGATATCCATATTGGCCATCACTTTAATACGGGAAACCAGGGATGGGTGAAGCCTTTTGGGTGGCTGCATGGCATCATGCAGTACACCATCGATGCGAAAACGAACCCTCATGCTCTTTTCCTGGGGTTCGATGTGGATATCACTGGCCCCGGCACGAACTGCCTGGCTGAAAATAAGGTTGGCCAGGTGAACAGCAGGCTTCTCAGAGGAGTCCTCCACTTCAGGGGATGTTTCCTCGATGTCCACCTCTTCCTCCGGTGCTGCCTGCTCAATACTGGTGCTGGTGCGGCTGTATCTTTCAATTGCTGTTGCCAATTCACTATCTGCACAGACAACAGGCTGCACATCATAACCTGTATAAATGCACAGGTCATCGATGGCTATAATATCTGAAGGGTGCTTCATTGCCACCAGCAGTTTACCGTCTCGAAAGCCAATGGGAAGAGCGCTGTACCGTTGGGCAATCTCAGGAGTTATCAGACTGGTTGCAGCATCATCAATATGATATGAGTCCAGGGAAATATAAGGTACATCATTTTGCAGGGCAACAACCCTGGCAATGTCCTCTTCTTTGCAATAGCCAAGCTTGACCAGGGTATTACCGAGCAAACCTTTTCCAGTACTATGCTTGCTGTGATGCTTAATAGCATCCTCCAACTGTTCCTTTGTGATTACGCCCATTTGAACCAGCAGATCTCCCAGATAATTACGCCTCTGTATTGACAAAAAGCTGCACTCCTATTATTAAATTTGTTAATTATACAATCTTCCATACTATTCTATTTTGTGATTTGGTTATTGTTGAGAACCACTGTTTTCCCATCTTGAGCAAGTGTAACCTGGTTTTTTTGCAGATCAATAGCAACAACCTGATACCCGTTAAATGTATCCCCCACAGTTACATCAGCCAGCTGACTGCCATCCCTCAGTGATGCATACAGCTTTCCATCCTGCTCATAAACAGAAACCACTTCAATGGTAGTCTCCGACTCCTGTTCGTCAGTGGGATCTGTGTCATTGTTGCTGGGAGTTGTGGTATTTGGACTCTCAACTGTTGTCCTCTGATCAGAAGAGGAAACCTTAATCAAAGGCACAAAAGGGTCACGCACCGGGACAACTACTGAAGCATTATCCACTTGAAAAATCTCTTGAGCAGTTTTGTACTCTTGTTTAGGCTTCTGTTCTTCGGTTTGTGTTTGAGGAGCAGAGGAAGCTGTAGAATTTTCGTCATTTGAAGCACAACCTACAAGCACCAGAGCCAACAAACAGGTACATATAAAAACAGCTAACCGGTTTTTCATTCTTGCGCCTCCCTCCCCTCTTGATGATAAAATGCAGCGGCTTTTATCTCAGCCTGGATTCGGGGCAGGTCGTCCCTTCCCTTGGTTACTTTCACCTCATTAATGCGAAGTGCCCGGTTCCAGGTCTGCATATTATCCAGGAGAGTCAACAACCCGTGGTAGCGCCCCTCAAAGGTCAAGAAAACAGGCATTTCCTCATAACCCTGTTTGGCAATCCTGTTATCAAAGCGCACCTGCAAAAGGTCGGTATTAGATTGATCGGCCAGGCCCTGAATACCGGTGATAAGTAGATCTTCATCGGGCAGAGGTGGGATCAACTCAGCAAGATATTTTTTCCGCTGCTCTAATTCCTCAGCCTGTTTGCTGAGCTGAATCAGATAGTTTAAGCGGCTCTGTTCTTTTTTCAAAGTGATTTGTTCCTGTTCCACTACTTCCCGCGCT
>LFTQ01000096.1:392-6178 GCA_001513545.1 Clostridia bacterium DTU068 | reverse complement strand
TTCGCCCTGGAAAGGCACTGGGGTACTCTGGGCCTGATCATTTTCAGTGCCCTCCTGGGATTGCTGCACATCATGCTTGTCATAGGTAGCGGTGCAGCCGGTCAGCCAGACACCTTCAGGAACTTCTAATCCCACTTCAGCGAAAAGATAATACCAGTTTGGTATTCCGCCTGCTGCTGCATTATTAATCTTTTCTAATGTGTCGACATCTGCCTTCAGGACTTCGTACTTTTGATATGGCACCGCTTTTTTTTGAACTTCTGTTATCTGCTCCTGCAGTCTGCTGGCCTCATTCTTTTCCTGATAAGTTAAAAAAATTAAACCACCATAAATGCAGAGAAAAACCAGAACAACCACACCACTGCACAAAAGAGCAAGCCTCAATTGCTGGCGTGAACGCTGCTCTGCTTTTATCTCGGGAGGAAGAAGACTAATGTTCTTCATTCAGATCACACCTCCAGTCCGCGCAGCGCCAGAGCAGCGCTGACAGCAAAATCTTGTGCTGTACTCTTGATCTTTTCGTGTTTGGCTGGAACAGAAATTCCTTCAAAGGGGTGAATGACCATCACAGGCAGTTCTAAGCTGTCCTGCAGCTTACCGGCCAATCCGTTAATCCTTGCCCCCCTGCCTGTGAGAAACACTCTATTGATAAATGCAACATTTTGTTGATTCTGATAATAGCTCAATGATGAGTTGATTTCCCCGGCAAGGGTTAAACTCCAGACTGAGACAGCTTCCTCGGCCCAAACGGGTTTATGCTCTGACTCTGCAGGAACGATCTCACTTATAGAACAGTTAAAGACCCCCTCAGCCGCCTTGAGACCGGTAGGTATGGTCCGGGCAAAACGCGGGTTATCGTTATCCACTACAAGGATACTGCTCAATTCATCGCCGATATTGATAACAGCAGCTGTATCTTTGCTATCAGCAGAACTCAATACACGCTGTAAGGCCAGGGAGGAGACATCTATATCCTTGACTTTAAGGTCGGCAGCGGAAACAACTTCTAAAAAGGTATCGAGCATGTCCCGTTTCCCCGCAACCAGCAGCACCTCCAGGAACTGCTCTGTATTACTGGCGGTTTCTCCCACAATGATATAGTCCAATACAACACTACTCAACGGAAAGGGAATATACTCCTGTGCCTGGTATCTGATCAGCTTGTCCACCTTAGCGGATGCAACCTTGGGGAAAGTAGCAAACCGCACTAGAACTCCCTGGTTGGATATACCCAGGAGCACATCACGACTGCTGAACCCCGCATCATACCACAGCCGGTCCAATGCCTCCTGTACCTTCTCCTGATTGATAATCATCCCCTCTCTGACAACTCCGTCAGGGAGAGGGATGCGACCGTACTTAACCAGATTGGGTGATTGTATACTGCCGCTCAGTTCAACAGCTCGAATCTCTGCTGTATCGATATCCAGGCCGACCACACTCTTAGCCCTTAAAAACCCCATCCATATATTCACTCCTTTTATCGAAAATCTATATTTTAAGGTGCAACCCTTTTCCAGCTGACAATCTCCCAACCGGCGTTTACAGGTTCCAGAAAATGGGGTGGGGTGTCATAAGCCATGCGCCGGTCATGGGTATAATCTTTTTTATCGTAACCACTTAATGTTTGACCTGTACTACGGCTAAATGTCCCCACCGCCCCGCGGCGGTTCTGGCAAATAGAACCGACAACAGTTACTGTTCCCAGTAGATTACCTTCATCGTATCTTTCAAATTCAAAGCTTCTCTTAAGGGCAAAAAGAGCCGCGTGAATGGTGATATTATCTAACGCAACATTACCAGTTCTGCCGTCAAACCAACCATAGTGTAAAATACGGATATATTCACCAGCGATTAAACCCAGCATGTCATCACCATCATTGACTACATAACCTTTTTCATCAAAGGTTGTATCTTGGTAAGTAATACCACCTGTCTGTTGTCTATTTCTCCATTCAAGTATTGTCGGATCGTAACCTGTGATATAGATGTTGTTGCTTGCTGCGATGGTCAACCTGCCGTTCAGTTTCCCTGAAACGAAAACATTGCCTAAATTCTGATTCCACTTGCTTGTAGTATCTGAAACATTACCATCTACATAAATAACACCATTCTTTAGGTCCGTTATTACCTGCACACTGTTATTTTTGTTCCTGATTCTAATTGCATTTCCATCAAGCATAATACAGGTCCTGCCCTCAAAATAATAACCACCGTATTTTGCCAGGTTTTTTAACTGCTGGTTGGTAGCGGGAAAAACTAGCGGTTCCACCTGTTCCGGGGGTCCCATTCTGTAGTCAGGGTCGTTAGTACCAGTAGGATAATGCTTGATTTCTTTAGAATATGTAACACGATCATGAAATATTGGACGTCCCTTAATATAAAGGGTACCATTAGTATGGAAGGGACCCTTAACCTCATCGTCTGTAGTCCACCAAACCTCTTCATCGTTCATCATTTTCTCATCATCTGACATAAAGATATGCTGGACAAACTCCCGTTTGCGAACTTCCACCTCTACAGCACACTTATTATCTTCATCGCCGTTCAGCCATGCTGTAGATTTGATTTTGAGTGTGGGCGATTCTACAGTAGGTTCAGTTATTTCAAGTTTATACTTCCCATTCTGAAAAGCATGCTCTTTTTTTACAAATTCCTTTCCTTGAGGTGTTGTGTAAAACTTAGAATCTTTATTCAAGCGCCAGAGATATTCATTAATACCGGCCTCTGCAATAGATAGGGCGGTTTCACTTTTTTCATATCGATTGCCCATTGCGGTTTGGCTGCTGACTAAAAAAAAGGCAGTAAAACCAAGCAGTGTAATAATAGCAATAATCACCACCACTGTCGGCAAAGCTATACCTTCTTCTTTTTGCAATAACTTTGTTATCATGTCTTATTCACCCCCCTACCGCGCACAGTGAGCTGTGCTTTAACTATAGTGGGTTTTATTGACTGATCAGGGTTGCCGACATGGATTTCCACACTGATAATCCCTCTCTGGTACTCCATCTCTTTTCCATCCACTCTATATTTAGGAACAGAAAATATAATGTCATTTTTCACTTTGCTGATCACTGTTTCCCAATTACCTGGGTTACCGTATTGATAAGGAAAAGTATCCCCCTGAGGGAAGGCTACACCCCGCTCCAATTTTCCTCCTGTCAACCTGTAGCAGATTAGTTCAGGTCGGCCATCATCGTTTGTGTCAGTATAAATATGCAGTTCTTTCTCTGAAAGACAGATAACAGGAGCAGTGTTTTCTTCTCCCTGCTGTGCCTCTCTCACTTCATTATCCATACGCATGACAGCTAGACGAGCGGTTTGAACCTGTTGCGCCTCTGCGTTCGAACGAGTCCAACTGTTATAGCCATAAAAGAAATACTGGTATGCCCCACCCAGGACAATACCAAGAAGAGCCAGCACAATGAGCAGTTCTATCAGAGTGAAACCCTTCTGATTATTAATAATTGTTGTATTACGGGATCTTAATAAACTACTTTTCATGATAATCACCCTGCAAAAAGCGTTACCACTAAAACTCGACAATATATTCACCGTTAACAGTATTCACAGTCTTGCTATCCCAGCCTAATAATGTGCGCCGGTAAACAGTGTACCAACCTGGTTTCAAATTGGTGAAGAGAGCTTCACCATTGCTGTTGGTTCTTTTTTCTTCATTATAGCCATCAGGTCCTTCTACCCTGATCCGTACATTTCCAAGAGGAATTCCAAACAAACCTGTAACCTTAACGCGTATACTTACATTAACCGGCACAAGCCTGACCTCATCAATCCCAATCTGCTGACCATTGATCACCTGGAATGCTCTATGCTCGTGGAAAGTACTGTAGCCCTCTTTAGTTACACGAACGCAGTAATAGGTTCCATTTGATTCCGGCAGATTGAAGGACACCGTACCGTCCTCATTTGTAACCGCCTCTGCCACTGGCTGGGAAGAACAGTTGCTATTATGCCGGTGGACCTGAACACTCGCCCCTGTAACCGGCACTCCAGTACTGTTATCGATCACCCTGATGTGTGCATTGGCCGGTGTCAGCTTGATGGTAACTGTCTGTTTCTCCCCTGGTCTTTTAAACGTACCATTCCAATCCGCATCTTCTGGATTATCACTCATAATATAAGGGAGATAACCCTCAGCAAGAACTTTTAAACCGTAAGCATTCCCAAAGGAACCTTCCCCTACCGGCCAGACATCTCCAAATATATCGGTGGAAATAACACCATTCATATCAGAGGTGAATGTTTTTACCACATCACCGGTAAATGGAGTTTGTAAAATTATAGTACCATCTTTTGTTATTGGTTCATCTGTATCTTTGTCAATTAAACGAACTTCAAGATAACAGGGATATTCCACCTCAAAGATCAGAGTTTGCGTGATTCCTTCCACAACCTCGACTTCCTGTTTTACATGGTCAGGCCTTGTCATCAAGCCCTGGATTTGTGGATCAACATTGACCGAATAGGGTCCTTCTTCCAAGATAGCAAAGAAGACTTTGCCCATTTCATCTGTGAACTGAGTTTGAGGCGCACTGGGGCCATCATTCAGTTCCACTTTTGCATTTCTAACCGGCTCTGGCTCACTTCCTTTCTGCCAACCCCGCTGCACCATTACCCTGATGTTGCCGCCCGGGTAGGCCTCTTCTTCTCCCTCCAAAGATGCCAGTGTGCTGATTTCCGCTGTTTTAACCACCTCACCGGTAAACAGGCTGAGAGATGTAACAGTGACCTGTACTCTTTTATAGTCATAAGGCAGTGGATCATTACCACTTGCGTCATTGTCAGACGGGTCATCAACCCACCAGATATTGGTTTTTACTGTAAAGGTGATTCCTTCAATATCAACTGACTCTTCGCGAGGTATGACCCCTTTGGGGTTCCCCCCGATGGTCCCCACCTGTTCATAGGGTAAGGCCCTGATCTCCTCAATTTTGCTTGATGCCAGTTTCAGCGCTATCAGCCGCACTCTGTTATTCTGTGACGCTTCACTGATATAAACAAACATAGGTATAAAGGAAAGAGCCACCAACAGCAGCAGAGTGAGAGCTATGAGCATCTCCACCAGGGTAAATCCATCCTGTTTTTTCAGGTAGTTTCTGTTCATAAAACACACCCCATCAGGCAAGATATTCAGCCATGCTCTGCAGTCCACGGTGCATTAAGCGGGAAACCCGGCGCTGGCCTATTCCCATTTCTTTTGCTACTTGCTGCTGTGTCAGGTCACGGTAAAAAATCAGATAAATCACCCGGCGCTGCATATCATTTAGACGCTTTAGAGCCTGCCGGACAGCAATTTGGTCCTCGATCGGCAATTTGAAGTTTTCATAATAAAGGTGTTTAAACTGATTTAAATCAAGGGTCTCCAGACTGACCCTCCCAGCCTGCAGTGCTTGGATTACTCCTTCTTTACGAATATTAACTGCTTCTGCTATCTCCTCTAGGCTTGGAGGCTCCCCTGTTTTTTGGAGCAGATCATCCATGGTCCGGTAGATGCGGGACTGGATATCTGCCACCCATCCCGGGCGATCAAAGGATGCCTCCCTGCGAAGCTGGTGCCTCATTTCTCCCATAATGTAATGGGAGGCAAAAGTAACGAAGCGAACACCCTTCCCTGGATCAAAGCGCTTCAGTGCTTTTAAAAGCCCTTCATATCCCGCCTGGATGAGGTCTTCGGAAAAGCGGCTGCCCAAGTAAAGGTTTGCGAAGTGATGCACTAAGGGCCTTCCCGCCATAATGATTTGTTTCAGGTTCTCTTCGCTCCC
>LFTQ01000096.1:0-299 GCA_001513545.1 Clostridia bacterium DTU068 | reverse complement strand
ACATTAAACATTGGCAGGTACAGAGAAATTACTATAAATGCAACAATACAGCCCACAACGATGATCAATAGCGGTTCTATGACCGAGGCCAATCCCTTAGCCATAGTGGCAACCTCTTCTTCATAAAAGCCAGCAACACGGCTCAGCATCTCCGGCAGGTTACCTGACTCCTCGCCCACAGCCACCATCTGAACCAGCATCGGTGAGAAAATCCCGCTCTCCTCAAGTGGTACTGCCAGGTTTTTCCCTTCCTGAATCTTCACACCGGTTACATTGATTGACTCTGCTACCAGAGTGCT
>LFTQ01000177.1 GCA_001513545.1 Clostridia bacterium DTU068 | reverse complement strand
CCATATTCAGGAATTGGATGCTGCAGGAGGTGTTTCTGCAGTGCTCAAGGAACTTCTGTCCCATGGTTTGATAGAGGGGGATACCTTAACAGCTACAGGGAAGACACTCTCTGAAAATGTAGAGTCCAGTTCCATCAAACTGCCTGAGGTGATCCGTACAGTAGAGAATCCTTACAGCAAGACCGGGGGCTTAGCCATTTTAGAGGGCAACCTGGCGCCAAATGGGGCAGTGGTCAAACAGGCTGCTGTAGATCCCGAGATGTATCAGCATACAGGGCCTGCCCGGGTTTTTGACAGTGAAGAGGAAGCAGTGAAAGCCATTTTAGATAAAAGGATCAGATCTGGGGATGTGATTGTGATCAGATATGAGGGTCCCAAAGGGGGGCCCGGTATGCGGGAAATGCTCACACCTACATCAGCTGTGGCTGGGATGGGGCTTGACCGGGAAGTGGCTCTTATCACAGATGGGCGTTTCTCAGGTGCGACACGGGGGGCATCCATCGGGCATATTTCCCCTGAAGCAGCTGAAGGCGGCCCCATAGCTTTGGTCCGGGAAGGTGACCTGATTAAGATTGATATACCCGGGCGAGAACTGAATATCCTGGTAGATAAGCAGGAGTTGGAGAAGAGGAGGAAAGAGTGGCAGCCTCCTGAGCCCAAGGTCAATCATGGTTACCTTGCCCGCTATGCACAGCTTGTTACATCTGCNNGAAGGCGCTGTTTTAAAAAGCGGTGGGAGGTGGAAACCATGAAAATAACTGGAGCTGAGGTTATTATTAAAGCCTTGGAACAGGAAGGTGTGGAAGTTATATTCGGTTATCCGGGAGGAGCGGTTATTCCTATTTATGATAAACTTTATGACTCCTCCATCAAACATGTGTTGGTGCGCCATGAACAGGCTGCAGCCCATGCGGCTGACGGCTATGCCCGGGCTACAGGCAGAACAGGAGTGGTGATCGCCACATCTGGGCCCGGAGCCACCAATTTGGTCACAGGTATTGCCAACGCTTATATGGACTCTATTCCCATGGTTGTTTTTACAGGGCAGGTTGCGCTTCCTGCAATCGGAAGGGATTCTTTCCAGGAGGCTGATATCACCGGGATCACACTCCCTATTGTTAAACACAGCTATCTGGTGAGGGATGTGAACAAACTGGCCTCCACCATTAAGGCCGCATTCCAGCTGGCAAGCACAGGGAGGCGCGGTCCGGTTTTGATCGACATTCCCAAAGACGTACAGACAGCTGAGGTAGAATTTGATTACCCTGAACAGGTATCCTTCCGGGGGTACCGGTTGCCAGCTGAACCCAGTGCCGCTCAGATCTATCAGGCGGTAAAAACCATCGGGTTATCTAGGAGACCTGTTATTTATGCCGGAGGAGGTGTCATCGCCTCTGGAGCTGCGGAAGAGCTCAAGGAGTTTGCAGAAAAGACCCGGATTCCTGTAACCACTACTTTGATGGGAAAAGGGGCTATACCTGAGGATCATCCCTTATCTTTGGGTATGGTGGGAATGCACGGCACTTATTATGCCAACTATGCTGTATCCCACAGTGATCTGTTGATTGCTGTAGGGGCGCGTTTTGACGACCGGGTGACCGGCAGGCTTGATACCTTCGCAACCCAGGCAAAGGTAATCCATATTGATATTGATGCGGCTGAATTAGGGAAAAATGTCAGGCCGCACCATGTTCTGAATGGTGATGCTAAACTGGTCCTGCAGGAATTGCTGTCTCGGGTTGAAATGCCCCAGACAAAAGAATGGCTGGATCAGATCGCTGTCTGGAAGAAGGAACACCCTCTTTCTTATTGCCAGGATGGGGATAAAATCAAGCCCCAGTATGTCATAGAGCAG
>LFTQ01000023.1 GCA_001513545.1 Clostridia bacterium DTU068 | reverse complement strand
GCTAAATTGAAAAGGAAAAAAATCATTGGCGGTAAAAATTCATATATTGCGGCTGGGTTTAAAGCCTTTATCAAAGCGATGAGAAATCAGTGTAAAATAGTAGTTGATGGAGAATTAATACAGGATGGAGATATGCTTGCATGCCACATAGCAAATGGCAGCTATGTGGGTGGTTCATTTAACTGTGCTCCTTTTGCGGTAAATGATGACGGAATTTTGGAAGTATGTCTAATAAAGTGTGTTTCAAGGCTGAGGTTTCTTTCTATGGTGATACCCCTCGCTAAGGGAGAACTGACCACTGATCAAAGATTTAAGGATTGTGTTGTTTACCGCCGGGGAAAGGTAATTGAAATAGAAGGACCTAAAGATTTTGGTATTTCAATTGATGGTGAAGTAGTATACAACGATCATTTTAAGGTTGAAGTAATAGAAAAAGCAATAAAATTTGCTGTTCCAACTACTGTCTCAAGCAGTTATTTGCAGCAGGAACAGGAAGCAGAAGCCTCAACCTGTCCCCCTGATCGGTCTGCTGACACCATTTAGGTTTGCAGGCGGTATGCCCACTGTGCTATAATAAACAGCGTCAGATCTGGAGGTGAGGTTAATGAAAAAGGGTATTCATCCG
>LFTQ01000050.1 GCA_001513545.1 Clostridia bacterium DTU068 | reverse complement strand
TTATTATCCTGTCTGCTTGAAAAATATCTCTTGCACGGTAAAGACTTTCATATGTAGAGAAACCTGCATGATCCATAAAAATATGCTCAGAATTAATCCCTCTATTTATTGCAAACTGTTTCATGACATTTACTTCATCATAGTCTTTTCTGCTGTGATCGCCGCTCATCAGCAATCTGTCAGAAGCTCCAATCTCATATAATTCGATGCCCTGTAAAAGCCTATCCTCAAGCATGTAACTCGGCCTTTCACCCCATACACCTGCACCAAGAATAAGGATACAATCAACATCCAAGGAGGCCGCCTTATCTACTGTGATGATTTTGTCCTTAATCGATGATGTGACATAGGCATTTATGATTAATATGGACACCAGTGCTAATATACTGATTAGCACTAAGACAAGCAATCCAGTTGATATTTTCTTTTTTGTACCTACTATATTTTTATCATTCATAATACTCCCTAGTGTTATGATAATTCGTTATTTTGTTCCTTAATGTGTTTTTATGTTTCAGGTGTTTTTTCTGACAAAACAACTCAGCTAACTTTTTGTATATATTCCAAGAACCTTTTAATAACTGATATATAATACAGATATAGGATACATCATCGGGCACAAAAATGTCTACCTCGTAGTCTTGGGATTCTTTGTCCTGGCTTCAGGTCTCTGTGGTCTGGCACCGATAATTTATTGGCTGATAGCTTTCGAGCCATACAAGGAGTAGCTTGAACACTGTTTTTCTATTTCTTACTTTGAAAATAATCGATAGTCTTTTTATTCAATTGAATGAGTTCATCCAATTTATCACTAATTTCCTTATAACACTGGTATTTGAGCTTTTCTTTTTGCTCAATTTTTCTATATATATAATAAAAAACACCAACAATAACAACCAGCAAAAATATGTTGAATAGTGACCATATTAACGGACCAAGATTAAACTCCATAAAAACACCTCCTATAAGTCACGCTAATGATGGCTCACTAAACTTGGTAACTATTTCATTCCATTGTTTTACCGATTTAGCTGCATTCTTAAAATTCATTTCCACAACCTGCCTAGTGTCATGATAGGCTTCAATAATTTTTTCTCCTTTAGCTTTGTCAACTCCTTCTTTTATTTCCATAATAAGCATTTATGTTCATACTGTTCAGATATTTCCTTTTTCCTTTTGCAAAAAATATTACTTTTTCCCATATAGCAGGAAATATCGTACAATAATAGAAATTATTAATAACTTTAACCTCAGGAGACGAACAATGCTGAGTATTATTAACAGCTGCTGCTGTTTGGGAATGGAGACCCATGATGTTCGGGTTGAGGTGGATGTTTCCCGGGGCCTGCCGGCTTTTAATATTGTGGGACTGCCAGATGCAGCAGTCAGGGAAGCAGCAGAGCGGGTACGGGGAGCGATCAGGAACGCAGGATTTGAATTCCCTATCAAAAGGATCACAGTCAACTTGGCCCCAGCGGATCTGCGCAAAGAGGGATCACTTTTTGACCTGCCTATTGCTGTGGGTATTTTGGCCGCAACAGGGCAACTGCCTTATACAAAAATCCCCCAGCATTTTTTTGTTGGCGAACTCTCCCTTGACGGTACCGTCTGCCATGTACCCGGCATCCTTTCCATGGCAGGCAGCATCGCTCAGGATTACCCAGATAGAATATTTATTGTCCCCCATAGTAATCTAGAAGAGGCAGCACTGATCAAAGGAATTAAAGCAAAAGGAGCAGGGCATTTAAAGGAGATAATCAGCTATCTCAAAGATGAAATAGAGTTAACTGCAGCTGCAGCTCTTCCCGAGTTTAAATTGGAAGCCGGATCATCTACTGTCAATCACTATGATTTTGCTGATGTGAAGGGACAGCATAAGGCCAAACGGGCTCTGGAAATTGCCGCGGCCGGAGGGCATAATATATTGATGATTGGGCCTCCCGGCACAGGCAAGACACTGTTAGCAAGATGCCTACCCTCCATCCTCCCACCGCTAAGCTGGGAGGAGTGCCTGGAGGTCACCAGGATTTACAGTGTAGCTGGTCTACTGCTCAAAGATCAGCCTGTCATAAATGAAAGGCCTTTTCGCACACCCCACCACAGCGCTTCTGCGGTGAGCATTATCGGTGGAGGGAGGGTTCCCCGCCCCGGTGAGGTAAGTTTTGCTACCCATGGTGTGCTATTTCTCGATGAACTGCCTGAATTTCACCGGGATGTATTGGAGGCCTTACGTCAACCTCTTGAGGAGGGTGTCGTCACTGTAACCAGGGCGTCAGGCGCCTTTACCTTTCCGGCAAGATTTATCCTTGCAGCCAGTATGAATCCCTGTCCTTGTGGTTATTACGGTGATAATGTTAAAGAGTGTAGTTGCACACCATATCAGGTTCAGAGGTATCGCAGCAGGGTATCTGGCCCCATCCTTGACCGTATCGACCTCCATGTTGAGGTTCCTAGAATAGAACTAAAAGATTTAAAAAATGATAAACAGGAGGAATCATCTAAAGAGATCGAGAAAAGAGTAATTAAAGCATGGGAAAGGCAAAAGAAGCGATTTTTGAACAGCGGGATCAATAATAATGCTGAAATGCAGAATCATCAAATAAAGCAATATTGCCCTTTGGATGAAAATGTGCAAGAATTACTATACCAGGCTTTTCATAAATTAAACTTGAGTGTGCGAGCTTATGACCGGATCATCAAAATAGCCCGCACCATAGCGGATCTTTCCGGTTCAGAAACAATAGAAGAGATGCATATTGCTGAAGCGCTCCAGTACAGATCCTTGGACCGATCCCTTTGGTAAAATATAAGTTTCGTATGGAAGGAGGCTTAAAATGATTCCCGTTCAGGTAAAGGAGATCGCCTTTGATCTCTCCCTCAGCCCTGTAATTTTGTTAGTTGATGAAAATAAAGACCGGGCTCTTCCCATTTGGATAGGGCCTTTAGAGGCGCAATCGATCGCCATGGCATTACAGGGGGTTCTTACCCCCAGGCCGATGACCCATGACCTGACGAAAACCATTATTGAAAGTCTTGGTGCTTCAATTCAAAAAGTATTGATCAACGATTTTCATGATGGTACTTATTATGCTGAATTGCATCTCCAAACCATCTCTGGAGAGCTTATTTTAGATGCCCGGCCCAGCGATGCCATTGCTTTGGCCCTCAGAACCGGAGCACAGGTTTATATCTCGGAAAAAGTTGCCGAGTACACTTTGTCTATAGAAGAACTGGTAGATGAAAGCCAACAGCAGGAACTAAGGAGGATCTTGGGTTTAAACAGTCCCGAAGATATTAAAAAATCACTGCATTAAAAAGTTAAGAGGGGTTGAATTGACCCCTCTTCTTCATCTATATATCATCCTTTAATAGTATAACTCCAGTTGAGGCCATTGTTGTTGTCCCAGTTATTTGCACTATCCTTAAAACAGAAGTTGAGCTGTCCCTCCTTTTCGATCCTGATCTCCTTTTCCCATTCATCGCCGACCTTTTCCATGCGGTGATCATAAATGTTTTCCCAATACTCAGAACCGTATCCGGTGCGCAGATAAACCTGATCAGCTCCACACTCAGAGAGCAGACCATGGTATCTTATTTTTACCCGGTCCCCTACTCTGCTAGGGGTTGGGAAAACACTAAAAGCAGGATGCAGATTATACAACTGAAAACACCCCCTTTGAACTTCTATAATTATTATGAAAAAGGGGGTGCTTTTTTATGCTGTATCAGCGGACCATTTTTTTCAATCGTCTGGTAAGAACAGCTCCCAACACATACAAAGATGCAGTAGAAAGATAAGCAGGTGCAGATGAATCAAAAACCATGTTTGCCTTGGCAGGAAACTCCTCATCAGCAGTCCACAGGATTACAGCAACCGGAAGCCGGGGTAAGACAGGGATCACTATACCCACATCACCGATTCCTATTTCCTGTCCCCCCAGGGCGCGTGACAACTGCAGGAGCCTTCCCGGTTGGCCCCCAAAGGTTTCTGCCAAGGGTACAACAGCTTCAGTTTGGAAGGGACGGTAATGGAGCATCCCATAGGGCAGTTCTGCATAAGAGATCCACTTTCCGCTTAATTCTACACCTGTCGCCTGAGTCAGATACTGCAGAATTAAAGCCTGTTCCTCCAGAGGCAGGGGAGTGATATCCTGCGGACAGTCGATTATTCCCTCTGGATAAGATATCCGACACAATTTATTGAAATAGATTAACCGGAACTCTTTCTTCTCAAGATCATATTCTGCACAGCTCAGCTCAGCCATTGTTTTTGGGTTGCCCTGGGCAAATTGTTCTCTTGCTTCACGATAAGTTTCGGAAAACAAGTCAGCTCACCCCCCCATAGGATTTGCTGATCAATTCAGCCAGATGGGTCACTTCAACAGGAATTTGTTCCAATTCAATCAGATGCCTTATTTGCATAATACAAGATGGGCATTCTGTTGTTACTACATTGGCACCTGTATCTTTAATATTGCAGACTTTTCTGTGTCCAACTTTATTGGCAAGATCATAATAGGTCAGGTTAAAAGAGCCGGCAGCACCACAGCATCTGTCCGCTTCTTTCATTTCCTTGAAGATAACCCCTGGCAGAGACTTAAGCAGTTTGCGGGGAGCCTCTCTAACCCCCTGGCCTCTATTCAGATGGCAGGGATCATGGTAGGTCACTACACACCCTATTTCCTTATCTCCGGGCGTAAAATCAACCACTTCGGCCAAAAACTGACTCAAATCCACTACCTTGTCAGCAAAGAAATGCGCATCACCGCTACCTATCAGATCCGCATACTCATGGAGCATACTGCCGCAGGAGGCGCAATCAGTGATAATATAATCCACACCTGCCTCCTGAAAAGCCTTTATGTTCTTTTTTGCTAATTCCACTGTTGAACCTTCATCACCGCTGGCCAGTGCAGGGATGCCACAGCACCACTGTTCAGGTATTACCACTTCCAAAGAGTGGTTTCTCAGAATTTCTAAAACCGCATGCCCTGTTTGCGGAAAAACATAATTGGTTACACAGCCTGTATAATAGGCCACCCGCATCTGTGGATTGCTCACCGATATCAACTTAGGCACCTGAGCTCTGAAAGGAACCTTAGCCATCTCAGGCAACAGTTTTTCTTTTTTAGCCAAATCCCTTCCCAGTAAACCCAAAATCCCGCTTTTTCGCACCAGCCATTGCAGGCCACTCCTCTGATAGAGGTTGGCCATTTTGGCAGCAATGTTCAGTCTCCCATTGTTTTGTAAAAAATGCTGGAAGATATTCTTTTTGACAAAAGATATCCCTTTATGCTGAGCAATTTCCTGGCGAATGGAGAGAACCAGTTGATCCACAGGGATACTGTTGGGACACTGATCTGTGCAGGCTTTACACAGCAGGCAGAGGCTCATCAGTTCCATCATTTTTTTTGAGAGATCCAGGTTCCCATCCAGGTAATTTTTTATTAAGAACAGTTTACCCCTTGCTACCAGAGGCTCCATCTGAGTTTCCGCGAAAAGGGGGCAAGCTGCCATACACCCCCCACATTTACTGCAGCGGTTAAGGTATTCCTTGATAGTTTTTTCATCCATTGTTTTCACTCCAGAAGATCTTACCAGGATTAAGGATGTTGTTTGGGTCCAGCGCTTTCTTTATCTTCATCATCACATCATACCCTGCTTCCCCTATCTCTAATTTAAGATATGGGGCCTTCATAGTTCCGATACCGTGCTCCCCTGAAAGAGTCCCTCCCAACTCCACTGCAGCTTTAAACAGTTCACCGATGGCCTTTTCCACCCGCTGCATTTCATCATGATCCCTTTGGTCACAAAGGATGTTGGGGTGCAGGTTCCCATCACCGGCATGGCCGAATATGACCAAATCCAACTGGTAACGCCTGGCGATCTCCTTTAATCTTCTCACCATCTCCGGTATCGCCATCCGGGGTACAGCAATATCTTCACTTATTTTGGTCGGTTTAATCTGAACAACAGCAGCAGAAACGGCCCTGCGGGCAGCCCAGATTTTCTCTCTTTCCTCATCTGTCTCAGCAATCCTGACCTGCTGTGCACCATTGTTTTGACAAAGCTCAGCTATCAGCTGTGCCTGACCGTCCAGCAGCAGCCGGGGACCATCCACTTCAATGATCAGTATTGCCTCCACATCCAGAGGAAGCCCCATCTTTTTATGGTTTTCCACACACTGGATAGTCCTGTCATCCATAATCTCCAGAGTGACAGGAATGATCCCCCTTTTAATGATCTCAGTTACACTGCGGGCAGCATCATCCAGCCTGGGAAAACTCACCATCATTGTTTTTTTCGCCTCCGGTTTTGGGATCAACCGCAGGTAAATCTTGGTGATAATTCCCAAAGTACCCTCAGAACCTGTGTAAAGGCGTATAAGATCATAACCGGTCACAGATTTGACCGTCTTACCTCCCACTGAAACTATTTCTCCTTCAGGTGTAACTACCTCCAGACCAAGGACATAATCCCTGGTGACTCCATATTTAAAAGCCCGGGGGCCACCGGCATTCTCTGCCACATTGCCGCCAATTGTTGAGGTTTTGAGACTGCCGGGATCAGGAGGGTAAAACAGACCTCTTGCCTCCACCTCTTCCTGAAGTTTATAGGTAATCACACCCGCTTCCACTACAGCAACCAGATTTTCCTCATCGATTTCTAAGATTTTATCCATCCTTGTCAGGTCCATTACTACTCCGCCCATAACAGGCAGAGACCCGCCGCTCAATCCTGTGCCTGTACCCCGGGGAATCAAAGGAAAGCGGTGTTCATTAGCCAACCTGACAATACTCTGCACTTCTTCTGTTGAGCCCGGGCGAACCACCAGATCGGGAAGAAAAGCATTGGGAGTGCTGTCATATGCATAGCACAGCCTTTCCTCTTTGCTTGTTATAACATTTTCATCCCCTACAATTTTCATAATTATTTCAATAACTTTGTTGGAAATCATTGCTCCTCCCCCAAATCCTAAAATGCATTTTTGAAATGATCGATAGAATGATTACCTGCACGGTCTATCCTGATGGCTATCACATCAAAACGCGGCTGGTACTCTTCTTTCCTTTTGTACATCATATATTGAGCTGCCAGTTTTCTGATTTTTACCTGTTTTGCGGTACCCACAGCCTCCTGAGGTGCTCCGAAATTAGTACAGCGCCTTGTTTTCACTTCAATAAAAACAATTTCATCTCCATCCTGCATGATCAGGTCCACTTCACCGAAACGACAGCGGTAGTTTCTCTCAAGTAGATGGTACCCTAAACCTAAAAGAAAAGATAGTGCCAGTTCTTCTCCTTTTATTCCAATGCTGTGAGAAGAGACCATTCATTAACACCCTTTACAATTGTTTTCCCAAAATAAACACCCTTCTAATATTACGCACTTACCAAACATCACAGGCCGATGTTTTAACCCCTCTCACCGGTTTTCTGTTTCTGCTCAAGGCTATATACAAAAAGAAGCACCTCTGCCGCTGCCTCATATAGTTCTGGAGGTATTTCACTATTCAAAGGAAGTCTGGTCATCAGTTCGGCCAAAACATCATCCTGGTAGATAGGCACTCCGTATTGAACGGCTTTTTCCACAATGCGCCGGGCTACATCTCCCTTACCTGATGCAACAACCCGCGGTGCTCCATCTCTATCTTTATCATATTTTATTGCAGCTGCATGTTTGAGGTCATCTTTCATACAAACCCCACCTGAAACAAAAACAGTTTATAATGAACTATATCAAAATATCAATAGAACGCAAAGAACTTTTTAACATCTGCCCAGCAATCGCAGGATTCACCATACACCCCAACCACCGCACCTGCAGACCACCCTTTTCCAACCTGTCAGCCAAATCCGCCCAGTGCTTTTCAATCAATTTCCTGGTCTCCTCTTTTTCCACACAGGTGCCTACTCCGAGAACACCCTGCCACCAGTTAAGGTTAATCCTGACTTTACCAAGCACTTCTGAATCTACCTCCAGCACCAAGCGAACCTGCTCATTATCACCATCATCTGCACCCATAGATAACAGGTAGACCTCTGCTTTTACCGGTAGATAAAGAAATAGCGGCAGGGGTTGAGCATTCAGCAACTGCCTTCCTGATTCCTGTTTGGGAATACCGTTTTTTAAAAGATCTGACAGCATTTTTGCTAGTTTACTGGTACTATCAGCATCCTCACCATTCAGTTCCCTGAGAATGCGCCAGACAGTAGTGCCATCTTTTCTTTGCTCCTGTTTGACCAGGAATACCTGTTCCCTGGTCAAAGGGATAGCGGTGTGTACTCTCATGATTACACCATTTACTGAAACAGTGGCTACACCACCTGCTGCTTCTATAATTTTAACAGGAAAAATCTGTTCATCAATCCCCAGGACTACATTCACATTCAAACCCAAAGGACGAAAACCGATAGTCATCCCTTAAATTCTCCTTTACCCCTCTAAAAGTTCTGCGGTGCAGAAAACAGGGGCCATACTTTTTTATCGCTGCCAGGTGCTCAGCTGTGGGATAGCCCTTATTCCTGTTAAATCCATACTTTGGATATAACCTGTGATAATATCTCATAATGGCATCCCTTGTTGTTTTAGCTAAAATTGAAGCAGCCGCAACAGCAGCACTTTTCTGATCACCCTTAACAATTGTGGTTTGAGGAATTCCTAAATCCGGTACTTCCATTCGCCCATCAACAAGAACATGATCAGGTCTTAAACCCGCACGTCGTAAAGCCTGAACCATAGCGTAAAATGTAGCCTGCAGGATATTACAGCGCTCAATATAACCAACTGATGCTATCCCGATTCCCCACCCTGCTGCACAAGTTTTAATTCTCTCCGCCAACAAGGGGCGCTCCTTTTCAGATACACACTTGCTGTCCTTAAGACCTGGGATAAGCAGTTCTTTCCTTAAAACCACAGCAGCCGCAACCACAGGACCTGCCAGTGGGCCCCGACCTGCCTCATCGAGCCCTGCTATTAATTCTAAATTCTGCTCCCAGAGCTTTCTCTCATAGAAGTGCATCTGATACAAGCGGTCAATATCTTCACTAAATTCTATATAACTCATATC
>LFTQ01000122.1:13434-18536 GCA_001513545.1 Clostridia bacterium DTU068 | reverse complement strand
TTTTCTAGTTCCTTGCTGTCAGTTGACAGGGTCGTCTATCTTACCACCCTTATTTAGGGCTTGTCAAGAACTTTTTTTGTCACCTTCCCGGTAACTGTATCGCTTATCTTGCTACCCTCTATTAGGGCTTTCAAGACTTTTTGCCGCTTTTTCGGCGGCAACATTGTCTATCCTATCACCCGCCCTGGGGCCTTGTCAAGACTTTTTTCAAGAAATCAACATGCGTGCTGCAGTGACTATTAATAAAACCGCAAAGATCTTACGCAGTATATCAGGTGAGATGACAGCAACAGAATGCGCCCCGATATAGGAGCCGATCATTGCACCTATTGCTAAAACCACAGCTAGTTTTAAATTTAAATTATTTAAATTATAATGTTGCCAGGCGCCTATTAAGGCAGTCGGGATAATTACTGCAAGGGATGTGCCTACAGCCTGCTGGATGGGAACTTTAAAAAAATAGGTCATCATAGGGACAAGGATCACTCCCCCTCCAATGCCAAGCAGAGCACTGAGCCATCCTGCAGCAAAACCAGCAATTACTTGTATAATCGGCATCTTGTTCAACTCTCTTTCTTTATTTTTATTGGAAAAGAATTAATAGCTCTTGAATCATACAATATTATCGTACTATATGGGGTGATCTTGTGCCACGTTGGAGCAAAGCATTGCTTGTTACTACAGCTGCAATCTTCCTTTTTGTGCAGTACGCTGTATTTGTTAAAAAACAATACGAAAAAGAAGAAAAATATCCGCCAACATGGGCACTTCTTGTAAGCAACGCCATCCAGGGCAATTTAGGGAACGGCACTTTCAGCAGCACACCCAACAATCTAGATCTAAAATTATTAGAACCCGGAGATATAATATTGGGGGGGAACCCCGGGGGTTCATATGGACATTATACCCATGCCGGTCTCTACATCGGTAATAACCAGGTGGTGACCATGTATACCAGCACAGGCGTTTATTTGGAACCGCCCGAAGCCTATCACCGCTATCACTGGGCTGCTATTTTAAGAGTTAAAGGCGACCAAAAGCAAATAGAAGAAGCAATTAAATACTGCAGCTCCCAGCTAGGAGCGCCATTTTTCATTCTCACACCAAAAACAGAAAACGGTCTCTGGTATTGTTCTAAACTAATTTGGGTTGCCTATCGGAAACAGGGCATTGATCTGGATCCCTTTAACTCTTATTGGGTTCTTCCCGATGCCTTCATCCACAGCCCTCATGTCCAAATCATAGATAAAACAGAGGTGGCCTAATCGATGCAAAAACATTCATCATCTTTTCTGTCTATGACAGGTAACCTTTTCCTGGTTCATCTTTTTTTCATTCTGTTAACTCCTCTTGTTCTTAACCTGGGTTACTTTTCAGCAGTTCTGACCCTCTGTTATGTCCTGGTATTATTCATCATAGGATTAAAGCGTTCACTCGCTTTAAATATTTCAGCTCTAAAAGTATTGGCAGCAGGCTATCTCAGCCAGCTGCCGGGTATAATACCTTCCATCTTTGTAATTATCAAAGACCTGTTGCCTTTTCCTACAATTGTATTCGAATTTTTGGTCCAAGTCTGGCAAACACCTTTTTATCCTGTCTATCCTCTTCTGCCGCGCAGCAGTGTAGCGGATTTTCCCCTCTACTTCATGGTTAACCTTTTTATCTCTATGATTATCCCACTGCTCCCAGCGGCTGGAGCATATGTATCCAAAATCAAAAAATAGTTTATCTCATTATTTCATAAGCATATTCTTCCCGGTTGATAGGATGATACTCCAGACACTGCTGTGTTTTTTAAAGATATCCTCAAGAGCATAAAGAAGCCTGTCCAGCTGTTCACGGGACACAATTAAAGGCGGTTCCAAACGGATGACATTAGGGTTGTTCAGGGTATAAGCTGTTATTATATGATATTTGTTCATCAACTCCCCAGCCACCAATGCTGCCAGGTACTCCTCCACAAGTTTGTTGAGCCTGCCACCGCTCAGCTTATTGAGAATACCTCCTGACATCTGCTTAAACTCAATCCCTATCAGCAGTCCTCTTCCCCGCACCTCCTTAATCAAAGAGGGGTACTCTTCCTGGAGGTCCTTCAAGCCCTGGAGTAGATAAGCGCCCTTTGCCCTGGCCTCTTCCGCTAGGTTTTCCTTGATCATCAGTTCAATGGCGGCAATCCCCGCAGCACAAGCCCGGGCATTTCCTCCAAAAGTAGAGGTATGGAGAGTGCATTTGTCCATTCCTCCAAATGCTTTATCCCAAATCTCTTCGGTCGTGATAAAGGCAGAGATAGGAATAACACCACCGCCCAAGGATTTTCCCAAACACATAACATCAGGTGTGACTCCCTCCCGCTGACAGGCAAAATTGGTACCTGTGCGAGCAAACCCTGTCTGGATCTCATCAAAAATCAATAGAACCTCATATTGATTACACAGTTCCTGTACCCTCTTGAGATAGCCCTCAGCCGGTACATTGACACCTCCCTCACCTTGTATAGGTTCAATAATGAAGGCTGCCACATCCTTGTTTTTCAGTTTTGCTTCCAGTGCATCAGCATCTCCGAAAGGAACCGGTTCACAACCAGGAACAAGGGGTTTAAATGGATCCCGGTATTTGTTTTTTCCTGTAACCGAAAGAGCTCCCATTGTTTTGCCGTGAAATGAACCCTCACAATAAATTATCTTTTGCTTCCTGCTTGCTGCCCTGGCCAGCTTGAGGGCTCCTTCAACAGCTTCTGCACCGCTGTTGCCAAAGAACGTTCTGCACAGTCCATCCGGAGTGACCAGTGCTAGGTTGTAAGCCAGTGCTGCATATAAGGGCCCCAATGAAGCCTGCAGCAAATTGGGCAGTTCTCCTGCCTGCTGTACTGCTTCGGTGATCTGAGGGTGGTTATGTCCAAAGTTAAGAGCACCATAACCCCCTAAAAAGTCCAGGTATTCATTCCCTTCATCATCCCAAACAGAGACTCCCTTAGCCCGGACAAATCTTTTATCAAAATTGATCAGGCTCATCATTGTTGCCATCCCAGAATTGGCATAATGCTTGTAAAGTTCACGGATATCCCCGCGACTCAACTGCATGGCATCCTTTAAAGTGAGTAGTTCATCCCGCGGTTTCACAATCTGTCTCCTCCTGATAAATGATAAAGTGTCTATTTACATAATTATCATCACAGCTGATGGTTTCACCTGCTGATATATTCATTGATCGAGGTAAAATAAAAGCCTGTTTCGACAACCCTTTCCCTTGTTATATCTTCCCAAAATCGACGGTATAAATCAAGCTGTGGCCCATAATAGTCCACAAGCCGTCTGAGATCGTCTTTCCCATTCACTGTATCGGTTTTGTAATCCACAATGACCCATCCCTTTTCCTCCAGGAAGACCAGATCTATCACACCTGAAACCAGAGTTTCCCCTGTAGGAAGCAGATCTGCCGTCTTTTGAGAAAATGGAACCTCCACATACCTCCTGCTGCTTCTTGATACCCGTTCCCAAAAGGGGGATTCCATAATGCCTTTCACATATTTGAGGACTTCATCCTTCTCCTGGGAAGGCCTGCCTTCCTCAATTAGAAGGTTTTCTATTAAATGTTCAAGCTTAACCTGCTCTTTTTTAATAGAGGATTCCAGCACCCGGTGTATCACCCTTCCCCAGGAGAAACCGCGCCCTGTGTCTACCCTTTTCGGAAAAGCTTTCCCGCTCTTCACCACTGCGGTCACAGCCACAGTCTGGTAACTGGCTTGTTTGGTGGTGATGTCTTCATTAAAAAACCGGCTCCTGGCTTCTTCCAAAGAACTCTGCTTTAAAGGGGGTTCCTTTGCTGTCAAATTGATCATACCACTGCTTTCCTCATCATCCAACACCGATCCATCAGTTAGGTGTTCGTTAAACAAACACCAGGGGCTGGCTTCAGGCTTCTCCGGGTAGGTGCTCACCACCAACAGATTTTTTGCTCTGGTGGCAGCCACATAGAGCAGTCGCATTTCTTCAGCTTTAAGGTATTCCTCCTCTTTCCGGCAGCAGTTATCCCAGTTTAGAGGTTGGCCCAGTATTTCATTTTTGTACTGTTTTCTTTTTTCAATAAGAAAGAAGCCCCGGGGCTGATCCCCCTCCCTGCTTATATGCTGAGAAGGCGCAGCACTCACATTTTTCCCCGGATTGGCCAGTATAACTACAGGAGCCTCCAGCCCTTTGGCTTTGTGTAAATTCATCAATCTCACTGCGTTTTCATCCCCTGGGTAAAGATCGATTTCCTCTTCTATCCCTTTCTCCATCAGCATCTCCAAGTAAGAGACAAGCTCACAGAATGATGATGATCCCCGGCGCTCAGCAGAAGCAAGGAGTTCCAAAGACTGCACCAAATATCCGGCCCTAGCCTTCCCCTGCTGTCCGGCAACTGCATAAGGGATTGCCCCTAGATCAGATATGATTTTGGCTGCAGCAGCACTTGCCGGAAGCTGCTGTACCCAACTTCTGTATCTGCGCAGACGCTCAAAAGAATCATTTATAATCTCTCTGGACTCAGCATCAAGTGAGTTTGAGACCCGGGCATCAATATGGAAACGGCCGCCTACTTTTTTGAGTTTCCATAAACCATAGTCACTGATCCCGAAAAACTGACTCCTGAGCACTGCCAGCAGGCGCACCGGGTCTTCCTGATCCAAAACTGCTTGGAAAACATTCAAAATATCCCTCATCTCCTGAGAGGCGGTAAAACCGCTCCCCCCAGCTATCTGATAAGGTATATTTCTCTCTTCCAGAGCCCTGGCATAAACATCCATGTAATCCTTATAGTGCAGCAAAATCATAAAGTCGCCCGGCTGGGGGATTTCGGTAAAACCAAGCTTCCTTTCTTCAGGTGTCCGGCATAGCTTATAACAACCATTAAGCCCCCTTTGTATAAAGCAGGCGATCTGTTCAGCATTCATCTCAACGATCTCGCTTATCTTATGGCGTTTTACCTTGGGTAAGGTGAACATCCTCACACCTGATAAACAATCTACCCCATCATCACGCACAGTATCAAGGGGTGCAAAAGCTGCCTGATACTGGTCCGCCTGCTCTGGGAAAATACCCTTGAAAACACCATTGATCCAACTG
>LFTQ01000122.1:0-13334 GCA_001513545.1 Clostridia bacterium DTU068 | reverse complement strand
GCCTGGACAGGGTCCGTATCCTGGAATTCATCAACTAAGAGATGGGTAAACCTTTTTTGGAAATAGCGGCGCACCTCAGGGTTTTCCTTGAGAAGTGAGGCTGTCAGCAGCAGCAGGTCCTGGAAGTTTAGTTTTGATTTTTCAGCTTTGAGGTTTTGGTAGGACTCAACTGCCGGCAGTACAAAACTCACCAGAATATAATGACAGTATTCCCTCCACTGTTGCAGAGCAGGTAGTATAAAGCGATCCTTTAAATCTTCAAAGGCAGCTTCAACACTTTCGGCAGTATCCTTATCATCCCAGCGGTTCTTAACAGCCTTGGGTTTGCGGTCCAGTTCGTTAAGCAGCCTGATAAGCTGCAGAGAGTCATTAAGATCAAAGATCCTGCGGTGTCTGTCACCTTTTCTGATCAGCTCCTGAAGGGGATCCCAACCTTTAGGAGGCACCTGAGCAGGCAGTAAAGCTTCAGCCCATTCTAAAAAGTGTATCAATTCGTCCTTCACCTGAGATAGATCCGGTTCCGGCACTGCCTCTTGCACTATTTCCACATCAGGGTAGGTGAGTATTGTTTCAAAAAAAGTAAAAAGGTCCGCTGGCTCACAGCCGATCTTCTCCAGTTCAGCCAGATCTTCCGGTTTATGCACCTGAACCTCAAGGAGATATTCATCCCAGGCCCTTTTCCTCAATAAAGCATCATCCAATTCCTCCAGTTCTTCAAAGGAGGGATCAGCCCCAGCCTCTACCGGCCTTTCTCTGAGCAGTGCGGCACAAAATGAGTGAACTGTGCCTAAAAAACACCGCTCAAGTTTACCTAAAGCCTGATCCAAGCGCTCCTTTTTCAGGGGATCGGTCTCTCTAGCAAAAGCCTCCTCCAGGGACAACTGGAATCTCTCTTTTAATTCTGCAGCTGCCTTGCGGGTAAAGGTGATGGCTGCCATATTATCCACCTGGCATCTGCCCTCTTTAATCAGGGCAACCATGCGCTGAACCAAACTGCGGGTCTTTCCTGAGCCTGCACCCGCCTCCACCATGATACATCTATCCAAATCATTGATAATTGCCTGTCGTGCCTGTTCATCCTTAAGTTTATTAAACATATTCCTGCAGCCTCCTCCAGGGATCCAACCTTCTGACAGCTCTGTTTTCAAAGAGCAGTTTTGCCCTCTTCACTGCAGCCTCTTGGCCGCAGACCAGTTGATAATCACAGTAATGGCACTGGGAACCCTCATGAGAAGCAACAAATGTACCCTTTTCCATGATCTCCAGTAGAGTTTTCAGCAACTCCACCAGCTTCTGCCTGTTTGCTACTTCACGAACCACCTGTCTGCCTTCCCCCCTGACTGAGGGGAAGAGATAGCCAGCGAATTTTACCTTAGGTGATCGGCCTGGAAACTCCTTTTTGAGAATCTCTTCTGCTGCAATGGCATAGAGAGCATGCTGGATCTGGCGTCCTTTATTATAGTACAACTGCTCTCCGTAATCCCTGGCGCTTCCGGTTTTATAATCCCAAACACAGTAAACATCCCAGCCGATTCGGTCGATCCTGTCTATGACCCCGCGGAAACGAATGAAACGGCCATCCCTTAGATCTATCGAAATAGGCCTGGCTAGACCGCATCCGGCCTTTGCCACTTCATCTGGGCCAAGACCAAAAGGAACTTCGAAGAAAAGGGGCTCTGAATCCCTCTGCATTTCTGCAGTCAGAAAGACATGACAAGAGTCAAAAAGCTCATTGACCTCCCTTTGATACACAAGCTTACTGGGGGGTGGAATCATCTGTTTATAATAATTAATCTGATGCTCAGCTATATCCCGGAGCAAAATTTGGTGTCTCTCCAAATCCGGCCGCTCCCCACGGGCTTTAACCTGCCGCATAAAATCACAGAAAACGCTGTGGAGTAAGGTACCCCGTGTCAATGGATCAAGCCATTTAGACGGATCAAACAAGATTTCCTCAGGTGGTTGAACCCTCAGCACATATCTGAGAAAAAAGGCATAGGGGCAACCGGCTAGGTACTCAATTTGACTACTGGAGAAAATATGAGAGGATAAACTCTGTGCAAGATCAAGCTCTGGCAGTGCTCCATCATATTCTGTAGGCTCTGACAGCTGTCTGGCATCCAGCGCTTTTTGTCCGCTGCTGATGTTGCTGTAGCAGTTGCTCACCACAGTTTGCTCAAACAGCTCTCCTGCTTTATTTATACAGAGCCACCATTCCACCTCATCTAAAGGATCGGCGTTTCCGCAGGAATACCCCACCGGTTCCCCAAGAGAACTGAGGAAATCGGAATAATCCAGCAGAGGATCAGCTTTCATTTGCCGGTAGATCTGTAGCAACAGAGGTGCAGGAAATAGCTCCCTGTTATCTATAACATCAAAGGACTGGTAGCTTAAAACAAGTTCCCCCCTGCGGGAAGCCAGAGCATTAGCCATGGTTGACAACTTTTCTTCCAACTTGTTAACAGAAAGGGGCAGCTCATCATGGATATTTTTTCGCTCTGAATCAAGAAGCACCGGATCCTGTCTTAAACTGCCGGGGAATGAGTTGGCATCCAAACCAACCACAAAGGTATAAGGACGACCGGACCAGACCAGATTGCGGTAACTGCTGAGGTGCAGCTGTCCTGGTTGAGGGCCGGAACTGCCTACCTTTAAATTTTTCAGGAGGTCTGTCAAGCTATCTACAGCTTCCTCCACAGTCATCTCCAATGAAGAAAGCTCACCAATACCTTTAAGGCAAGATGTGATCACAGTTAAAGCGGTACTATCTAAGTCACCCTTTACCCTGGTCAATAATTGCACCATCTCTGACAGAGCCCTACAGAAATCCCCGAAAGGAATATACCCTTCATCATTCTCTTCTGGGAGCTGTTTAATTAGGGATTGGAGCACTGAATTTAACTGTTGGGCCTGCTCATTTCCCATTTTTTGTGTATAGCATTCCAGCAGCTGATAGCGGTCCTTTCCCCAACCGATCCCGGCATCTCTCAAAATACGGACTGCCTGATGGGGAGTAATCTCTTTTTGCCCACCGTCAGCTTTGATAACCAGATCACCGCTCAGAAGCAGGTTATTAAGAACTCCGGTGGAAAAGTCGCTGTTTACCCAGGAGAGAATACCCTGAAGGGTACGGCCGGGACCGGTCAAAAAAGCAGAAATCCCTTCAAAAACAGTGAGCCCAAAATCCAGTGTATGGGATAGAGAATACATAGCAGAGACATATTCCTCATTTGTATAGGCCACTGTCACCTGATCCAGCGGGATTCTCCCGGCATGGAGCCGGCGCAGAACTTCCCGCAGTTCATTGGTGATGCCGTAAGCATGATAAAAACTTACAGTACTATGTCCCTTCAGCGGTTGGTTATCCTGTAGTGTATCCACAGCTAAGGTGAAAAGCTTTTCCCCTGCCAGGGCATTGATCAGCTTTCTCTGCAGAGGTGTCCATTGCACAAAAGATGGCATTAAATAGATGATCTCATCCTCAGAGTTGTAGGAAGTTGCAAGCTGTACGGCCAAGGCTAGCAGACCGGAGGGATCCAAAAGGCTGTGCTCCTCCAAATAACGCTCATATTCCTGAAGGATCAACTTGATATCCTGCCCCTTCTCTGAAGAAACAAAAGTATCAGGTACAAGGCTGCTGCCGGTTACATTGCTCTCTCTCAATTCCAGCAGTGAAGCGGTTAATGCCGCAGCCAAACCGCGGGTTGCTTTCTGCTTGTTAAAAAAGTGAAGTTCACCTCTTTCCTGCAGCCTCTGCAAAATCTCTATCACAACATAGCTGGTTAAACAACCATCGAGCAATGTAATATGCCTTTCTGTCAGGTAATCCCCTGCAATCTGTAGAGCAAGCCCGGTAGGCGTCTCTGTGCGCAGATTAACCCATCCAACACCGGCCTGGGAAAGAGTTTCACACAGCACATGACCGGTCTGGTAACTGGGCACAACAAGTCTTTTCTCCTCTACCGGGTATTTTTCACAAACCTTGGCCATCTCTGTTAGAAGATGATTCACCCTTCTTCCCTCCTCCCTTTACTGCACCATAACGCAGAAAAGTAGGGCTTAAGAAAAGACTGGTTTTGGCATTATCGCCTTTGCGGTCAAGACCAAGCTCATGAAAAATCCTTTCTGCCCATTCGGTAATCTCCTTTCCTCTTCTCCAGGCAAAATACTGCTGAACCAGGTCATCTCTGTTGCACAAAAAAGAACGCACATCTACCGCATTTCCGATAATCTCATAATAACCGTTGTACTGGTCCACACCCAGGGATAAAACTGCATGAACTATCCCCCCGGCTGTCACAGGCTGTGAACTGAAGAACTTCAATCCAGAATTCAGCCTGGCCAGATACCAATTGTTGCCGCTTCTAACATCAACTACTTGATCTCTGACATAAAAAAATGGTTCAGGGTTGTCTTTTCCATGAGGCTCCAGGCGATCCAGTAAAGCCACTTCCTGAGGAGATGGGAGAGAACTGAGCCCTACATCAACTTCGATCCAGGATACCTGGTCTTCAGGCTGTAGATGTTCCCTGGCAAAATTATTGAGAAAGGTCCTCACCTCAGGAATATCTCTGGGGTGAAGGGAAAAACCTGCTGCTAATTTATGCCCTCCGAACCTATGAAGAGCGCCTGTTTCAGAATGACACTCATCCAGCGCCTCCACCAGATCGAAATCGCCCAGGGAACGGGCAGAAAAACGTGCCTCATCACCAGAGATAGCACCCACTGCTGCCGGACGTGATACAGCCTGTGACAGGCGGCCGGCAGCGATACCGATGATTCCCTCATGCCATTGGGGTGAAGCAAGCAAAGGAAAATGGGAACCGTCATACTTGGATATGCACTCCTGTTTGATTATTTCAACAGCATTTTTTCGCTCTGCATTGATTCTTTTTAATTCACGGGCAATGGGTTCTGCTTCCTCTAAAGTCATAGCGGATAACAGCTTATAAGCCAGATGCGGATCATCAAATCTCCCAGCAGCATTAATATGGGGTCCCAAAATCCACCCCATAATGCGCCCAGTGATCTTATAATTGTTCCCGTTCAGCAAGGCCTGCAGTCCTGGCCGCATCTTCTTTCGCATCTGCAGTAATCCGCGCCTAGCCAGCAGGAGATTCTCTCCGGTCAAAGGACAAACATCAACAACAGTGGCCAGGGAAACCAGATCTAAATAATCATCAGGATACGGTTGATTAAGCAGTTCTGCTGCAGCACAGCAGGTGAAATAAGCCACCCCGGTCCCAGAATACTCCCTGTAACACTGAGAACCGGGAAGTTTGGGATTCACCACCGGTGCATCGGGCAGCTTCCCCTGAGGCTCGTGGTGGTCAGTTATTAGAAGATCAATCCCTAGGTTGTGAGCTGCTGACACAGCATCAAAAGCTGAAATGCCGTTATCCACAGTCACTATCAGATCAAAACCCTCATCAACAGCACGCCTCACATGATGAGAAGTGATTCCATAGCCATCATCCTGGCGGGAGGGCAGAAAAGGCTTAACTTCTGCACCACAGCGTTCAAGAAACCTGGTCATGATCAGTGTGCTGCAAATCCCATCACAATCGTAATCCCCAAAAATGAATACCTTCTCTTTATTTGCGGCAGCCCTGGCCAGCCGCCGGGCTACCTGCTCCATTCCCGGAAGCGAAAAAGGGGAAGGTAACTGCTGATCATCAGATAGAAGGTCCATGCTCAGCCCTCTGGCAGCAAGAACACCTTCTAAGAGCCGATATTTAGGGTAATAGACATCAGTATTTCGAAACTTCCAAACTGGCATATTTATTACAGCGATGATACGCTGTGTATCACCTCCCCTAAAAGATATTCGCAATGGAAGGAGGAACTTCCTTTTTTTCCGAAGATGCTTTTAGGGGATGGTAAGATAATTACCTTTCCGACATCTGACTTGTGGCATCCGACCTCTAATCTAGCTAGACTTGCTTTATTGCTTTATTTGGAATATTGAACTGGCTTACTTTATTGCTTTTTTGTATAACAAAAAAGGGACAGGTTTTGAATCTAAAACTGTCCCTTTCTTGGTTTTATCCAAAGATTTAAGGGCAAACTGTCCTTTATTAATTCCCTCATTTAAAGAGCCTACTGCTGCAAGTTTGCCCGAACATTGTACCAAAGTTTGAAATAAGCTGTTTAATATCACTGCTACCGCATTTTGGACATTTCACCTGTTTCCGTTTCCACCAACTAACAACAACAGTGAATTGTTCGTTGCAGTTCTGACACCTGTACTCGTAAATCGGCATTAAAACCACCCTTCCTATATGTTTTCTTTAGAATTGAGTTCATGCTCAAGATATATAGAAATAAGGAGTCACCTTGGTTAAATAAAGAGTGTTGTTCCTGACTTATCAGCGGCATTCAAAAATGTGGCCACTCCGCCGATCTCCACACCATCGATCAGTTCTTCTTTTTTGATCCCCATAATATCCATGGTCATGTTACAGGCAACCATCTGCACATTGAGCTGCTTCGCCTGTTCGATCAACTCCTCCAGAGAGGACACATTCTTCTGCTGCATGATCTTCCTGATCATCTGCGGCCCCATGCCCAGCATATTCATTTTGGAGAGGGGTAGTTTGACACTTCCCCTGGGCATCATCCAGCCAAACATGCGCTCCATAAAGTTCTTTTTCACAGCTGTGCTTTGGGCTTTGCGCAGTGTGTTCAATCCCCAGAAGGTGAAAAACATGGTTACCTTTTTGCCCATCGAAGCTGACCCATTGGCGATAATAAAGGAGGCTATGGCTTTATCCAGGTCCCCGCTGAAAACAACCAATGTATTCTGATCCCTGTCCTGAAGCCGATCCTGGGAAGAGTCACTCTCTAAAGGATTCTGTCCTGTCTGACCCTTTCTGATCACCGCCTGGATAACATTCCCTTCTTTTTTTATTTCCAGCAGCCGGTTGCCTGTGTTGTCACACCAGGACTTAATATCACTGAAAAAAGCCGGGTCTGTTGCTGAAACCTCTAAAATGTCACCTGTTTTAAGCTCCTGCATCATTTCAAAAACCTTAACAATTGGACCTGGGCACTGCAGGCCGCAGGCATCTATTTTCAACCTTTCAGTCTCCTGTTCAGGTTCACAACTGTCTTTTACAGCCACTTTTACAGCTGGTTCCGCAGCAGCTGAAATTTCTTGAACCAGCTGTTCTGTTTCCTCTTGCCTCTTCTCATCAAGCACTGCTTTATAGGTCAACCATCCGCCGCTCAAATTCCTCACTTTTTTGAAACCGCTCTGCACCAGAATCCGGTAAGCCAGATACCCTCTGAAACCAACCCGGCAGTAAATAATGATCTCCTTTTCCTTAGGCAGTTCTGACAATCGATTACGTAATTCCTGTACTGGTATATTGACCGCACCAGGCAGGTGGCCGATCTCATATTCTGCAGGTGTACGAACATCAAGCAGTAATGTTGATTCTCTGTCCAGTTGATCTATCTCATGCCAGTAGATAACTTCCATATCCCCATTGATGATATTTCCTGCTGTGTATCCTGCCTGATTAACAGGGTCCTTGGCTGAAGAGAATGGGGGCGCATAAGCCAATTCCAACTCCTGTAGATGAAAAACCGTTTCTTTCCTTCTCAGCGCAGCTGCCAGCACATCGATCCGCTTGTCTACTCCTTCCCTGCCGATGATTTGAGCGCCTAAGATCCTGCCCTCCTTGGGGTCGAAGATAAGTTTGATGTGCATTGCTGAAGACCCCGGATAATAGCTTGCATAAGCACCTGGATGGGTATAGGAAACCTGATAGGGGATCCCCATCTTTTGCAGGGTTTTCTCATTGGCACCTGTGGACGCTGCCACCAATTCAAACACCTTGGCGATAGCTGTCCCTTGAGTCCCGCTGTACGCTGCTTTTCTTCCGGCTATAATGTCAGCAACGATCCTCCCCTGCTTGTTGGCAGGCCCAGCCAGAGGAATTAATGCTGCCTCACCTGTTATATAATCCTTAACTTCAACAGCATCACCGATAGCAAAAATATGGGGATCACTGGTCTGCATTTGCTCATTGACCACAATCCCTCCCCTTTCACCGATAGCCAGACCAGCCGTTTTTGCCAGATCAACTTCCGGTTTGACTCCAACTGACATAATCACCATATCTGTTGGAATTTCTCTGCCGCTGCTGAGGCTTACCTTGGAGACTGAGCCATCTTTTTGAATAAAAGAAGCAACAGCATCATTTAGAACCAGTTCCACACCTGATTCTCTCAGGTGTTTATGCAGGAAAACAGCCATATCGTAGTCAAGAGGAGGGAGCACCTGCTTTGAGGCTTCAATTATTGTTGTTTTGATACCCAATAGATGTATATTTTCCGCCATTTCCAAACCTATAAAGCCACCGCCAACAACTACTGCCCTTTTTGCCTGGCTCCTTTCTACATATTCTTTTAAAACATCCACATCAGGAACACTGCGCACAGTGAACACATTATCTGCATCGATTCCCGGTATCGAAGGCCTTACAGGTGCAGCACCCGGTGAGAGAATTAAATAGTCATAGGATTCACGGTAAACCTTCCCAGCATGATCCAGCACCTCAATCTCTTTTTTGTCCGGATAGATCGCTGTCACCTCATTGTTAATCCGCACATCGATGTTAAATACATCTTTCATAGCCTCCGGTGTCTGTACCAGAAGCTTTTTCCGGTCTGTGATTACATTACCGATATAATATGGCAAACCGCAGTTGGCATAGGAGATATATTCTCCCCGTTCCAACATGATGATTTCCGCCTGTTCATCCAGCCTGCGGAGTCTGGCTGCCGCACTTGCTCCACCGGCCACTCCACCTACAATCACAACCTTATTACTCATCAGAGAAACCTCCTTTTTTTCGTATATTCGGATATTTGGATATAATACTCAAAAAAATATATCTTATCCATTAAATAAAAGCTGAACTATTTTTCTTGCATCATCATTGATCACACGATAAAAAACTTCCAACCCACTGCGCCTTCCTTCGATGATCCTCGCACTGCGCAATTTAGCCAGGTGTTGAGATATAGTCGATTGGGGCACCTCAAGGCAGTTTTGGATATGGGATACATTGCACTCCTCATTTGATAATAAACCCCTGACAATACACAGCCGCACAGGATGTGCCAGAACTTTCAGCAATTCTGCCTTTTCTTTAAAAAGTACTGGATTAGTCTTAAAGGTCTCCAGCTCTGGCATTCATCTCACCTCAATACAAAATATTTGTATATTATAATATATCGATATATATAAAATGTCAAGTATTATTTTCCAAGGCAGAGTCAATTGCTTAGAAGAACGGAAAGCACAATACAGGATTGTTAACCGGCAGCAGGGCAGCATTAAAGGTAAACCCGCCTTGTCGGCGGGTCTACCTTGACAATCAGAATAATTTATATTTTTCTCTCAACCGCTGTGATAATCTCCTGAGTATAGAAAAGGATTGTTCCACATTTGATAATGCCGGGTTTAGAAAGAAGCAGTGGTCCGGAGCAAGCCAGGCTTGGGCTAATATCTGCTCTTTAGGTATACCCCGTGTGGCTAAAAAGTCCCAATACCTCTCAAGTTTTGCTTGTAGTTCGGACACTGTAACAGCCTTTGTCTGTTCATCAGTTGTGGGTGATATCCCCCAGACAATAATAGCTCCTTTATCTAAAAAAGCTCTGATCTCATCTGTGTAATAGGTAAAAACCTCTCCCCAGGACAGAGCATCTAGAGAAAGTATGTCCAGGTCAAGATTGAGCAAAAATGACCAGTCGGGATTAGCACACAGATGCACACCCTTGGGGCTGGGGATTGTTTTTAAAAAATCGGTATACTCCTCCCGGGCCTGTTCAAAGGTGTAGCCGATATTAGCATTGAACAGCATGGCCAGATGGGGCTCATCGATCCAGACAAAGGCCCGGTCATTCTTTTTATTGAGCTCCTGATACTGAACATTTATCTTCCGGGATATAAACTCATATAGAAACTCCCGTACTTCATCATCATATATGATCAATTTATAGTTTTCATCGATAATATTGAGACCGAAGCTGAGAGGACCTATCAACTGGCCTCGCACAGCATAGTAATGCAACAGGTCCTTCTCTAAAAAAGCATGGTAAACAGGAGAGTAAGCAGGAGATAACCTTAAATAATCCTGCTTCTCCATGTTACTGAAGTACTCTGGAAGCTCTTCACAAAATCTATCTTTCGAAAAAGAAATCCGCCCCTCATTTGCATTGGTGATGATACCGGGCAGATGTTCAGTAGCCTGCACATACATATCTTCATAAAAACTCATTCTAGGAAGCTGCGGCCAAAAAGGAATATCCAGTGACAAAGCAAGATTTAAGGCGTCTTCCACAGAAGTGTGGGGAAGTATCCCCATCGCGGTTGTCTGACAGTTCCCGATCAGATTCATTGTCCTTTGCCCCTCTCTGCTGCGACCTATATCCTATCGGTGCTAGGCTTGCTTTATTGCCTTTTTATTGGGATGCTTATTTCATTCCATTTCCGTATAACAACAAAAAGTTTCTAACCACCTCAGGATCAAACTGTTTTCCTGCATTTCTTTTTATCTCTTCTAGGGCCATTTCTTTGCTCATGGCTTTACGATATGTGCGATCGCTGGTCATGGCATCAAAGGCATCACCTACAGCCAGAATACGGCAAAGCAAAGGGATCTCTTCAGCTTTCAACTTCCTTGGATAGCCCGTCCCATCCCAGCGCTCATGATGATAAAGGATATATTCAGCTATCTTTGAAAGCTCCGGGATATTTTGTGCAATACGGTAACCAATTTCGGGATGTTTTTTTATCTCTTCCCAATCTTCCGGTGTCAGCGGCCCTGCCTTTTGTAAAACACTTTCTTTTATGCCTACTTTGCCAATGTCGTGCAGTACTGCCAGGAGTGATAATTCATCCAGTTCTTTTATGGAAAGTTTCATTTTACTCCCAATTGTAAGACAATAATTCTTTAACCGTTCCGCGTGCCCCTCTGTTTCCATACTCTTGACAAACAAGGTAGCCAGAAGGGTGCTGATCAGGGCATTCCGGTAGCTTTTCCCTTCCATCAGCTTCTGCCTGTACATTCTTTCCTCGGCTTCTTTGATAACATGATCCAACCTTTCAGAGGCATCTCTTTTTACAGCGCAACCCATGGCTATGCTCAACTGGGTTTTGATGCTTTTTACCCGCGAACACTCATTTTTGATTCTCCTCATGATTTTTTCCGCATTGTCGGCTGTAGTACGAGGCAGTAAGATAAGAAACTCATCTCCACCCCAGCGGGATATAATGTCATCGTTCCGGCAGTTTTTCTTCAATATCTCTGCTGTTTTTTTCAGAAGCTTGTCTCCTTCTTCGTGACCGAAAACATCGTTTGTGAGTTTCAATCCATTTACATCAGCCATAATTACCGATATCGGCAGATCTCGTGATATGTCTAGCCACTCCATCTGTTCTTCAATAAACCGTCGATTATGAAGACCGGTCAGTGAATCATGATAACTGAGATTGAGAATTTTTGCCTGCCAAGCTTTCTCTTGGGTAATATCGCGAAAAACCATGACAACTCCAGAAGTTTGTCCTTTTTCATCTTTAATCGGTGCAGCACTGTCGGCTATTGGCTTCCTCCGCCCATCCTTGGTAATCAATACCGTATGGTTAGCCAAACCAATAATCTTTCCTGTTTCAATAACTTTAGCTACTGGGTCTTCCACTGGTTCGCCCGATTCTTCATTAAGCAACTTGAAAATTTCCGCGAAGGGCTTGCCCTTCACTTCTTGCTCTTTCCAGCCTGTAATCTCTTCGGCAACTTGGTTGAGTACTATTATCCTGCCTTTCTCATCTGTGGTAACCACTCCATCTCCGATGGAATGCAAGGTAGTTTTAAACATCTCTTTTTCTCGGTAAAGCTCTTCTTTATATTTTTCCCGATCAGAAACATCGATGATTATGGAAAAGAGCAATTTTTCATCTTGATAAGATATCGGGCAGGAATAAACATCCACCAACCTGATTTCGCCGTTTTTCAACCGGTGGGGAAAGAAAAAATACCGCTGTTTTTCACGTAAAGCCATTAGCCGCCTTTTTTCAAGTTCTTCTTTTGGCAGCATATTGATGTCCTGAATGTGCATGCTTAAAAGCTCATCTCTGGTATAACCGTAAAAAGCACATGCGGCTGGATTGACATCCACAATCTTGCCGGATAATGGCTCAATAAGCAGCATAATGGCAGTGTGCTCGTTAAACATGGCCTGCAGTCGGTTAAACAGTTCTTCTCTTTCTTTTTCAGCCTGCTTCTGTGTGGTGATGTCTTTGCGAGAACCCACCAGGTATTTTATGATCCCGTTTTCCATTACCGGTGTCAAAGTTGTTAACCAGGTTCTTGTTCCAGCCGGAAAAGGTAATGTCTCCTCATAGGTTATCGGCGCATTAATATCTACACATCTTTGATAATTAGATTTGAGGATTTGGCCGATTTCTTCTCCTGCCGCCTCAATAGGAGTTTTATCACTTAAATCTTCCAGGGTGTAACCTGCCAATTTTTGATGGGCAGCGTTATTTTTAATATATCTGAATTCACCGTTTTCAACCCTGACTAAAAACATGGCATCTTGTGTACAGTTAAACACTGTCTCTAGTTGGGTGGTCAGGTCCTTTATCTGTTCTATTTCCGGTGTGATATCCTGGCAGTAAATAACAAAATAATCTTTTTGCGGAATAAAAGCTGAAATTTTATACCTGCTTCCCAAAGACTCCATGTATTGGGTAAATTCCTTTTTTTCAACAGTTTTGCGGTAAAGATCTACCCAGTCAAAATCCTTATTTCTGGTATGAGGCGGGATCTCGGTTGTTTTTTTATCCAGGATTGCTTCTCTTTTCAAACCGGTTATTTCTTCAAAGGCAGGATTAACATCAAGAAAGATTAAGTCCTTAGGAAGTCCCTCAGCGTCATAAACTACTTTGTAGTAGGCATAGCCGAAAGGCGACTGCCGTAAAATTTCCTGAAATGTTTTTCCCTCCATTTTATCCCCTCTCCTGATTTGAAAGCTGTTTAAGACGGGTAATTTCATGATCTGGTTCTTGTTTAACCACAATAATCCTATTTAATCTGTAACCTCAATGTTTCCACATTGAATCTTTCTCTCAGTATGGAGGTATGTCGGAATTCTTGTCAGCCCATTTCACTTGAGTTTTTCTAAAAATTATTCAGCAAAAAATAGAAGGCCTATAGAATATAGAAGCAAAGACCTGATAGATATGCTATATTCCCCCATTGTGTATAATATAAGAGTATTATTATGTTTTTTCAACATTATTATTTCATATATTCTATAAT
>LFTQ01000037.1:17557-29189 GCA_001513545.1 Clostridia bacterium DTU068 | reverse complement strand
TTTTCCAATCGGGTGTCCTGGAATCTGTGGTGTTTTTTATTGTTTGCATCTTTTTGAATTGTTCAAATTGTTCCCTTACATAAGGGTTTTCTGTCAGGAATTGATTAAAGATATCCAGCAGTTGCAGAGTGTGAAGGCTGATATTATGCTCGATCAGCTCGGTTTCCACCAGGATGTTTTCCCCTACCCCCAGGAATTTAAGAAACATTTCCACTGTGTTGTGCCTTTCCAATAAGAATTTACCTATTTCTTTTCCGCTCTCTGTAAGAAAGATGATTCCGTATCTTTTATAGTGGAGCAGATCAAGAGCTGTCAATTTCTGCACCATTTTGGTTGCGGAGGGTGCCCGCACATTAAGCAGAGCGGAAAGGGTTGAAATGCGGATATAGCCGTCTTTAAGACTTGACCGGTAGATCATCTCCAGATAATCTTCCATAGCCGGTGTCAGTGTCCTTTTCTTTTGTTCAAGCAGTTGATAGCCGCGCACTGTATGAAAGTTTTTTTTCATTATACCACCACCTATTCCCTATTCTTATTCATTTGCTCTCCGCAACTTTACTGAAACCAGTGGGGTAAGATCTGAATCCCCGGTCAGGTTCGTTCTAATCAACACTTTCATTACATAAATATGGAAAGTAAGATAAAAAGCTGAGTGAAAGGGTAGGCAAGGGTATGGCAGTAAAATTTGGGCGTTACCGCTGGCTGGGCTATATGATAGTTGTGCTGACCATGGTGGTGATCGGTATTCCCGCCCTTTTAGTGCGGGGCTGCAGTTGGGAAAGCAGAGAACCGGTCAAAGAGGATGGGGTACAGGTGAAGTTGCAGATTTCAGAGAAGGAGATCATTTCCCTTCCTTTGGAGCAGTATTTGATCGGTGTTGTGGCTGCAGAGATGCCGGTCTCTTTTCATGAGGAGGCTTTAAAGGCACAGGCGGTGGCTGCGCGCACTTATTCCCTGCTGCGCATGGTCAGGGAAAAAGAGGATGATCAACACCCAGATGCTCACCTTTGTGCTGATCCCGGCCACTGCCAGGCCTGGATCAGCAATGAGGAGATGAGGAAGCGGTGGGGTTGGAATTACCGTCCCAATTATCAAAAGATCAGCTCTGCTGTACTGGCAACCGGCGGTAAGGTATTAACCCATGAAGGCCAATTAATAGATCCAGTTTATCATTCCAGCTGTGGGGGGAGGGGCACTGAGGATGCCAGAGAGGTGTGGGGCCATGAAGTGCTCTATTTGAAAAGTGTTGCTTGCACCTATGATTCTCCTGAAAAGCAGAAGCCGGTCAACACACAAATGTCTCTGCAAGAGCTGTTTACACAGCTAAAGATCAGTGATCAGTCGATACCTGTTGCTGCTGGTTCTGATCTGATGGAGATCCAGGAGCGGACAGGAAGCGGTCGGGTGAAAAGAGTCAAGGTGGGTTCTCAGGTCTTCTCAGGGGTTGAACTGCGCAAAAGATTGGGACTGCGTTCTACTGATTTTAAGGTGGTCTGCACCGGAGAGAAGGTCCTTTTCTCTACCCGGGGATATGGGCATGCTGTCGGCATGTGCCAGTATGGGGCAAACGGGCTTGCCCAGAGGGGGGCAAAGTATGATCAAATCCTCAGCCACTACTACCAAGGGACCGAACTGAAAACCATTCCGGATAAATGATCCTGCCTTGAGCTAACTGCCTGCTGTTTCAGCCGGGCAGTTTTTTATTGACCATAACCCTTTGCTGAAATAAGGAAACAGCAAACTTGATTTGTTAATTATGCAAATTGATCCTCAAGTTACCGGCTGCTCCTGTTAGTCTTTTTCCTTTTTCCTCTGGATATATTGTACTGATGATTGAAAACGGGGGGAGCCATAGTGCAGGAGTATATCCGCCGCCGGGTCATTAAGGTCAGCAATTATATTTTGGAAACCTCAGCAACTGTTCGGCAGGCAGCCAAAGTTTTTGAAGTAAGCAAAAGCACCATTCATAAAGATTTGGCTGAGCGGTTGCCTAGAATTAACCAAGAATTGGCCAAAAAGGTGCGGGTCATTCTCGACCGCAATAAGGCTGAGCGCCATCTGCGTGGTGGGGAAGCAACCAGAAGGAAGTACCGGGGAGAATAAAATATCTTGAGGAAAAATTGATAATATTAGCAGGTTAACCTGGATTTTCGTCGAAACCATAACAAAAGTGCTAATATAAACCAAAATATGCTAGCTAATCCAATTTCGAAGGGATGTAAATCATATGTTTTGGAAAGAAGACATCGGGGTTGACCTGGGGACAGCAACTGTGCTTGTTTACCTAAAAAGTGCCGGAATTGTACTCAATGAACCTACGGTTGTTGCTATAGATACCAGAAAAGGAGAAATGATCGCTGTTGGGGATGAGGCACGGCAGATGCTGGGGCGCACCCCCGGCAATATCGTGGCAGTGCGCCCGCTGAGGGAGGGGGTTATCGCTGATTATAATGTTACAGAATATATTCTGCGCTACTTTATTCGCAAAGCGGTACGACAGCGCTTTCTTATTCGACCGCGGGTGATGGTGTGCATACCCTCCGGCGCTACCAGTATTGAGCAGCGAGCAGCCAAACAGGCCATCATCCAGGCAGGAGCCGGTCAGGCATATCTTATTGAAGAACCGGTAGCAGCTGCCCTGGGTGCCGGGATTCGGATCGAGGAAGCCAGGGGCAATATGGTGGTGGATGTGGGTGGAGGCACTACAGATGTAGCTGTTCTGAGCCTGGGTGGGGTTGTTTGTACTGAGTCCATCCGGGTGGCAGGAAATGATTTTGATGAAGCAATAATCAGACATGTGCGCAAGGTGTACAACCTTATGATTGGAGAATGCACTGCAGAAGAGCTGAAGATCGGAATTGGAACCGCCTACCCTGAAGCCAAAGATCCCGGTATCAGTATGCAGATTCGCGGCCGTGATCTTGTAACGGGCCTCCCTAAGACCATCGAGGTCACTACAGGTGAGGTTGCTGTGGCCCTTCAGGAGCCGGTATCTCAGATAGTCAATACAGTAAAAGAGGTGTTGGAGCAGACACCGCCTGAGCTGGCTGCTGATATAGTTGACCGGGGGATTGTGATGACCGGTGGAGGAGCCCTTCTGCACGGGCTGGATATGCTGATCAGTGAGGAAACAGGATTGGCTGTGCATGTTGCAGAAGATGCTATTTCCTGTGTGGCCAAAGGGACAGGGATGGCTCTGGACATGCTGCATGTTCTACAGAGACAGGGTGGCCGGCCCTAGTCAAATAGCTTAATAATTTAAGAAATTCATCAGTATAACCCCTAGGACTATGGTGTGAAATTTTTTACCATATTAGCAGGATTTCCCGCGATAGAGTAGTATAAAGTTAATATACAACCTGAGCAGGAAAGGGGGTGTAAAGATGGTACGGGGCCTTTACAGTGCTGCTGCGGGAATGATGGCACAGCAGGTCCGGGTAGATGTCATTGCCAACAATTTGGCTAATGTGGACACCCCCGGATACAAAAGAGATATGGTGTCCTTTCGTACCTTTCCTGAGATGCTCATCTCCCGTTTGGGGAGAGCGCCGAAGAGGAACATCGGCAGTTTGACCACTGGGAGTATTGTGGATGAGATCACTACCTCTTACCGGCTGGGACCCCTGCGGGATACAGGCAGCCCTTTGGATTTAGCACTGTTGGGAAATGCCAATGCTTTTTTTGTTGTTCGCACTCCAGAGGGGGAATTATGCTGTACCCGTCAGGGAAGTTTCACCCTGGATGGGAACCGCCGTCTGGTGACAACATCAGGCTGTGCTGTCCTGGGGCTTAGCGGTGGACAGTTGGTGGAGATCTATCTTCCCGGTGGTGATCTGCAGGTGAACGGCAGTGGACTGCTGACCGGGGCTATAAACAACCAGGGAGAGGTTGTGGAACGCCTGGCTTTGGTGGAGATCCCTGCAGGACAGGCTCTGCAGAAAATCGGTAATTCTTTATACAGAGGAGAGATAGTGGTCGGGGACACCCCGGACTGTGAGGTAAGGCAAGGCTATCTGGAAGGGTCCAATGTTGAGCCTCTTACTGAGATGGTGTCCATGATGGCTGCTATGCGGCTCTATGAGGCAAACCAGAGGGTTATCCAAGCCACAGACAGCACACTCGGAAAAGCCATTGAAGTGGGACAGGTATAACAGAGTGTTCTAGGAGGCGGACTGCTTGTCAGGGCCTCCTCCGGTGCTGACCGACCGAGGCGCCGGGTTTTTCAAAGTTAAAGGAGGCGATTCTGTTGATGATCTCTCTTTATACTGCTGCTGCAGGAATGAGTGCTCAGCAGTTTCACATCGATACGATCTCCCATAACCTGGCCAATATTAATACAACCGGTTTCAAAAGGGTAAGGGCCGAGTTTCAAGACCTAATCTATCTTTCCATCCACCGTCCCACAGCCTATGATGCGGTAGGGCTTGATGTGGGTTTGGGTGTCTGCCCTGCTGCCTCCTATACCATCTTTGAGCAGGGGGATATTCAGCAGACCGAAAACTCGCTGGATCTGTCCCTTTCAGGCCCTGGCTTTTTCGTTGTGAGGGGGCCAGGGGGAGAAATATATTATACCCGTGATGGAAGCTTTAAGCTGGATGCTGCAGGCAACCTGATTACCTCAGATGGTTATAGGGTTGAGGTAGAAGGAGGGCAACAGCTCCCTGGAACAGAAAACATAACCTTTTCTCAGGATGGCAGGATCACCTACCTGGATACTGAGGGAAATGAGGTCCCTGTAGGGCGCCTGGTTATAGCTCAATTTGACAACCCGGCGGGCTTAGAGAAGGTAGGGCACAATCTATACCGCAGCAGCCCAGCTTCGGGAGAAGCAAGAATATCCAATGCAGGGGTTTCAGTAAATCAGTATTCTCTGGAAGGATCCAATGTTAAGGTTGTGGATGAGATGGTCAGGCTGATCACCGCTCAGCGCACCTATGAACTCAATTCCAAGGCGGTTCAGGCCTCAGATGAGATGCTCTCCATTATAAACAACCTCCGCCGTTAAGAGAAAGGGAAATTATGGGGGGTTGATTTAATGTATCTAGGCATCGGTCAGATAACAAACACCGCTGCTGATAGATCAGTTGCCCAGGATGTACGGCTCAAAGAGGCATGCCGGGAGTTTGAGGCATTTTTCTGGATGGAACTGCTTAAAACCGCCCGCAGGTCTATTAATTTCAGTGGGGAGAACCAATCCTCCCAGAGCCACATCTATACAGATCTTTTAGATCAGCAATATGCTCTCCTGTTGGCTGGCCAGGATACAGCTGGTTTAGGGAAAATGCTCTATGAACAGCTGTGCTCCAAACAGATAGAAAGATAGAGGGTCTAATTGCTCCTTTCACTACATATTATGGAAGAGGAATGTATGAAAGGAGGGACCCCCATTGCCGCAGCAGGACCAAGAACTGACTTTGACTAACAGAGAAAGGTTTAGGACAACCGGGGTACAGCAGGTGGTCAGCTTTGATGAACAGGAGATTGTCCTGGAAACAGGGATCGGAAATCTGATTCTGAAGGGGGATGGGATGCATATCACCCATCTGGACCTGACTTCCGGGGAATTGATAGTCGAGGGCCTGATCACCTCCCTGGGATTTAGTGAGCAGCGCGGCAAAAAAATCAAAGCCAAAGGTAAAAATATTCTTCAACGTTTGATCAAATGACACAAACGGTGGCCCAGGAGTTTTTGCTGATTCTGATTGTCACCGGGTTAGGAGCCGGTAATGGCCTTCTTTTTGACTGCTACCGTTTACTGCGCAGGCAAATCAGGCAGGGATATCTATCCACACAGCTCAGTGACCTTTTTTTCTGGGTCATTTGTGCAGGTATAGATTTCTATGTCTTTTTCCAGATCACAGGAGGAGTGATGCGCTTCTTACCCATCCTCTTCCTGCCCGCCGGCATGGTGGCTTATCTCAAGTTTGTCAGCCCCTATGTGAGAGAGCCGCTCTACTTTTGTTTTCTTCAGATCGGACGCTTCTTTTGTCTGCTGTTAAAATCCCTAATAATCTGCGGTCAGATTATTCTTTTTCCCTTCCGTTTGATTGTTTGGGTGCTGAATTATGCTATGCAGTTTATCTGCGGTGTTTTTCGCCTCATTCTTCTCCCCTTCTCCTACTGCTGGCGTTTGATCAGGCGCCGGATCTGGGAATGGCGGAGAAAGGGCTAGTCCTCGGTTGTTGGTAATGTGGAAAACCCTATTTTGATGCAGCAGTTCCTTGTGGATTTTTTCTGTTCATCCAATCTGTTCAAGATATTATATGAAGATATAAACAGTGAGCTGTTGATTAATAATAACAACTGTGGTTTTAGGCTGGGCCAGAAAAAATTTTTTGTGGCTGGAGAAGGGATTTTATGATGGGGGTAGAAATATGTAATAATATTATCCACAATTTGTCCACAATTTGTGGATAAGTTGATTAGCCAGTACGGTGGGACCTCATGCATATAGAAATTCGCGGAGCGGAAAAACTCAGTTTTCGAGAAAAACAAGCAGTAGTTCTCAAAGAAACAGGCCTGGGAAATGAGGAGATCGCCAAGAGATTGGGTGTCAATTCTGCTACAGTGGCAACCCTTTTGAGCCGGGCACGCAGCAAGGGTTATGAGGTGGTCATTGTGATCCCCACAGACCTTGGTTTATTCGGAGCAGAGAATGAAGAGGAGGGTTAGTTATCAGGTGAGTTGGAAAAAGAATAAAAATTTCAACAGCAGGCAAAAAATAGCGGTATGGAAGCGGCGTCTCATCTGTTTAGCCCTGATCTGTGGTGGAGTATGTCTGCTTCTGATCCCCGTTCAACTTAAGATTTGGAAGTTGAAGGGTGATTTAAAAAACTACCAACTCCAGGAACAGGAATTGATGGCGAAAAGAAAAGAAATAATGAAACAGATCGATTACTACTCCAGTGATGCCTATGTTGAGGAGCGGGCACGGGAGGAGTTGGGGCTTGTTAAGCCAGGTGAAGTACCGATCCGTGAAGCAGTACCTGGTAGGGTCCAGATCCCTGATGAGAATGCTGTAATCGGTGATTAAACGGGGTGTGATATAATTTGACTGACCGGCTGGCCGCCATCGATATCGGAACCAATTCATGCCGTTTATTGATCGCTGATACGCAGGGAGGACACATTAAACCGGTTTTTACCGCGTTGAGAACCTGCAGAATTGGGGAAGGGATGACCGGTAAGGGAATTCTTGGGAAGGGTCCTATGGAGCGGACCATAAATGTTCTGCAAGAATACCTTAAATTAATCAAGCAATTTAAGGTTGATCGCTATCGAGTAGTCGCTACCAGTGCTGTGCGTGAAGCAGCAAACGCGGCTTTTTTTCTTGATCAGGCCTGCAGGAGTACAGGGATGGATATACAGATAATCAGTGGGGCCGAAGAAGCCCGTCTCAATTACCTGGGTGCCTGCCATTCCGTTTCTCCTCAAGGAACAGGGCTGATCATCGATATCGGCGGTGGGAGCACTGAGTTTACCTATCTACCTCACAAGGGGAGCCTCGAACTGTGCTGCCACAGCATACCCCTTGGTGCTGTTCGATTAACTGAGCAGCCATGTCTCCTTTCAGAAATACTCCTTCCTATGAAAGATGTTCTGGATGAAATTAAGCTCTTGCCTGATCCGTTTTTTATCGGTGTAGGGGGAACCATCACAACTATAGCTGCGGTTTGTCAGGAGTTGGAGGTATATGATCCTCAATCAGTCCATGGTTATACTCTTACCGAGCATGATGTGGAGAGAATAATGTTTTTTCTCGCTGCAAAGAATAATGAGGAACGAAAAAAGGTTCCCGGGCTGCAGCCTGAACGGGCAGATATTATTGTTGCCGGGGTTACTATTCTCTGGGCGATTCTGCGCTATCTGGAAGCCGGGACCCTTGTGGTGAGTGAGGCCGATCTCCTCTATGGAATAATCTTAGAAATGGCACCACTTTAAAAAACTGGCTTAGACAACTAATCATGCTGGAAGGAGTTTGTTATGAAAATTGCTTTCCTCCCCCTCCTGAGTGCTGCGATTGCAGGTGTTTCTATGGCACTGCAGGGTTCTTTTAATACAGCACTAAGTAAAGTAATCGGTCTGATGGAGGCGAATTTTGTTGTGCATGTTATCGGCACAGCTACACTGCTGGTGATGCTGTGCCTAGGCCTGGGGCACGGCAATTTGACCCGTCTGGGGGATGCTCCTTGGTTTGCCTACCTGGGCGGTATACTTTCCATTGTTATCCTCTATACGGTGATGGCCAGCATTTCTAAACTGGGTGTTGCCGTAGCCACTACTGTGATCATTGTGGGTCAGGTTTCTGCAGCTCTAATCATCGATCATTTTGGCCTGTTCGGCCTGCGAGCCATTCCCTTTACCTGGTGGAAGCTATTAGGGATTATTCTGCTGGCTGCGGGAGCAAAATTGATGCTCAATTAACCTTTTCTTTCATTACTTTTACTTGCCCTTTTCCCCCTTTTTTCACCATATTTCAACAAAAACGGGTTGGGATAACGCGTTTTTGTTGTGTTTTTGCCGTTATTTTGGCTACAAATTAATTGCTGATAGAGTTTCCTACCCTTTTTTCGTGGGAAAAAACAAATTTTATAGAAGGAAATAACCTATAAATGTAGAAATAATCTTGTTACAGTACAATGCTGATATGATTAAATAAACCCAAAGGGGGTGGCAATTGCATAGACTAGGATATTGTTTTTGAGTTTCAATTAAAACTGTATATTTGTAGGAGGTGTATTAAGCCAGTGGAAGCTTTTGTACTCCCAAAAGCAGAATTGGGTAACTTTGTGGCCGAATTAAAAAGAGATAATGAGGTATTAGGGCCGGTTGCCAAAGGGGAGGAATATATTTTCGCGCCCATTGATGATGTAGAGGCACTGTGCCTTGATTATGATACTACTATTCTGCCTCCGGCCAAAAAGTTTATCCACATGCCAGGGGAAGTTCTTTTTGAGTTTGAGGATGCTGTTGAGGGGAAAACCCCGGAAAAAGTAGGGAAACGTGTCCTTTTCGGAGTGCACGCCTGTGACTTGAATGGTCTGTTAAGCCTTGATAAGGTGTTTTTAGAGACTTATCCAGACCCCTATTACAAAGAGCGCCGTGAAAACACTGCTATCATCGCACTGAACTGTGTTTCACCATGCTCCGATGGGTTCTGTGCTTCCTTTAATACTGGTCCTTCTGCCGATATTGGCTTTGACCTCTGCCTCACCGATCTGGGTGACAGATATATAGTAGAAGTAGGCAGTGACAAAGGCAGAGAAATGGTGAAAGGGCTCAGCGCAGCTTCCAATGAAGACTATATTGCCAGGAACAGGAGTCTAAGGGCTGCACAGCAGCAGATCACCAGGCGTATTGATGCTGATAATCTTGGCGTTCTACTTCATCAAAACTATGATCATCCGGTGTGGCAGGAGGCCAAGGAAGAGTGCCTGGCTTGCGGTTCCTGTACCAGTGTTTGTCCTACCTGTTACTGCTTTGGTGTGAAGGACTATGTGGACCTAACCCTGGAGAAGGGTGAACGGCAGCGGTTCTGGGATTCCTGTATGTTTTATGAGTTTTCCCGGGTTGCCATGGACCACATCTTTATGCCTGATAGAGAAGCCCGCATCAAGCATAGAATGTACCATAAGCTGACCTATTATCAGCAGCAGTTTGAGGCTCCTGGATGTGTTGGCTGTGGTCGCTGTGTGACCACTTGTATCAAACGTATCGATCCGGTGGATATTGTGGCCAGGATTCAAGCTGATCCCAACCCGGATAAAGAGGTCAAACTGTACACACCACCAGAAAAGAAAGTAAAACCTGAGCTTAACCCCTGGGAACCCCAGAAGGCTGTGATCAAATCCATTAAAGAGCAAACACCGGATGTTCGCACCTATACTATCTCCTTTGTAGATCCCGAAGTACAGGAAGCATATACTTATGATCCAGGTGTTTTCAACCTGATCAGTGTGTTTGGAATTGGCGAATCCGCTATTTCCATTAGTTCCTGCGCGGATCTGAAAGGGGTCTTCCAGCATACAATACGGGCAGTCGGTAATGTGACCAATGCTCTCGCTGAGCTCAAAGAGGGGGATATTATCGGTATCCGCGGACCATTCGGTTTCGGATGGCCTGTAGAAGAAATGAAAGGTAAAGATGTACTCCTGGTTGCCGGCGGTATTGGCCTTGCTCCCCTCCGTCCGGTAATCAAGTATATTCAGGCACGCCGGGACCAGTACGGTAAGTTTGAGATCCTGTATGGGTGCAGGACACCTGAGGGCATGCTTTTCACAGATGAGTATGATGAATGGAGAAAAATCCCCGACACCAGACTGCATCTGACAGTTGATATGGTGCCGCCGGGTATTGAGTGGAGTCACAATATTGGAGTTGTTACAACTTTATTTAATAAAATATCTGTGGACAAAGCTAATACAATAGTTGTCACCTGCGGCCCAGATATCATGATGAAGTTCGTTGTGCTTGATCTTTTGAAGCGCGGCTGGAGTCCTGAACAGATCTATGTTTCTCTGGAGAGGCGCATGAGCTGCGGGATCAAGAAGTGTGGAAACTGCCAGATGGGTCCGGTTTTTGTCTGTCAAGATGGGCCTGTATTCCGGTATGCTGATATCATGGACCTTCCTGGCGGGGTCTTTTAAGGAGGTGTGCTAGTTGGCGAAACCGACAATTGCTTTTTTCAAGTTCAGTTCCTGCGCTGGATGCCAGCTCAATGTGCTTAACCTGGAACCTATTTTGCTGGACATTGTGGGTGCAGTTGATATTCGCTATTTTGTAATGGCCAAGCGGGAGAACTTTGAGGGACCATATGATATAGGTTTTGTTGAAGGTGCTGTTACTTCACCAAGAGAGCTTATGGAGCTCAAGAAGATCCGTGAGGAGTGCAGTATCCTGGTAGCACAAGGTGCCTGTGCCTGTCACGGTGGTATCCCATCAGTTAAGAATTTCTGCGGTATGACCCAAAAAGAGATGGAGGAAAAGGTCTACACTGAGCTGTGGGACCTGAAATCTTTCCCTGCCCACGGTATCGACTACTATGTAAAAGTTGATGCCTATCTGAAGGGTTGCCCGATGGATAAAGATGAATTCGTGATGCTGGTTACAAGCGCTCTTAAAGGGCTTAACCCGCTGTTCCGGTACCACAGTGTCTGCAATGAATGTAAGCTGAAAGAGAACAACTGCCTGGTACTGACCAAGGGGATACCCTGTATGGGATCTGTAACCGCAGCTGGTTGTGGAGCTCAGTGCCCCAGCCTTGGACGGGGTTGTGAGGGATGCCGTGGCCCTGCCAGTGACTGCAATGCTGCATCTTTGGCCAGGACCTTTATTGATCTTGGTCTTTCCAGGGATGATGTGGTACGCAAGTTCCGCAAGTATGCAGGGAACACACCGGAGTTTAGCAAAGGAGCTGAGGCAGTATGAGCGATAGGAGAATATTTGTTGACTATATAGCTCGGACAGAAGGCGATGGTGCCATTGATATCATAATCGGCCCCAATGGTGAGCTCAAAAAAGCCCGCTGGGAAGTCTGGGAGCCCCCCAGGTTTTTCGAGGCCTTCTTGATCGGGAGAAAATATGATGAGATCCCTGAAATGGTGCAGCGGATCTGCGGTATCTGCCCCCATGG
>LFTQ01000037.1:0-17515 GCA_001513545.1 Clostridia bacterium DTU068 | reverse complement strand
ACCTGACTACCTGGGCTATGAGAGCGTTTTGGCTATGGCCGGGAATGAGGAACTGCTGCCTGTGGTCAAACAGGCTTTGTCTCTCAAGAGATTGGGCAATGACATCAGTGTATTGATCCAGGGTAATGAGATCCAGAACAGGACCTCTGTAGTGGGCGGCTTTACCGCTGTTCCTTCCGGTTCAGAGCTGAAGAAAATACAGGAACGGCTCAAGGAAGCCAAGGATTTCACACTGGCGACGGTACGGTTGGCAGCAAAGATTGCCTCTCAGGACCCGTATCCTGAGTTGGTTCGGAAGTGTGAACACGTATCTCTCCGGGAAGAGGGCAAATACCCCATCAATGGGGGACGGCTTGTCTCCACTGAGGGGCTTGATGTGCCTGATTGGGAGTATCCGGAGTGGCTCATTGAAAAACATGTGCCCGGCTGCAACTGCAAGCATGCAATAGTCAAAGGACGGGATTCATTCTTAGTAGGGCCCCTTGCCCGGGTCAACAACAACTTCGATCTGCTTTCCAAAGATGCCCAGGCGATCGCCAAAGAAGTCGGATTTAGCGTTCCAAGCTTCAACCCGTTCCACAGCATTATTGCCAGGGGTATAGAACTGGTTCATTCAATTGATACAGCTATAGAGTTGATTGATGAAATTGGCGATCCAGTCTATGAGGAGCCCAAGTACGAGATCAAAGCCGGAGAGGGCTATGCGATTACTGAGGCAGCCCGGGGTATCTGCTGCCACGGCGGCAAAATTGATAAAGATGGTGTTTGCCAGGCATGGGATATTGTTGCACCTACCTCTAGAAATGTTTATAACCTGGAAAAAGATTTCGAATCCTTTGTGCCAAAACTGCTCAACCTATCTGATGAGGAATTAACTTTAAAATGTGAAATGATGATCCGCAACTATGACCCGTGCCAGTCATGTGCAACCCACTCCATCAAGGTCAATCTACGCCGGGAGGGCTAAATGAAACCGGATCTGTTCATTATCTGCTGTGGCAATCTCTACTCATCAGATGATGCGGTAGGTTTGCATATAGCATGGAGATTAAAAGAATCTAATCTCCCGGATAGGGTTCAAGTGATTGAGGCCGGAACACCCGGCCTCAATCTCCTTGATCTATGGGAGGGAATAGAAAAAGTGATCATCGTTGATGCTGTGATGAGCGGTTCAGATCCGGGAACCATCCATGTATTTGATGGGGCATCCCTGCCACCCCGGGATTTTCTTCCTCTCTGTCTCCATGGCTTCAATGTGATCGATGCCATCGATATGGCCCGTAAACTGGGCAGACTCCCTGGGGAACTGCGGATCATAGGTGTTGAAATTCTGACCGAAGAAGCCTTTTATGAGGGCTTATCCCCACAGGTAGCCGCGGCTGTACCGGCTGCTTGTGAAAAGGTATTGGAGGAAGCGGAGAAGATGCTTGCTGCCCTTTAGACCGAAAAAAGAGACATTTCCCGCGGTTTCTGACGAGTCTGGTTTAACCCTGCCGCTTGCTTTTAAGCTCCGGTTGAACTCGTCCTAAGATTCGTCGCAGACGATAGCTGACCGGCTCCTATGACGCCTTCCGTGGCGCATAGTCGCCTGGCTCAACATCCTTGTTGAGCTTCAGCTATCGTTACCTGCTCCTTCATCAAGGACGAGTAACAACCTTCGCAAGTCGCTGCGCTGGTAGGGTTAAACTAGCCGATTTACAGGCTGAACGGTTTTTTCCGCCATGACCGCCGTCAATTACAACCCGTTAAACCAGCCGATTTACAGGCCGAACAGCCGAACAGTAGAACTGTCCGCGGGGAATGGTTCAGTGGTTGTAATATGGACAGAAGTGGCTTAAAATGAAGAAAAGGGGATAATATAACAGGGAAATGGTGGGGTCTTATGCATGAACTGTCACTGATGATGGGGATTGTCGATCAACTGCGCAAAAGTGCTGCTGAGAACGATATCAAGAAAATCTCCAAAGTTATGCTGGTGGTAGGGGATATGACCATGGCGGTGCCTGATGCTCTTCAGCTTGCCTTTGAAAGCTTTAAAGAGGAAGAGTTATTTCAAAATGCGGTTCTGGAGATTCGGAAGGAACCTGTGCGTGGAGAATGCAGAGACTGCCACCACAACTTCGGTGTTGAAGATTTTGCTTTTGTCTGCCCTAACTGTTCCAGTCCCAATGTAAGAATAGCCTCTGGAAGAGAACTTTATATAGATTATTATGAAGGAGATTAGTGGAAATGGTTAAAGTGCGGATGGCGACTCCGGTGCTGCAGCAAAATGATGAAGTCGCCAGAGAAAATCGGGAACTTTTTCGGAAAAAAGGCCTTTTTGTGCTAAATTTAATGAGTTCTCCCGGTTCCGGGAAGACCAGCATATTGGAGAGGACCATTGAAAAACTTTCCAATCGTTTGAAACTGGGGGTTATTGAGGGGGATATTTATACCACCAAAGATGCAGAGCGGATCGAAAAATTCGGGATACCTGTGGTTCAAATCAACACAGCAGGTGCCTGCCACCTGGACGCCAGAATGGTGCAGCCTGCTCTTGATGATCTGGACCTGAATGACCTGGATCTTTTAATTGTGGAGAATGTGGGGAACTTGGTCTGCCCTGCTGAGTTTGATCTGGGAGAGGATGCCCGGGCGGCTGTTTTAAGTGTTGCCGAGGGGAATGACAAACCTGCTAAATACCCGCTGGTTTTTCGGGAGTCTCAGGTGGTATTGATCAATAAGATGGATCTCCTTCCCTATACAGACTGTGATATCGATCTATTGGAAAAGGATTTAAAGCTGATCAATCATGAGCTCAAGCTTTTCCGGGTATCTGCTCGTCTTGACCAGGGATTTGAGCCCTGGGTCCAATGGCTGGAGGAACAGGTTAATAGGAAGAAAAAATTATCAGCAAGTCAATAAGTTCACCCCCTTGACAGATCTGAAATGATCATGCATAATGATAACTGTCGATGCGGGGTGGAGCAGCGGTCAGCTCGTCGGGCTCATAACCCGAAGGTCGCTGGTTCGAATCCAGCCCCCGCTACCAAATGTTCGGCGGCGTAGCTCAGTTGGTTAGAGCATACGGTTCATACCCGTAGTGTCGCAGGTTCGAATCCTGCCGCCGCTACCATGTGGCCCGTTAGTCAAGTGGTCTAAGACACCGGCCTTTCACGCCGGTAACAGGGGTTCGAATCCCCTACGGGTCACCAAATATAACCCCACCTTGTACGGTGGGTTTTTTGTTTGTATATTTGCTTATTATGTCGTTACCCTTCCTGCAGGAAAACAGCAAATTTTGCACCTGAGATGGCTTATAATATATTGGAATATTGTGGCAGGAAAGGAAACGATATGGCTGTAGTTTTCGGCAAGCTCCGGTATTTGGCCGCAGGCATGCAGGCATTAAAAACTGAACCGGTCTGGTATATTTCCCTACTTTTGATGGGTTTGGCCGGTGGAAGGGGAGTTTTAGGCGGGTTGGCACCCTTTGCCTGTCCCCTGGCATTAACAGGAACTGTTTGCTGTGGAAAATTGTTTTTCCCCTCACTGATAGGAATATTTGCCGGCATTGCTTTCAGGCCGCCTGTTTTCACCGACACAGCGATAGCAGTGGATTATTTAGTGGTGATCACAGCAGTGTTTGCTGGCCGCAAGCTAAAAAAACAGCTTGAAGAATACTGGTACACTGCTGTTTTATTAACAGGGGTTATCAATTTTGGCATTAAATATATCTATCTTCTGATCACCGGATCTCAAATCGGGTTTTTACCTGGACTGCTCAGTGAATCAATGCTTGCCGGCATATTCACTGTTCCCCTTCACTACCTTTTCAGTGACTATAAAAAACAAAAAGGGCTTTTTTTTATTTTGGTTATTGTCCTGGTTTACTGCGGACTGGGTGACCTCCGACTTGGACCTGCAAAAATTGGGGATATAATGAGCAGGAGTGTTTTGCTGATGGCAGCAGGGGGCTGGGGAAGCGGTTCTGCTGCTGCTGCGGGGGTCCTTCTGGGGATGCTGTCCGGAAACCTTGCTGTGGTACTACCACGGACAGGTTTTTTTGCAGCGACCGGATTTTTTTCCGGGTTATTGAAAAACTGGGGGCCAGCCGGGGTAATTCTGGGCTTTTTCTTATCGGTTTTACTGTTTTCCGGCAGTTACAATCGACAGATCGACCTCCAGGAGCATTTTCTGTCGAGCTTGATCGCGGTTGTGGTCTATTTGGCAGCATGGAGGTATCTGCCCTTTTTCCCCAATAGAGAACAGCAGGATTCTTGCACCGGTGAGCCGATCCATGCGGAGGTGGGATTTGCCCAGCGCTCGAAACCTGGTGAAGCTCTTTGTGGGGACAGCATGGGTATAGCACACCTCAGTGAGCGCCGCATGCTGCTATCTGTGAGCGATGGGATGGGGGCAGGAGTGAATGCAGCCAGAGAAAGCAGGATTGTGGTAAAATTAATCGAACAATTAGTGGAGAGTGGTGTAAGTCCGGAAAATGCAGCCGGTATTGTAAATACCGCCCTTTACTTGAGGGGTGGGGAAGAGAGTGCTGCCACTATTGATGCAGCTATTATTGACCTAAATGCCGGACATGTGGAGTTTTTGAAGGTGGGAGCGCCTCCTAGCTATTTGAAACGAGGAGGGGCTGTTGAGGTTATCAGGTCCAGCTGTTGGCCTGCAGGGATTTTAGATGAGGTGGATGCTCAAGTTTTGGCAAGGGAGATCCGGTCCGGAGACATACTTATTATGGCAACTGATGGTGTCACAGAGGCCAATTTTGATGGGAAGGAATCTGATGATTGGCTCTATTCTTACCTGCAGGAACTGCCTACTGAGGAGGCACAGCTGATAGCGGACCTGCTTTTGAAATATGCTCTGAAAACAGCCGGTTTTGAGAACAGGGATGATATGACAGTGCTGGTCGCGCGGTTTGAACGGGAGCAGGAACTGGAGTGAGGATCGATGCCTGCTTTTACTGAAAAGGTGGAGCAACTGCTTAAAAGAAAGAACTTAATCGCACCTGAGATGAGGATTGTTGTCGGTGTTTCCGGAGGGGCTGACTCAGTTGCTCTGCTGTCAGTTTTAAATGATTTGGCTCCTAAATATTCTTTGAAACTCTATGCGGCGCATCTTAACCACCTTTTGCGCAGAGAGGCTGGGGAAGACGCCGCTTTTGTGCAAAAGTTTGCCCGTTCTCTGGGAATTCCGGCTTTTGTGGGTTATGCACGGGTGTCAAGGCTTTCCTGTATTTATAAGCTGAGTATCGAGGAGGCGGGAAGGAGAGCCCGCTATCAATTTTTTAGGCATGTAGCCAAGAAGGTGGGTGCCCAGAGGATTGCTGTGGGTCATCATGCCGGAGATCAGGTGGAAACCGTGATGTTCAATTTTCTGCGCGGAACGGGCCCGGCGGGGATCACCGGGATACCGCTGCAAAACAGAGAAATTATTCGCCCCCTCCTTGGGGTTACCAGGGAAGAGATCGAGGAGTTTTGTCGTGAACGGGGTTTAGAATGGCGCACAGATGCCACAAACTTGACTACAGAATATATGCGCAACCGGATCAGGGTGGAGCTGCTGCCCTATCTGCGCCGGTTTTTTAACCCTCGGGTGGAGCGGGCGGTGCTCCAGCTGGCTCATATTATGTCAGAGGAAAACGAATTTTTGGAGGGCCTGGCAAAATATATGCTGAGAAAACTGGGAGAGAGGGGGAGGGAGGGGGAGATCCAAGTCCATCTTACAGATTTTTTATCCCTTCCCCTGGCACTCCAGCGGCGTTTGCTGCGTTTGTTGATCAAAAAGTCAGGAGCCGGGTTAAAAGATGTGGGGTACCAGCATTATGACAGCTGTATTTCCTTTTTACAGGAGTCCCAGGTGGGGGGGGAGATGCATCTGCCCCACGGTAATAGGATTTTCAAAGAAAGTAATTATTTCTGGGTCAGTACCGGTAGCAAGCAGGACAAACCTACTATAGTAAAGGAGCAGATCAAGCGGGATTTAAACATCCCTGGTATAACAGAAATCCCGGAATTGGGTGTCACCATTCAAGCGGAGATTAAACCATATCAGGGAAACTTTTATTTTCCACCGGAGAACTACCAGGTATGCTTCGATTATGATAAAATAAAGTTACCTTTGTGTGTCCGCACACGGCAAAAAGGTGACAGAATTCGTACCTTTGGCCTAGAGGGCAAAAAAAAGGTGAAAAAACTCTTTACTGAACTGAAGATTCCCCTCAGTGAACGGGATCTCGTGCCTCTGCTAATATCAGATGGCGAGATCTGCTGGGTGGTGGGTTACAAGAGAGGGGCGGCAGCACCGGTAACTGAAGATACCAGACAGGTTCTTTTGCTGACTGCACATTTCAGCCAAAGCTTTAGGAGCTGACCTCTTTTAAAGGTTTTGGAGCTTAAGTGCTGCCTGATCTGAGGGGTGAACTTACCGAGCTATCAGATGGGGCCTGATACTGATTTGCTGATCAATAGATGTTAACTAGATAAGGAGGATGATGGTGAAGAACAATCATCTATTTAGAAACATATCAATTTACCTTATTATGCTGGTAGTAGTGGCTATGGGATTGAAGATGACCATGCCCCAGGACACCAAACCCGCAGAGTGGACTTATTCTTCCTTTACTGAAAGATTAGCTGCAGGAGAGATCAAGAGTGTTACCTTAAAGTCAGTAGGTGAAGATAATTATAAGATTGAGGGGGAAACCAAAAAGGGAGATAAATTTACCCTTTACGCCCCTGCCTCTGATCAAACCCTGCATAATCAGCTGCAGGAAAAGGGAGTGACTGTCAAATATCAACCCAGTGAGGGAGCTCCCTGGTGGGCAGGGTTGTTCTCTACACTGCTGCCGGTTCTGCTGATCGGAGGTTTCCTTTTTTTTATGCTGCAGCAGACCCAGGGGAGCGGCAACAAGGTAATGCAGTTTAGTAAGACCAGGGCCAGGATGCTGGATCCTGAGAAACAAAAGGTTACTTTCAAAGATGTAGCAGGTGTGGATGAGGCCAAGGAGGAACTGGAAGAGGTAGTGGAGTTTCTCAAAGAACCCAAGCGCTATAATGAGATCGGTGCCAGGATCCCCAAAGGGGTACTTCTTTACGGACCCCCAGGCACAGGTAAAACTCTCTTGGCCAGGGCTGTAGCTGGGGAAGCTGGTGTACCCTTTTTCAGCATCAGCGGTTCTGATTTTGTTGAGATGTTTGTGGGGGTTGGCGCAGCACGGGTGCGGGATCTCTTTGATCAGGCAAAAAAGAATGCCCCTTGTATTGTATTTGTTGATGAAATTGATGCAGTGGGAAGACAGCGGGGAGCAGGCCTTGGGGGCGGCCATGATGAACGGGAACAGACCCTTAATCAGCTGCTGGTGGAGATGGACGGTTTTGATGCCAATGAAGGGATTATCATCCTTGCAGCCACCAACCGTCCGGATATTTTAGATCCGGCTCTGCTGCGTCCGGGACGTTTTGACCGCCAGATTGTGGTTGACAGTCCTGACCTGCAGGGAAGAAGGGATATTATTGAGGTACATATGCGTGGCAAGAAATTAGAAGATGATGTTGATGTGGATGTGCTGGCACGGCGCACACCGGGTTTCACCGGAGCTGATCTGGCTAATATGATTAATGAGGCAGCACTCCTTGCCGCCAGGCGGGGGAGGAAGAAAATCAGCATGGAGGATCTTGAGGATGCGGTAGAAAGGGTTATTGCAGGCCCTGAGAAAAAGTCCAGGATAATGAGTGAGGAAGAAAAGAGATTGGTGGCCTACCATGAGGCAGGGCATGCGGTTGTGGGAAGTATGCTGCCTAACACAGACCCCGTACACAAGATCTCCATTATCCCCAGGGGGAGAGCCGGGGGCTATACCTTGATGCTGCCAACTGAGGACCGCCATTATCTGACTAAATCCCGACTGCTGGATGAGATCACCACTCTCCTGGGAGGGCGAGTATCAGAGGATCTGGTCCTAAAGGATATTAGCACAGGTGCACAAAATGACCTAGAGCGGGCAACAACACTGGTGCGCAAAATGATCACCGAATATGGGATGTCTGAAGAGTTAGGGCCCCTCACCTTCGGCAGGCCGCAGGAACAGGTTTTCCTGGGGCGGGATATTTCCCGGGATAGAAATTACAGTGAAGAGGTCGCTTTTTCTATAGATAAGGAGGCCCGGCGCATTATAGAAAACTGTTATCAAAGAGCGAAGGAAATCCTTGAAAACAACATCCATAAACTCCATCTGGTTGCCACCACTTTGATGGAGAAGGAAACCATAGAAGCCAGCGAATTTCAATCACTTATGCAGGGAGCTTAAAGGCTCCTTATTTTTTTTGGTCATTATTCACCAATACCGGTGATACTCATGCATAAAGCTCAAGCAATAAGTGGTATAATTGTAGATATAGAAATTTGGTATAATTGGAAATATAGAAAAAGGTGAAAGGGGAAATATAACAAGTGGAGCGCACTTTTGTGATGGTCAAGCCCGATGGTGTCCAGCGGGGATTAATAGGAGAAATTATCAAAAGGTTTGAGCAGAAGGGCCTGAAAATAGCAGGCTTGAAAATGCTCCGGATCACACCGGAACTGGCTTCCAAACACTATGGTGAACACCGTGGTAAACCGTTTTTTGAGGGACTGGTAAAATACATCACCTCCTCCCCTGTTGTAGCCATGGTTCTTGAGGGAGAGGACTGTATCAGTTTAGTCAGGGGGATGATGGGAGCAACTGATCCGAAAAAGGCTGCTCCCGGAACCATCAGAGAAACCTTTGGTATCGATATCGGCAGAAATGTGATCCATGGCTCTGACTCTCCGGAAAGTGCAGCCAGAGAGATATCACTCTTTTTTAATGAAGAGGAGATCTGTAATTATGAACTGAGCCTGGCTGTTTGGGTCTATGAATAGCATTTGGAAGAACATGTTTTTTCGGGAGGCTTAAATGCCTCCTGTATTAACTAATTTGATCGTTTCTCTCCTGGTATGGTATTAAAATTTAATCATTCTATAAGTAGGAAAAATAGAATTAATGGCGAATATAAATTAGGGACAACTATTCCTGGCTAAACGTGCATAGGAATTACTCATCGCACAAATAATTGTCAAGTTTCTCATATTTAACCAGGAATCATATGTGTAAGGAGGTGTTGTCTGAGAAGAAGAGGGGCCTGAGTTTTTTGTGTTGGAGCGTTTTGGTTAAATGATGTAAGGATAATTGAAGGGAGATGCTATTCTATGCCTTTTGATCCTACTCAAATGAAAGACTGGCAGATTGCTGCAGAAGCAGAAAAGAATATGCCAACCCCAGAAGAGTACATTGATTTACTGGGTCTCGAGAAAGATGAGTTGATTCCTTACGGAAGAACACCGAGGGTAGACTTTCTCAAAGTAATGGAGCGTTTGAAAGACAAAGAAGACGGTAAATATATTGAAGTTACCGCTATCACTCCTACACCCTTGGGCGAAGGTAAAACTACTGCTACCATGGGGGTTATGGAAGGCCTCGGCAAACGGGGGCAAAATGTTGGAGGATGCATCCGTCAGCCTTCCGGCGGGCCTACTATGAATATTAAGGGTACTGCCGCCGGTGGTGGGAACGCCCTTTTGATCCCGATGACCGAATTTTCACTTGGTCTTACTGGGGACATAAACGACATTATGAATGCCCATAACCTGGCAATGGTAGCCCTGAACGCCAGGATGCAGCATGAGGCTAATTATGATGATGAAGAACTTGCTGAAAGAGGACTCAAGAGACTGGATATTGACCCGAAGAATATTGAGATGGGCTGGATTATTGACTTTGCTGCCCAGGGACTGCGCAATATAATCATCGGGCTCGGAGGCAAAAAGGACGGTTTCTTGATGCAGTCAAAGACAGGTATTGCCGTCAGCTCAGAATTGATGGCCATTCTGGCTGTGGCAAAAGACCTGCCGGACTTGAGAGAACGCTTGAGCAAGATCGTTGTGGCCTATGATAAGAAAGGCAACCCGATCACAACCGCTGATCTCGAAGTTGATGGTGCCATGTGTGCCTGGATGCGCAATACCATCAACCCGACCCTCTGCTGCACTGTGGAGCATCAGCCGTGCTTTGTCCATGCCGGTCCTTTTGCTAACATTGCCATCGGTCAGTCCTCAATTATCGCTGACCGCTTAGGGTTGAAACTCTTTGATTACCATGTCACAGAGTCCGGATTTGCTGCAGACATCGGATTTGAGAAATTCTGGAATGTGAAGTGCCGCCTGAGCGGTCTGAAACCAAATGTCTCATTACTTGTAGCAACAGTCCGTGCCCTGAAGATGCACGGTGGTGGCCCGACCGTAGTACCTGGCCGTCCGATTCCGGAAGAGTACACCAAAGAAAACCTGGAACTGGTGGAAAAGGGCTGCGAGAACCTGGTACACATGATCAATGTGGTCAAGAAGTCGGGGATCAAGCCTGTTGTCTGTGTCAACAGGTTCTACACTGATACCGATGCCGAATTGGCTCTTGTGAAGAGGATCGCTGAGCAGGCCGGTGCCCGGGCAGCTGTCTCCGATCACTGGATGAAGGGTGGCGAAGGTGCACTTGAATTGGCAGACGCTGTTATGGATGCCTGCAAAGAAGAGGTTGACTTCAAGTATCTCTACCCGCTGGAGATGCCGCTGCGTGAGCGTGTAGAAATAATCGCCAAAGAGGTTTACGGAGCAGATGGTGTGGATTGGGCTCCGCTAGCCGAAGAAAAAGCCAAGAGGTTTGAATCTGATCCTCAGTATGCCGATTATGCCACAATGATGGTCAAGACCCACCTGAGCTTGACCCATGATCCGACCCTGAAGGGTGTGCCCAAGGGCTGGAGACTGCCGATCAGGGACATCCTGGTCTACGGTGGAGCCAAGTTCCTCTGCCCGATGGCTGGCGCTATCAGCCTGATGCCAGGTACCGGCTCCAACCCGGCCTACCGGCGGATCGATGTGGATACCAAGACAGGCCAGGTCACTGGTTTGTTCTAATTCCTGTCTTAGAATTTATTGGAGAAAGCCTTGTTTTATCAGGGCTTTCTCTGTTTTTTTTCCTTTGTTTTTGATAAACTGAAGGTGGACCCCTAGCCTTGGGTTTTCCAAAAATTATAACAAAGGAGAATAAAATGGAACGGATCGATGCCATTGTACGGGATCATTTGTTTCGGGAGTGCCTTGATAAAAACAGAGCAACAGAAGAAAACAGGGAATTCTGCAAGCATGACCTGCAGCATTTTGTGGATGTAGCAAGGATCACTTATATTCTGCTGTTGGAATCTGATGGTCTGGTGAGTTTCTGTCAGGATAATAATCTGAGCAGCCTGCAGGCAGCCAAAGAGGTGGTCTATGCAGCTGGGATTTTGCATGACATCGGAAGATGGCGCCAGTATGAAACAGGGGAGGACCATTCGATCATCGGTGCTGAAATGGCTGAAGAGATTCTGGGTCGCGCAGTCTTTTCACCCCAGGAGATACGGATCATCACCCGGGCGATCAGAGAGCACAGAGAGCAGAGACAGGGGATGTCTCTCTTGGGGGAACTGCTGTACAGGGCAGATAACCTTTCCCGTGCCTGCCATCAGTGCAGTGCCAAAGAGAAATGCTACAAATTCGCCACAATGGAAACAGGCAACCTAGTCCTAATCTACTAGACCGATCAGGGGGACAGTCCCTTCGCGCGGTCCGATCAGTCAACCTGTCCCACTGATCGCTTAATCTTAAGGTAAAAGGGTGGTTGTGATGGAAGGGAGTAAAGGACATAATTTACATGTTGTGCTGATTGAAGGAAGAGAGGATGCACAGCAGGCACTGACTGATATAGGTGCTGACCGGCTTGGAATCAGATGGATGATACCCAAGGCAGTGCACCGGGTGATCAAGGTAAAGAGGCTGGGCATCAAGGCTGCTCTGATCCTCAAACAGGAAATGCTTTCCAGGGGTGGTGAGGCAGCTCTCTCCAGGGAAGCCGGAGGATTAACCGTAGAAGAGACCGATGTTCTGCTGATGGGCACCCTGCGGCAGTATGAGCAACTCTGCAAAAAACTGAAGATGCAGCCCTTTGGCCTGCGCCGGCTGGCAGATGAGATCAAAGCTGTTCTGAATAATTACGACAACAAAGAATCCAGAATTCTGCGCTGTCGGGACTATACTTTAAAATTAGGTGAGCGCACACTGGTTATGGGAATACTGAATGTGACACCGGATTCCTTCTCCGATGGTGGAAAGTTTTTTGATACTGAGCTAGCTGTAGAGCATGCTCACAAAATGGTGGAGGAAGGAGCCGATATCATCGATATCGGTGGTGAGTCAACACGTCCAGCCACATGGACCGAAGAGCCCCTTCCTGCCCAGGAGGAGATCCGCCGCATTCTACCTGTGCTGGAGCGTTTGGTGCAGGAAATAAAGGCCCCTATTTCTGTAGATACCTATAAGGCGGAAACCGCACGGATCGCGCTGGAAGCGGGAGCACACATGATCAATGACATCTGGGGACTGCAGAGAGATCCCGATATAGCCGGAGTTGTCGGAGAATATCAGGTGCCGGTGATTGTTATGCACAATCAGCACGGCACTGACTATCAGGACATGATGGCTGATATTTTAGCTTTCCTGCGAAGGAGTATAGAGATCGCCGAAAAAGCCGGTGTGGATCCGGACCAGGTGATCATCGATCCAGGGATCGGCTTTGGTAAAGATACACAGCAGAACCTGACCGTGATGCGCCATCTGCGGGAGTTTCGCTCTCTGGGGAAACCGGTGCTTTTAGGAACTTCCCGGAAATCCATGATCGGCAATACTTTGCAACTCCCTAAGGATCAGCGGTTAGAGGGAAGTCTTGCTACTATAGTTTGGGGGATCGCCCAGGGCGCAGCAGATATTGTCCGGGTTCATGATGTAAAAGAATCTGTGCGTGCTGTCCGCATGGCTGATGCGATAAAGGAAGCTGGTGTGCAATGATAAACAAAAGGGACCGGATCATATTAAACGGGATGCAGTTTTACGGCTATCATGGTGTAATGCCTGCTGAACAGGAGTTAGGCCAGCCATTTATTATAGATCTGGAGATGTTCTGTGACCTGCAGGAGGCGGGGGAAAGGGATGACCTTAGCAGGACTGTTGATTACAGCAGGGTTTTTGCTTTGGTGGAGCGGATTGTTACCGGTGAGCGTTTCCAGTTGATTGAGGCTTTGGCAGAACGGATCGCTGATGAGGTTCTGTCCGGTTTTCTCTTAAATGAAGTGGTGGTGCGTGTGAAAAAACCCCATGCCCCCTTAAAGGGAATCTTTACCGATGTGGTGGTGGAGATCAGGAGAGGAAGGTGCAGGGGAAGTGAGTGAAGGCTGCCATCACGCGTTTATTGGGATGGGGTCCAATTTGGGGGATAGAAGGACTTTTCTCAAAGAGGCCTCCCTGGAGATCGGCAGCCATCCTCAGCTGAGGGTCATCAGGCTATCCTCTCTTTATGAAACAGAACCAGTGGGCTACCTTGATCAGGGCTGGTTCCTCAATCAGGTGATGGAGATCGAAACAACTCTCACACCGGAGGAACTCCTTACCTTTCTCCAGGGGATCGAAAATAAACTGGGTAGAAAGCGCTTGATCCGCTGGGGCCCCCGAGTGATCGACCTGGATATCCTGCTTTATGGGAACCGGACCATTGAAACTCCAAAGCTGATTATCCCCCATCCCAGGATGTATGAGCGTGGCTTTGTCATGATTCCTCTTCAGGAAATTGCCCCGGACCTCGTCCACCCTGATGGAAAAACAACCCGGGAGCATTTAGATATGCTTATGAAAACTGAAAAAGTGGAAAAAATCAGATTGTTTCAGGGCTAGTGTCATGTTATAATTATTGCGCGGTTTGCCGGATGGGACCTGTACCATACCGGGAAAAACCGAGTAAAGACCAGACCACCTGAAAATATTAAAGACCAACCGCTTGTACCTGTACAAGGACTGAGACGGAAGGTAATGTTGCTAATATTGCAGTATATTACTGCCTTCTGGACCATTGTTCAGGGGGCATTTTGTTTTTATGGGGTTAGGGCGCATTTGATGACAAGAGTGACTTTACGTTTTTAAATCGGGAAAAGCTAAAAAGGGATTGATCATCAATTATGGAGGCGAAGACTTTGGAGATCGGATTTGTCGGCGCCGGTAAAGTGGGTTCTGCATTGGCCATTCTGCTGCAGAGAGCAGGGTATAGGATCGCCGGAGTAGCCAGCAGGACCGGTGAATCAGCGAACAAGCTGGCAACACGGCTGAACTGCCCAGTTCTATCCAAAGAGGATGTGGCAAAGCGTTCTGAGGTGCTTTTTATCACAACATCAGATGATGCCATTGCTTCTGTGGCGCAGGAAATAGCTGAAAAGGACGGTTTTCGCTCTGAGCAAATAGTTCTGCACATGAGTGGTGCCCATACCGCACAATTGCTGGAGCCTGCAGCAGAAAAGGGGGCGATCAACATATCAGTTCACCCTATTCAATCCTTTGCCAGTGTAGAGCAAGCCATTACACTTATCCCAGGAACCTACTTCAGCATCGAAGGGGACACAAGGGGTTATAGTTTTGCCCAGGAGATGGTTGAAAAACTGGGCGGGAAACACTTTAAACTTGATTCAAATTCCAAGGTGCTCTACCATGCAGCAGCCAGTGTAGCTTCCAACTATTTGGTGGGACTGCTGAAGACCGCTTTGGATCTGTTGGCTGCAGCCGGTGTGCCTGAGGAGGTACGGCTGCCGGCTTTTCTGCCTCTGGTTGAGGGCACACTGGAAAACATCAAAAAACTGGGGATACCCCAGGCCTTAACCGGCCCAATTTCCCGGGGGGATCTGGGCACTCTGGAAAAGCATCTTGATGCCATGAAGGAACTGCCTGAGCTGCTGAGGGTTTACCGGACTCTCGGCCTGGTGACAGTTGATGCAGCTCTTAAAAAAGGAACAATAAATGAAAAACAGGCTACAGCCATCAGATCACTGCTCAAGAACAACTGGCAAGGTTTGCACTGAGGACAGCTAATTTGTTTGGTCTCAGGGAGCAGGAGCTAATAGAGGCAGAGGAGCCAAAGGCTGACAACAGCTAATCTGTCAGGTCGCAACTCACGTATTCTGCCGTTCTCAGCGGATATTTACATAAAAAAAGGAGGTTTTTTAATGTCTCGAGTAACAACGGCAACACTGCAGGAAATGAAGGAGAAAGGGGACCCCATCACACTGCTCACAGCCTATGACTATCCCACAGCATGTCTGTTGGATGAAGCGGGAATCGATATCCTGCTTGTGGGTGATTCATTGGGGAATACTGTGCTCGGTTATGAAAACACTCTGCCGGTCACACTGGATGAGAGCCTTCACCACACCGCTGCAGTGGCCAGGGGAGCAAAGCGGGCGATGGTAGTGGGGGATCTGCCTTTTCTCTATTACCAGACAACTATAGGAGAGGCTGTTTGGAATGCAGGCCGCTATCTTAAAGAGGCTGGCGCACATGCTGTCAAACTGGAAGGCGGCCGGGAGAGGGCTGAAGCTGTGCGGGCTATGGTGGAGACGGGAATACCTGTGATGGGGCATCTGGGGCTCACTCCACAGATGGTTCATCAATTTGGTGGTTACCGTGTGCAGGGTAAAACCGAAGAGGCGGCACAGCGGCTTATTGAAGACGCTCTGATCCTTGAGGATGCAGGGATTTTTTCACTGGTTTTAGAGTGTGTTCCTGCAGATGTGGCGGCAAAGGTCACTGAAAAGGTAAGCATACCTACGCTCTCCTGTGGCGCAGGGCCCCACTGCAATGGGCAGGTTATGGTTGTTCATGATATGCTGGGCTGCACAGACAGAAAACCGCCTAAGTTTGTGAAACAGTATGCCAATCTGCGCGCTATTGCACTGGAAGCGCTGAAAACCTTTAAAAAAGAGGTCAAAGAAGGTGTTTTCCCGGGCCCGGAACACTGCTACGGGAAGTAGAAGTGCTGTAAAAAGGGGATAAAATCATGGAGTTGATCACAAGAGTTAAACAGATGCAGGAGATCTGTTTGCGATTAAAAAGAGAGGGAAAAACCATCGGCCTGGTCCCCACTATGGGCTTCCTCCATGCGGGGCACCTGAGCCTTGCGCGGAGAGCCAGAAAAGAAAATGACATCGTGGTGATGAGCAATTTTGTCAACCCTCTGCAGTTTGGACCTAAAGAGGATTTTGCCACCTATCCCCGGGATTTAGAAAGGGATAATAAATTGGCTGCAGATGTGGGTGTGGATTATGTTTTTGCCCCGACAGAAGAAGAGATGTACCCGGAGAACTACAGCACCTATGTAGAGGTAACCGGGGAAGTCACAGGGAAGATGTGCGGCATTTCCCGTCCAGGCCATTTCAAGGGTGTGACCACAGTTGTTTGCAAACTCTTTCTCATTACCCAGGCCGACCGGGCTTACTTCGGACAGAAGGATGCACAGCAGGCTATTGTGATCAGGAGGATGGCGCAGGACTTGAACCTGCCCCTGGAGGTCCTCAGCTGTCCCATCATTCGGGAGGAAGATGGGTTGGCCTTGAGTTCCCGCAATACCTATCTTTCCCCTAAAGAAAGAAAGCGGGCCTTAGCCCTGCCAAAAGCTTTGCAAGCCGGGCAACAGCTGATCCAAGAGGGTGAGCGGGATCCCAAACGGGTAAAAGAGAAGATCCTGCAGCTTTTAGAATCATCTCCCGGCATTCGGGTTGACTATGTGGAGGTGGTGGATGGGGATACCCTCTCTGAATTGCTGGAGCTGAAAGGCCATGTGCTACTGGCTGCTGCGGTTTATGTAGGGAAAGCAAGGCTGATCGATAACATCGATCTGGAGGTGGAGCCATGTACCGATGTATGCTGAAATCGAAGATCCACCGGGCTGTTTTAACAGATGCCAATTTAAACTATGTAGGCAGTATAACCATCGACCGTGACCTTTTAGAGGCAGCTGACATCCTTCCCTATGAAAAGGTGCAGGTGGTCAACAACAACAATGGCGCCCGTTTTGAAACCTATGTCATCGAAGGGGAGCCGGGCTCAGGGCAGGTGTGTTTAAATGGAGCTGCGGCACGCCTGGGCCAGCCTGGTGATATACTGATTATTCTCTCATATATGCAGATGGAGGAGGAAAAGGCGCGGGAACATAAGCCTCGTGTGGTTTTTGTGGATGAGAAGAACAGGATAGTTTGATATTCCGGAGTACCCCGAACCGGTGGCGCAGTTGAGCAGCTGATGCTGATTATCACAGGCGGTATCTGCTTACTGGCAGGTGTGATGCTGCTTACCCGCAGGGTTAAAAGTTAGGCCTAGGATACCAACATTCAGTAAGGTTAGAATTGATGAAAATTCAGATAAGTGACAGAGATGATTTCTCTGTCACTTAGTTTTTCCGGGGGGTCAGTGTCCACCGGTGTCCTGTACATTTGGTGGTTAGTGGTTAGTCGTTAGTGGTTAAGTGTTGTTCAGTCTGTTCAGTCAGGACATGGGTAACAAAAATGGTTCAAGAGATAGGTTACACTCCTTTACAATA
>LFTQ01000113.1 GCA_001513545.1 Clostridia bacterium DTU068 | reverse complement strand
AGGTTTTCCGGGAAACACAGAGGGCGCTTGTGCGGTGTGCCCCGGCAGCAGGCAGCATCCGTTCCCAGCAGGTGAGGGCGCTGCTCAACAGGGTAATTGTGGGCAAAAGACCTGAGATCTATTTGGAGGAAATGCGCAAGACCGGGGTTCTGCGGCATGTTTTGCCTGAGCTTGATGCCACCTATGGCATAGAGCAGAATGACTGTCATATCAAAGATGTTTTCGGCCATACCCTTTTGGTAATGAGGGAGATCCGCCCGGAGTTGCACCTGCGCTGGGCTGCACTGCTCCATGACATCGGCAAGCCTCAATGCATCAGCCTCCATGAGGGCAGGGTGCATTTTTACGGCCATCAGGTGATCGGTTCCATCATGGCAAGGCGTATTTTAAGGAGGCTGGGATTCAGCAGAGGGTTTATCGAAAAGGTGTCTTTTCTTGTTTACCACCATATGTACCCCTACCCGAAGACGCCGAAGGCTGTGCGCAGGTTTGTCAATAAGATCGGCCTTTATAATCTGGGTGATCTTATAGAATTGCGCCGGGCTGATATTTTAGGCGGTAAATACAAAAATCTCAGCAATCTGGAATATTTCAAAAGAGAGATCGATAGTGTCCTTTTTGAGCTGCCACCCTTTTCTATTAAAAACTTGGCTCTCAATGGCTTTGATGTGATGGAGATCCTGGGGATCAAACCTGGCCCGTTGGTGGGTGAGGCTTTAGAATATCTCTTTGCAAAGGTTAAGGAAAACCGGGAGCTGAACAAC
>LFTQ01000015.1 GCA_001513545.1 Clostridia bacterium DTU068 | reverse complement strand
TTGGCTCGGGGTGTGATCGATGCTGTTCAGCCCGGTGGCACCTATCTGGGAGAAGAACACACACTGAAATATTTCCGTAAGGAATTCTGGTGGCCCACCATAATGAGCAGAGCCCGCATCAAGGATTGGACCGAGGCTGGCTCTAAGTCTCTGGGTCAGCGGGCAACTGAAAAAACTCAGAGCATCCTGCAGACCCATCAACCGGAAAAACTTGCAGATGATGTTTTGGCGAAATTAAGGGAAATAATAGAGAAAGCTGAAGCGGCTCTATAATTAACAATCAATTCGAAAGGGAGTGTTTTTAATATGGCAACATTAGAAGATCTCTCCAAAGCTGTTATCAGTGGCAATGTGGCGAAAGCAAAGAAATTGACCCAGGAGCTTGTAGATGCAGGGGTTGCACCACTGGATGTTATCAACCAGGGCTTAATCGCAGGTATGAATGTAGTCGGTGTCAGATTTAAAAACGGTGAAATGTTTGTTCCCGAGGTAATGGTAGCAGCCAAGGCCATGAGCCAGGGTATCGAATTGGTCAAGCCTTTGATTGCAGAAACTGATATGCCTTCTGCAGGCAAGGTCTTGCTGGGTACTGTTAAAGGGGACCTGCATGATATCGGTAAAAACCTGGTGGGAATCATGCTGGAAAGCCGCGGCTTTACAGT
>LFTQ01000147.1 GCA_001513545.1 Clostridia bacterium DTU068 | reverse complement strand
GCCTCCCCGTAGAAGCGGTACCATATCCTGGCATACACAACACCCTGAGCCTGGACATAACTCACCGGTTCCTGGGGAGCGGGTGGCTGTTGGTTGTTGGGATCAGGATCAGGGGGATAGATAGCCCCGGAAATAATTACCTGCCCTTTCTTCACCAGGTCCCCTTCTTTTACCATAGGCTGTCCGGCCAATGCAAGTACAGTATCGATGATACCGTCTTTTGTGGCCACAATATGACAGTTCCCCTGGCCCTTGGGAGCCCTCAGCCTTTCCACAATTCTGATGCGGGAACGGGGGCCAACCTCCACTTCCGCATAGGAGATCTCAGGGAGTTCACGCAGCAGATATTTTACAAGCTGATCACGATCAACCTGATAACGAAAATTACCGGGTTTTAAACCCTGTTCAGCGGCAAGACTTCTTATTTTATGTTGACTGATCCTCCTGGTACCCTCAATATCCAAAGTCCAGATAAATGATGAAAGAAGATAAAGGAGCAGCACAAAAACAAACCCGCCGAAGAGCAGCATGCGCCTGCGCCGGAAACGGTTAAGCAGAAAAGGTAATCCCCGCTTTTTGCGAATACGGACACGGCATCTGCTCTGACGGGCTAAATGGCGCAGAGCGCGAAATGAATGGGCATAAACCTTAACGATCAGGGTATCAGGACTTGTCCAATTGAGATCCCATAGATAAACACCCCTAGTAAAAGCCAGGTTGATAAAACGCTCAGGGTGGGGACCCTTAACCACCAGAGACAGATAACCAAAAATATAAGCCCAGATTTTTCTCATGATCACAGCCGCCAGCCCCCTTAACCCTCTTGCTACTCCACAAGTTTCAGCGACGTGATTTTACCGTCAACAGCAATTTCATCAGGGAAAATATTGCGCAAAACCAAGCCTTCCCCATCGATAAGCAGTTCCCCGAGGCTGGTACTGATGCGAATCCTTTCTTTTGTGTATTCAATAATTCCCCGGTGGTTTTCTATAATCAATTGTAGATTCCCCAACAGGGTGATCCTGGGCAAATCCAGCATCAGGTCCTTGGGAAGCTCAAGATAATCAGCCAAAAACTCCATTTTTTTCTTACGGTCTTTAAACAAAAAAATCCCACCCTTCTCTTTCTTTACCACTTTATGCATTGCAAGCGGGAAAGAGAACAGCTGAGAAACAGCAAAAATAGAGGTGGAAGGCAAAGAAAAAGGCGGGCTCTTTCAACCCGCCTGTGAGAATCAATATTTCAGCTCATTCTACTGTCCG
>LFTQ01000057.1 GCA_001513545.1 Clostridia bacterium DTU068 | reverse complement strand
CAGCAAATCATGGAAGCGATTCTGGTACATGGGGAAAAGGACAGGGACCTTGCAGCAGAACACACCGGGCGGTTGCTCGCTCAAGTTGGCCTTGATCAAAGGCGGGCTGACTCCTATCCCCACCAGCTGAGCGGAGGGGAAAAGCAAAAGGCCCTCATCTGCATAGCCCTGGCCAATGACCCCGATGTTCTGATCCTTGATGAGCCCACTGCTGCCCTTGATGCTCTCACAAAATTAGAAATCATCACCGTGCTTAAAGAAGCGGCCCATGACAGGATTACCCTGGTGATCACCCATGACATAGATGCTGCAGCCAAACTGTCAGAAAAAGTTGCTGTTATGTATGCCGGCAGGATCCTTGAGCTGGGTCCGGCAAAAGAACTGCTGGAAAACCCTATGCATCCTTACACCAGAGGGCTTTTGCGCTCCTATCCCAATATGACCACAACCAAGGACCTGCAGGGGATTCCCGGCAAAATGTCTCATAAAGCGGAGGGCTGCCCTTTCCACAGCAGGTGCACACAAAGAATTGAGATCTGTGAGCAGGAGGTGCCTGAACTTAAGGAAAAGGGCAGCAGATGCCTGGCCTGCCACAGGGGTGGTATCATCCCACTGCTTGAGGTAAGGAA
>LFTQ01000191.1:11286-14767 GCA_001513545.1 Clostridia bacterium DTU068 | reverse complement strand
GGCTGTGATTATCAAACATTGGAGGAACAGCTGCAAGTACTTTCGCAGCAGGTTACAACCAGATGGGGTATTGACAATATTCCTGGGATATATTACTATACTCCAGGGTGGAAAAATATGCCAAGGGCGCCAAGGAAAAGAAGTGTAAATGGGATATATCATATTATTATGAGAGGTATAAATCGACAAAGTATATTCGAAGATGATGAGGATTGTACTAAGTTTATTCAGACATTGCAAAGATATAAAAAAGTTTGTGGATATGAATTATACGCATATTGCCTTATGGGTAATCACCTGCATATGCTGCTGATGGAAGGTAAGGAGTCAATAGAGCAGATCATGCGGAGGATATGCGGTAGTTATGTCTTTTGGTACAATCAAAAGTATGGTAGGGTTGGCTATTTATTTCAAGATAGATATATGAGTGAACCAGTAGATGATGACAAATATTTTCTTACCGTCCTGAGATATATTTATCAAAACCCAGTAAAAGCTGGATTAGTAACAAGTGTTGAAGACTATCCATGGAGTAACTATAAAGAATACACCAAGAGAAATGGCAGGGAGATAGAATTTGTACTTGGAATGTTTAGTACGAATAGAGATGAAGCGATGAAAAGTTTTATTGAATATGTTAACAAGCCAAATAATGATGAATGCCTAGAAATATCAAATAAGCGTAAGATAACGGATGAAGAAGCAAGGAGTATCATCAGGAAACTATGTAAAATCGATCCTATAGATCTACAAAAGCTTGATATGTCCACACGAAAAGCATACTTGAGCAAGATAAAAAAAGAAAGTTGCATATCCATAAGACAGATAGAGCGAATAACCGGAATAAACCGGGGGATTATCTTTAGGGCATAGTATGACAGCAACCCCATCCCACATTCCCCTTGGTATTCAGCAGCCCTGTCCTCTTAGCACGTAACTTCCTGTCGTATGGAGTGTGACAACAACCCCGTCCCCTTGTCATGCCCTTGTCACGAGAATTCCCATAGAAAAAGGAGTTTAAGGAATAAAGAGCGAAAACTCCCTTTACTGAAGGAAACTGGCCTTTAAAAGGGCAACTATTATTAATAGGAGTGATGAATTGAAAGATATTAAGTTATACAATGTTATTTTTCCACTTTGGTTTGTTCTGTTTTTACCGCCGGTTATACTTATAACACTGGTAGGCAATTTTGTTATTGACTCATTAGTGGTAATCGCCTGCTTTTTTATATTTAAGTTAGCTGATATACAAAAAAGTCTTATAGAATTTTATAAAGGAAGCATATTGAAGGTTTGGATCTTTGGATTTATAGCCGATATTATTGGAGCCTCAATACTGTTTATATTAGGGATGATAGATCCTCTGGAACTACCCAATGATATGATTACAGGAATTAATTATGACCCATTTAGCAATCCCGCCGCTGTTGTAGTGATAATAATCGCTATGCTGGTGTCAGCAGTTTTTATATTTATGTTTAATTATAAAATTACCTTTTCTAAACAAATTAATGATAAAAAGTTAAGAGCAAAAGTAGCAATAGCTATTGCACTCATTACGATGCCATGGACATTCTTGCTGCCGACGAAATGGTTTTATTAAAATGATTTTATTAATTGATGATCAGTAACTCGGGCAGTGAAGAGACTGCCCTATTTTTATCCAATCGATAGCATAAGGTAATGTCGACCGGTGTGTGACAACAACCCCGTCCCCGTGTCACGGTGTGACAGCAACCCCGTCCCCGTGTCACACCCGTGTCACACTAAAGTTTACGTTATAGATAGAAGGAACCATTCTTATAAAAATAGTATATATTTATCTAAACATTGCATTCTAATTTCAGGAGGTGAAACAATTGCTTATAGTAGGAATTAATGGCAGCCCTAATCAAGATGGCAACACAGTTTTTCTTCTCCAAGAAGCATTGGCAGTTGCGGAAAAAGCAGGGGCTGAAACAAAAATGCTGCATGTAAAAGAAATACTCGATGATCTTGAATCCCCATTTTGTGAACTCTGTTCTTCTCCCTGTGATGGCAGTTGTGCAGAGGGAAATAAGTTGGGAGAGGCCTTTGAGCTGTTAAAACAAGCTGATGGGGTGCTGATGGGCAGTCCTGTTTACTTTGGAACAGTGTCAAGCCAACTCAAGGCTTTTTGGGATAAAACACGTGTCCTCAGGAGGGAAAAGGCTCTGATCAATGTTGTCGGTGGAGGGATTGCAGTCGCCGGTGCCCGCTTTGGGGGGCAGGAAACCACCCTCAGGGCGCTCCACGATATGATGCTGGTACAGGGCATGACGATTGTTGGGGATGGTTATGTGGATTATGACTGCGGCCACCAAGGGGCCTGTGCCCAGCGGCCTGCCCAAAATGATGAAAACGGCATAAAAAGAGCGAGAATATTGGCGCAGCGTGTTGTTGAAGTTGCAAAGGCCACGATGAGTTTAAGGAAACCATAGACGGGGTGGTAGCCTTTGGCACAAAACCTATCCATTCGTGAAGAGATCGAACAGCGGGAAATAGAGTATCTTGCCCCCTATGCCGCGCTGTGTGTCAAATCCAAAGGGCGGCTTTACCCGGAAGAGCCCTGTTCTGTGCGAACAGCATATATGCGTGACCGTGACCGGATTATTTACTCCAAGGCTTTCCGCAGATTGAAACATAAAACACAGGTTTTTATTGCCCCAGAGGGTGACCATTACAGAACAAGAAGCACCCATACCATTGAGGTTTCACAGATTTCCCGCACCCTGGCCAGGGCACTGCTGCTCAATGAGGACCTAACTGAGGCTATAGCTTTAGGGCATGACCTGGGCCATACACCATTTGGGCATACAGGTGAAGCAGCTATCAATGAAATCTTTACACCGGGCTTTCGTCATAATGAGCAGAGTCTACGGGTTGTAGATAAGCTGGAGGGGGAACGTGGATTAAATCTCAGCTGGGAGGTGAGGGACGGTATTCTCTGTCATACCGGACCCAAATTACCCAGCACATTGGAGGGCCAGATCGTTAGGATCGCGGACCGCATCTCCTATATCAACCATGATATAGATGATGCTATCAGAGCCGGGATCATCAGTGAAGATGACCTGCCTAAAGAGTGTGTCGAGATCCTGGGCAACCGTCATAAGGTAAGGATCAACACCATGGTGACAGATATTATAAAAATGAGCAGGGGCAAGCCTGTAATCTCCATGAGTGATGATGTCCGGCAGGCGACAGATAAGTTGCGAGAGTTCCTTTTTGAGCGGGTTTATATCGGTTCTGCAGCCAAATTGGAAGAAGCCAAGGCACAACAGGTGGTAAAAAACCTTTATGATTATTTTCTAAAGAACCCTGATCTGTTGAGCGATGACATCAAAGCCAGGATTTCCAGTGAAGGGTTGGAAAGGTGTGTTGTGGACTATATTGCGGGGATGACCGACCGCTTTGCTATGAAAACCTTTGAAAGGTATTTTGTGCCTAATGTTTGGATGAA
>LFTQ01000191.1:744-11219 GCA_001513545.1 Clostridia bacterium DTU068 | reverse complement strand
GAATTCTTGGAGGACCTCCGCGGCAGAACTGATATTGTTGAGGTTATCAGTGAATATGTCCCTTTAAAAAGGACCGGGCAGAACTATGTAGGGTTATGCCCCTTTCATCAGGAGAAAACCCCTTCATTCAGCGTATCCCCTGCCAAACAGATCTTCTATTGTTTTGGCTGTGGGGTGGGGGGTAATGTATTCTCTTTCTTGATGAAAATTGATAATATCTCTTTTTTAGAAGCTGTAGAGCTTTTAGCTGAGAGGCAGGGAATGGAGGTTCCCCGCACCCGTGGCGCCCGGGAGAAACAGGAGCGAAGGGAAAGGTTCTATGAACTGAATGCTCAAGCAGCAGATTATTATCATAGAATATTATTACATGGGGATGCAGCAGAACGTGCCCGGCGCTATTTAAGCGGACGAGGGCTTAAAAAAGAGTCCTGGGTAAGATTTATGCTGGGTTTTGCTCCTGCCGGACAGGGCCTTCTGCAGTTTCTTAGGGGAAAGGGTTACACCATCCAGGAGATCAGGGAAGCAGGGCTTTTTATTGAACGGTATGGAAGATTCCAGGAGCGCTTTCAGGGCCGTGTCATCTTCCCCATATTTGATCACCGGGGGCATTGCCTGGGTTTTGGGGGGCGAGCCTTAGGGGATGAGCAGCCCAAGTACCTGAACTCACCGGAGTCAGCCATTTTCAATAAAAGCCGCAACCTTTATGGCTTACACCTGGCATTACCTGCGATTCGGGAGAAAAAACAGGTTATCGTGGTAGAGGGGTATATGGACTGCATCACAGCCCATGAATACGGTTTTCGCCATACAGTTGCCTCCCTGGGAACAGCGTTTACCCAGGAGCAGTCCAGGCTGTTGCTGCGCTACACAAAAGATATTATTTTAGCTTTTGATCAGGATACCGCCGGCTCCGCTGCCACGATGAGAGGTGCCGGACTTCTCCAGGAAATGGGAGGCAGAGTGATGATACTCGATCTTCCGGAAGCCAAGGATCCGGATGAGTTTCTGCGCTCCCGGGGAAGAGAGGCTTTTGCAACAGCTCTGACTGAGCGCACAACCGGTTTTCTGGAGTTCAGGCTTGACCAGCTGCTGAACAAATATAACCCTGACAATCTGGCGGACCGGGCGGAGATAGCCAGAGCTTTGGTGGATGAGTTGGCCAGGATCCAGGACCATGTGGTGCGGGAGGGTTTCATCCGCATGGCTGCTCAGCGGATTCATACCTCTGAGGAAGCCATTCGGTTGGAATTGTCCCGATATCTCCGGAAATATCGATTACAGAAGGATAAAACTGATAAAAATAGATATAATATGGAACAAGGCAAACAAACTTTCGAAAAGCAGCCTCTAGCTGCTATAGAGGCTGCCAGGAGAGGGCTTTTCAGTTTTATGTTCCAGGATCCCTCTCTTTACGAGCGTGTTAAACAGGAACTGGGTTGGGAAGTTTTTTCAGGTAAGTACGAAAAATACCTCAATCTTTTTGAAAAAAAGGGCTGGGACAGTGCAGCAGATCTGCTCAATCAGCTGGCAACTGATGAGCAGCAGGAATTGGCTGCCCTTCTGATAAGCACAGAGGATATCCAGCTGGACAAAATACAGAGGGAAAGATTAATAGATGACTATATCAGGACATTAAAGAAAGGGCAGCTGCAGACAGAAATCGCTAGGAAACAGTCTGCTTTAAAGGAATTTGAAAAAAACGATAATCAGGAAGGAATTAAGAACCTGTTAGCAGAATTATACCTACTGTACGAAGAATTGGAACGCCTAAAAACACCAAGAACAACGGATTCGATGAGCCAGGAAAGGGGGGAATGATATGAAAGAAGAACAATCAAGGATTGATGCAGTAAAAGCCTTAATTGAGCGCGGGAAACAGAAAGGTTCTCTTTCCTACCAGGAAATCATGGATACCCTCCAGGGCTTTGATATGACTCCCGAACAGATAGACAGCATTTATGAACATTTTGGGGCCATCGGAATTGAGATCAGTCCGGATGGGGCAGCAAAGACCGATGCCAAAAATGGTGAGGCAGTAGATGATGAGACTGAAGTTGATCTCTCTGTCCCAGAAGGTGTTGCTATCGATGATCCTGTTCGCATGTACCTGAAAGAGATAGGCAGAATCCCTTTGCTGACAGCTGAAGAGGAAGTGGAATTGGCGAGGAGGATTGAGCAGGGGGATGAGGAAGCCAAACGCAGACTTGCAGAAGCCAATTTGCGGTTGGTTGTGAGTATTGCCAAGCGATATGTAGGAAGGGGTATGCTCTTTTTGGATCTGATCCAGGAGGGCAATTTGGGCTTGATCAAGGCAGTAGAGAAATTTGATTACCGCAAGGGGTTTAAATTCAGCACCTATGCCACTTGGTGGATCAGACAGGCGATTACCAGAGCTATCGCTGATCAGGCTCGCACCATCCGTATACCGGTGCATATGGTAGAGACCATCAATAAACTGGTTAGGGTTAACCGTCAGTTAATGCAGGATCTGGGAAGGGATCCGACCCCGGAGGAAATCGCTCAGGAAATGGATATTCCGGAGGAACGTGTGCGGGAAATCATGAAGATTGCCCAGGAACCTGTTTCCCTGGAGACACCCATCGGTGAGGAGGAAGACAGCCACCTGGGGGATTTCATTGAAGATGAGGATGCTCTGGCACCTGCAGAGGCTGCATCCTTTATCCTGCTCAAAGAACAGCTGGAAGAGGTGCTGGAAACCTTGACCCCCAGAGAAAGGGATGTGCTGCGATTGCGGTTCGGCCTTGAGGATGGGAAAGCCAGGACCTTAGAAGAGGTGGGACAGAAGTTCAAGGTGACCAGAGAGCGTATCAGGCAGATTGAAGCCAAGGCTCTGCGCAAACTGCGCCATCCCACCAGAAGTAAAAAATTGAAAGATTATCTGGAGTAAATAAAAGCCCCAAAGATACAATGAGGGGCTTTTTGTTTTATTATAAACCCTTTATTTAACCAGATTTTTATCCTTCAACAAAACCGCTTCTGGTTCGATCATGCCGAGTTTTTCTCTGGCAAGGTATTCTACTCTATCCGGCGATTTCAGCTTGAGTACTTGGAGTTCATATGCTTTGTTTTCCCGTTTTAGCTCTTCAACAAGTGCGGCTGATCTCTCGACTTGGTAGCTAAGGGCGATTGCTGTGTTTTGAAGGTGGATAAAAGATAGTAATAAAAGTCCCAAAAATAGTACGGAAGATACTAGTATGATGCGTGCCTTACTAATTCGAGGTTTATGCCGCAGCTTGATCTGCTGCTGTGGAAGTTGTTGAGGTAGCGGATAGCCGATCAGTTGTTCCAGTGTTACTACCCTCCTTTCCTACGACCTGCGCTTTCTTCCGGGTTTTTTCCTGCCCTGTGTTCTTATCTTTTCCTCATCGACGACCTTTTTAGGGTAGTACCACCTACCGCTTATTCTCTGTCCTTGCAAAGATTCTGCTCTGCGGGTTACACTGCTGGGATGGACTCCTAGAATTTTTGCTGCTTCAATGGTGGTGTAGTAGTTTTGCAAATCATTCTCTGCATCGGCTAATGCATCTTTTTGCTCATCTAGCACACTGAGCAGATCCTCCAACTCTTTCTGCACTGCCCGCAACTTAATGGCTGATAAATAATCATTACGGTCCAGGGCTTGCAGGAGTTCTTCCTTATAATGCTCAATTTTTTCTATAATATAGCTGCGCATAAAAGGTATGACTCCTCTGCTTTAAGAATGCAGTGCTATGCGGTAATACCCCACCGAATGCAATATCATTTTTCATTATGACATATAATGCAATATATTGCAAGAAAAAATGCATTGTCTGTATATCCTTTTTGTGGGGTTCCACTTCATTATAAGGATTAAAAAAGTAAAGATATGGCGTTTGCTGAGGCAGGATGAGCCGGAACAGAGGGGTATAAGGGTACTAAAAATTATAAGAGGGTGCTGGATGTCTGTATGCAGGTAATACACTATAATTCGTAATGCTGGTATTTCCTTTCAGCTATATACTGGATGCGAAAATAGAGAACGGCTGAGATGGATGTGACCAGCAAAAGTAGGAGAGAATAGCCCAACCACCAGGGAACTATCAAGTACAGTCCCACACAAATACCGGCCATGATGGCTAAGAAGATCATAGAGATGAGCATAATGAACAGAACGTTCAGATTGTTTTTGACAGCACGCTGGGGGTCCTCCCAGTCAAAATAAGGGCGTTCACTATCGATCAGGATTCCAAGGGCTGTAATTACACCCACCGCGGACAGGCTCAGTAAACCCAGCATTAAAGCATCTAGCCAGGTTAAATGCAAGAGGATAATTGACAGAACGAAAATGGGAAGTGTACAGACAAAATTTACGATCAGGGTATACCAGAACTTGGCTTTTACTTGTTCTCGGGGACTGACAGGGATCAGCTGAGACAGGGTGAACAATTTTCCCTCCCGGGAAAGTGCCGATGGTGAGAGGGGTATGGTTCCTGCGATAAAGATCATAAATCCGATTATACCCAGTTTTAGATAGGGGTATTTGCTCAGAAAAGGATAAAAATTGCCGATCTCCTGCAGCGAACCCTGAGTAAACAGGGGGATTAACATAAAAATCGGAACGATAACAGCTATCGGGAGGACATTCATCAGGAAAACAGGGGTGCGGATGAAAAGCCGGTGCTCCCGAAGCAGCAGGGCTTTGAACGGTGATGAACTGCTCCAGCTATCAGCGCTGTTTGTGACACGATGCTTTTTTGCTACCTCTTCACCTGCAAACAATCCCCGGTAAAAATACCTGTTTCCCAGGACCAGCATCAAAGCCACCAAGGCTGCGGTCAATGCCAGAAAAAGCCCGAGGTTGAGTAGGCCTTCGATACTGCCTGCCATAGCCAGTGATTTGGCTGCCCAAATTGCGGGAGGAAAGCTGCTCCCTACTTCAGATAACAATGATCCATGGGTTTGGAGCATCGCTTGCAGAGATGAGAGCTCTTCACCCTGGGGAAGTGACTGCATAAAAAACTGGATACCTATGGCAAAGGCCAGTGAGATCACATAGGTCAGGATGGTGAAGGTGTCTTTAATGCGTTTACTGCGTGCCTTACTCATTATAAGAATGGATAATACAGCTGCCGGAACCAGGGGCAGCACGGGGAAAACCAGGAATATAACAGATGCCAGGAAGATATACGCTGCTCCCAGTCCTTCCCCCTGGAAGAAGATGAACAAAGGGGGTAGGATCAAAACGAGCTGGACCAGATACTGGCTGAACATAACCAGTGAAAACCTGGCACCCAGTACATAAAGGGGTTTGAGGGGCAGTGCTGCCAGCAGTTCATTATCCCGTCCAAAATAAAAAACGCTGATGACCGTCCCGATATCAAATATGAAAATTATAAAGGCAGTGGTAATGAAACTGATAACCAGCACCAGTGCTGGCTCACCCAGCATTTGGCCTACATAGTAGAGCCCTTTAGAAAACATCATAGACATAGAAAAGAAAAAGACCAGGATAAAACCTATCCCCACAACCGCTGCAATGGGCTGCCATAAGTCCTTCTTTTCCACCAGATATTTTTGTTTCATAACTGAAATGCCGAAATAATTACGAAAGGTGACCTTCAGCAGAGCCAAGAAAGGCTTCATTCTGTCAACTCCAAGAAAATATTTTCTAATGTTTCTTTTTCATGATGTTTATTGATATCATCCAGTGTGCCACAGGCGATTATTTTCCCCTTGTTGATAATAGCCACCCGGTCACAAAGCCGCTCAGCTACCTCCAGGATGTGGGTGGAGAAAAAAACTGTATATCCCTGGCGGCAGTGTTCTGCCATCAGATCTTTAAGCAAAAAGGAAGAACGGGGATCAAGCCCCACCATCGGTTCATCCATGATCCAGACAGGGGGGTTGTGCAAAAGCGCCCCGGTCAAAGCGAGCTTCTGCTTCATACCGTGGGAATAACTCTGTACAAGATCACCGATGGCATCTTTTATATTGAAAATGTCCAGGAGGTGCTCTATACGTTTTTTTCTTAGCTTTTCCGGCACATGATACACATCTGCCAGGAAATTTAAGTATTCAATCCCGGTCAACCGGTCATATACATGAGGTTGATCAGGAACATAACCGATCCGGCTTTTTGCTGCCAATGGTTCTTTTTGTACATCTATACCGGCAACACTGATGCTTCCTGCATCAGGCTGCAGCAGGCCGACGATCATCTTAATGGTTGTGGTTTTACCGGCCCCATTTGGCCCGAGAAAACCGAAGATCTCCCCCGGTTTCACTGACAGGGTGACATCATCAACAGCCTTCACTTTTCCTTTGGCATAAGACTTAGATACGCCAACAAGTTCAATCATCGCTTTGTCCTTTCTCGGTATTGATTCCCTTGACTGCGTAGAGCGGCACTAAAATCGGCTTTCAATAAATAACTCTTTAAGGATTCTATTTCAGCTTATTATTTCCTGCTTTTCAATGGACTTTTATCAGGCAGATAAAACAATACCTGTCTGCACTGGCTGCAGACCCACATTTCCAGCTTCATGATGCGCTCCTGTAATTCCGCAAAATCCCCTAATAATATATGCCATCCTCCGGTTTTACCGCCTGTCCGAAACTCCTTAACACCTAGGTATTCCATGTATGTACGGCATTGCGGGCATTTTTTCTCTTCCATAGGTGGTACCTCCTCGATAATAATTGCTCCTTCCCATTTTAATTCTCTATTAGGGTTGGGATAACCTCTGCACATTTGAGCAAAAAAACAAGGATAATCGCTTTGGAAATATTCCACAATAGTTGCTGGTTGAATAAAATAAATAACGCGAAATGTTGACTGCAGCATTTGTTTATCTTATAATTAATCATGTCATAGCGGTCCCCGGTAGCTCAACGGTAGAGCATCCGGCTGTTAACCGGAGAGTTGCAGGTTCGAATCCTGCCCGGGGAGCCAAGGGCCCATAGCTCAAGGGTAGAGCACTCGGCTCATAACCGATCGGTTCCAGGTTCGAATCCTGGTGGGCCCACCATTTTGGATGTCAGAGGTCGGAGGTCGGAAGCCGGAAAAAGAGACCGATGTCAGAGGTCGGAGGTCGGAAGCCGGAAAAAGAGACCGATGTCAGAGGTCGGAAAGAAAGACCTGATGTCTGAGGACGTAGGCCGAGGCCGGAAAAAGAATATTTCTGGGCGCGTAGCTCAGTGGCGAGAGCGCTTGACTCACATTCAAGAGGTCGCAGGTTCAATCCCTGCCGCGCCCACCAGTAATATCAAGGCCTCCAGAGAATGGAGGTCTTTTCTAATGCCAGAAAGACAGTTATTTGACAGTTACCAGTTTTTTTATTTTCATTTGACAGCTAAAATATTGCCCAGTTTTTCAATTGCTTTCTTTTTTCGTTTCTCCAGGACATGACTATAAATATCCGCTGTGGTGCTTATCCGGGAATGCCCTACAAGCTCCTGAACATTCTTTAAGTCCTCTCCAGCTTCAAGCAGCAGGGTGCAGAAGGTATGACGTAAAGCATGAAGTTTCTTATGTGGAATTCCTGCATTTTTTAAATGCCTTGCGTAACTTCTGTTAAAGTTTCTAGGCCATAGACGCTGCCCATTTTCACTGCAAAAAATTAAGTCCTCATCGTGGTACTCTTTGCCGAAGACTAATTTTTCCTCCAACTGGCGTTTTCGATGAGATTTTAGAATGGCTACCATTTCAGGCAAAAGAGGGAAAACCCTGTTGCTCTTTTTGGTTTTTGGCGGCTGAAACTCTCTTTTTAGTTTCCCTGTTTCTTTATCCTGAACTTCACAAAGTGATCGCTGTATGTGCATCTTTCCACCTTTTAGATCGTTATCGCTCCAGGTTTTACCCCCGTCAAGCTCAATATCACTCCACTTCAGTCCTAAAATCTCTCCACGCCTTGCGCCAGTCATCGCTAGGAGATAATATGCTGCATACAGCCGGTCACTCTTAATGGAATTTAGAAACTTGGTTACTTCTTCCTTGGTGAACGGCTCAACTTCTTTTGATTCTTCTTCCTCTTCCTTGGGAAGAACAGTACCTTGACATGGATTCTTTAATATTAAATCCTCAATAACTGCTTGCTCCAATGCAGCGTTAGCAATTGTCCTGATAAGCTCTACAGTCCTTCTGGACAGTCCGGCAGGTGCTCCTTCATACTTCTGAGCGCGTCCTTTTTTGAACAACTGATTGAAAAGCCGTTGTAATTGGTTCGCTTGTAAATCTTTTAATGGTATTCCGCCCAGGTGTGGTTTCAAATGCACTTCAATCAATCTTTTATAATTGCTGTAGGTGGTGGGTCTTAAACTATCTTTTTTGTAAGTATCTAACCATAAATCAAGCCATTCTCCAAAAGTCGTCTTTGTGGATTCAATTCTCAAACCTAATCCCATTTCCAGTTCAATTTTCTTCTTCTTTTCTTTAACTTCTTGCTCGCTTTTGCCGTAGACAGTTTTATATTTCATTTTACCTGTCTTGGAATCTACACCAATTGGTATTTCAGCTACCCACCGCTGCCGATCTTCCCGCCAAAAAATGGTTCCCTCTCCGCTTGACCGCCTTTTTTGTTTTTTCTTCTTACCTTTACCTTTTGCCATCGTTCCCGCCTCCTGTGTCGACCTTATCAGGAATATAAACGACCAGATCCCCCGGCTGACAGTTGAAATATTCGCAGATTCTGTGAAGTACACTCATTGAGATGTTTTCGCCTTTGCCCATTTTCGCAATTGTGTTAGGGGATAGATTTAAAGCTGTTCTCAAATCTTCCTTTGTCATTCCTTTATCAATAAGTATTTTCCATAACGGGTTATAAGAAAAAGCCATTCTATAAACCTCCTTTTCTATATATTATAAAATATTACCTACAATAAAGCAAAGAAAATATATAATAAGTTGTTGACAAAAAGAATAATAATGTGTAGAATATCTATAGAAACGTATAGAAAAGGAGGATTGAAAGAATGCCAAAGGATGAGAATAATGTTTTAGCGGGCAACGATGACAATAATGTGAGTAATTTAGCGGATGTTGTTGTTTTCATTTTTGATGGCCACGATTTTATTTATCCGGAACCTGAATCCGAGTAATAAAGTTGAGACACATAACATTGATGAAAAATTTCTATCAAAAGGAGGAATATAGAGTGGATAATCTTGTTGGGGTAATAAGGGAGATAGGGGAGAAGTACATTATTGAAGCCTTTAGACTTTTATCTTGTAAATGTAGTGAAATAATTGTTTTTTATGAAAAGTACCCTGAATTTGTCTCCAAGGATAGACAGGAGAAACATTTTGAATATGGAAAAGATTTTAGCTACAATACAGGTGATTTTGATTCTAACTTTAACCTTTTGATGCATAGAATTTTGACATTAGTTCCAAATGAAGCATTGCCGATGTTAGCTGACGAAATAAACGCATTTATCATCGGTTGGTATGAAAAAAAAGAGCATAGCAATCTATTAGCAGAATAAACATCTAGATAGTATTTCTACTGTTAACACATTATGAGAGAGTTTACTCTCTCGTTTTTGTTTTTTCTTGCATTTTTACCCGTTACTCAGTCCAAACGCAAATATCCACGTCGCACAATTCCTACACTAACCATCCACCAGTTCATCAGGATTACCCCCTTGTTTAACCCATTCCAAAAAGTAATCTAGGAGAATCTCACATAAAACATCTAGAGGTTCTGCTTCATCATTGATGCGCTCCACTTTCCTGGTCCCTTCTGGGTCATTGAGGTTGAAAGTGACACATATCATATCGGTATAACACCCCCTTTTTAAATTTCAAAGCAATTGATTAATAACTGTTCTCTTTAAGCCATTTTTCATATCTCTCTGTGAGTTGTGCAAATTCGGCAATGGCTTCATTTTCTAGTTTTCTAGCTTCTCTTATTAATTTATCAGAATTGTTCTGTATACCTTTTTTCATTAGCTCTAATGCCTCGATTCTTTTTTGTGCCTCTTTCAATAATCCATCTTTGTACCATTCAGCATTAGGTGGACCTTCACTTTCCAAATAAAGCTTCTCCATTTCTTTAAAACAATGGATCATTTCATCAACCTTCTCGATGTCTTCTCCGTCCCAAGAGTCTACTATTGAATCATACTGTTCTGTTAATTTTTCTGATTTCTCAATGGTTTCTTCCCATTCAATCCATTTTTGGTCTTCGTTTGCTAAGCTTAATAATTCTAACGTTTCTCTTACGGTAGCTTTTCTCTTTTCAACAAGACTTAGATCTTCTCTGCCTACACTATAACCAAAACCGTAACCCACTGCAAAAATCAGTATTATGGCAATAAAATAATAGAGTTTGCGCATATCAATATACCCTCCTCTCATCCATATATACCATTTATTATATCATATTCAATAAAACTGGGATATGTACTTTTATGTAATTAACAGTAATATTAGTGTTCTGACTAAATTGACTGGCCTATCAAGCACTTCCGTCAGCTTGGTAAACCAGTTTTTTT
>LFTQ01000191.1:0-678 GCA_001513545.1 Clostridia bacterium DTU068 | reverse complement strand
AGTAAAATGGAGGTGATAAATCATGGAAAAAGGTAAAGTGAGCAAGATCATTGACGAGATAATATTCTTTGCTATGGCAGTTACGCTGTTTTTTATCTTTATAAACTATGACCTTGTGCCTAAAAACCAACCAGCACCCGCTCCGGGAGCCAGCCAACAGACACAAAAAATAACACAAGATGAACCTGAAATAATAGGTCCGCCTGAGTTTCAAACAGAAGTAAAAGAGGCCATTTCATTGATGAAAGAAAAGGCCCCTAACCATTGCCACTACCTATGCAGTTTGGTTGAAAGAATAGAACTGACTTCCGATGACCCGCCAACCGAAAAGACTTTCGCCTGGACTGACTCTAAAGAACCTGTTATTTATTTCAATTCAAAACGGTATCAAGAGCATCTAAAATACCGCAACGATGCCAGCATAAGAGGCGGAAAATATATAATCCCCATATTGTTAGCTCATGAGACAGCCCATAGAATACAATTCGAGTATTACCAGGTCACAGATGCCAGAGAGTTAGAGTCACAAGCATTAGCAGCAGAAAGGGACCTGCTTAAAAAACTAGGATTGTCACAAGAAACAGTCAACCAATTCTCCGGTGAACATCTCCTAAAGGAAAAATGGTGGGATTAATAACCCCCGCTGCCAAAATAAGTATAAATGTTCTGTAATATCGC
>LFTQ01000104.1 GCA_001513545.1 Clostridia bacterium DTU068 | reverse complement strand
CTCTTTAATTGCCGTTTCTCAACCATTTTGTCCAGCAGTTCCCTTCTGATGATAGCCAGGTTCTGGAAAAGACGGACACCAAAGGCGATAACAGCAGCCAGATAGAGATCAACACCTAACTGATCTCCCAGATAGGCAAGCAAAGCAGCCATCAGAGTGTTGGCAAAAAAACCGGTCAGCAGGATGGTAGCATTAAATTTTTCTTCAAAAATGGATTTAATCCCGCCGAAGGCCGAGTCAAGTGCTGCTAGTACTGCTATGGATAGGTATTTGGCCAACACTCCAGGTATTGGTATATTGAGAACTGTACCGATAAGCAGACCTATCAACAGGCCCAGAAACGGTACCCACATCTATTATTCCTCCTTTGGTTGGGCCTGGGTGAATTGGTAACTGCCTTTGTAAGACTCTATTACCAAATTGCTGTGTTTTTCAATGCTCACAGGAAACCCAGCCATCTTTAAAATGTTATACTGACTTCTTTCTGTTTCCAAAACCCTGGTTAGATTATCGGGGTCTCCGATAGCTTTGATGATAAATGGTGGAGCAAGTCGTTCTGCATTCACCTGAATGGTTGTTCCAACACACCTAATATCAGTCGAATTGATGATTCTCTGGTTGTTGATGGAGATTGCCTCCGCGCCAGCTGCCCGCAGTTCATATACAATATAGAGAAGGTGTTTATCATGGATTAAAAAGTCCTCAATTCTTGTCTGTTCAGGGTTTTTTTGAAGTGCCAATTCTTTTCCTTTAGTGTTATCATCCAGATGGACAGTGATCCCCTCTCCCTGTACAGGATATAAACCCGAAAGAACTAGAAGCTTGTCCAATTCATACTGCAGTTTTTCGGTTTCCAGCTTACCCTCTGATAGGTTTTTTTGATATTTGTTCAGGCTTTCTCTTTTTTCATTGATGTTTTTTTTCAACTGCTCCAGCTCTTCTTCCTGTTGCTGGATCATAGTAATCAATCTCTTGTTTTTCTGTTGGGTGGGAGAGTCAGCTTCCCCGTGAATGGCATGGAGAGCCAGCATGAGCATAATTCCTGTTAAAAATAGTACAAATGCCAGTGAAAACTGCCAGTTCTTAAAAAATCTCATTAGAATTACCCCCTTTCGTCATCTTGAGGGTCTGTCATACACTTCGTTAACCGGTGCCGTTTTCCTGCTGGAATTTTTTATAAAATTGCTCCGAAATGCTTATCGCGCCCATCAGTGAATGCACCCGTTAATTA
>LFTQ01000211.1 GCA_001513545.1 Clostridia bacterium DTU068 | reverse complement strand
GGGACAGTCCCCCCGCGCGATAGGGGGACAGGTTGGCATCGCACGATTTTCTTGGTCAAACTTAACGAAAGTGGGATTACAATGATTGATCTGATTAACCATAAGTATAAAGCCAGTACTATTGCTAAAAAGAGAGGAAAGATATTTAGTCTTATTAAGAAAGAGTCAAAAAACATTCAGAGCGGAACAATCACAGCTATTTCAACCTCTGATTTAAAACTGATGTTTGATCTTTATGATCAAATTTTTTTCCACAACTGGTTTAAAGAGAACTATAAAGGAAAGCTCAAGTTTTCCCTTTCCCGGCGTATGACAAGGAGCGCTGGTTCAACCATCTGTCCCAAAAACATAGCTGAATTGACACCGGAAGACGTAGTACTGGAAATCAAAATTGGTGTGGAATTCTTTTTTAATTATGGTGTGATTGAAGGATCAAAACCGGTCTGCGGTGTTAATACGAACAACAGCCTGCATGCTCTGCAACTCGTTTTTGAACATGAACTCTGCCATGTAATTGAGCATATCTGTTTCCATGAGTCAAATTGCAGCGGCGACAGGTTTAAGACAATTGCCAACAATTTATTCGGCCACACTGCGAGCCACCATAGTTTACCGACCTATAAACAAATAGCAAAACAAAAGTTTGTCATTAACATAGGAGATACTGTTGAGTTTTCCTTTAAGGGAAAGAAGCTGAAAGGTATTGTTAATAATATCAAAAAGAGGGCGACAGTCCTTGTCCCTGATGAAAACGGTCCATATGTTGACAAAGAGGGAAACACTTATGCAAAGTATTATGTGCCTCTAGTTCTATTGGAGCCAACCAACTGACCGATCACCGGGACTGTCCCCCCGCGCGATCAGGGGGACAGGTTGGCTCCCAGCACAGCCGAAACCAGTCAACGGAAGAGTCCCAGCCGCAGATCTGATCGATCACCGACCGGTCACCGGGACTGTCAGTCTGACGCCCCATACAACCCATGACACCACACAAACTCAAAGTCTTTTTTCACATTTCCATAAGAAGTCTGACATCCCATGCCACCCACGCCACCCTCACTGGTGCTGCCTTTCGACGCAATGGACTAAAGTGCAGAAAAATCGCCTGAGAAGAAGGAAATCGTTGTTAGGCAGACATAGTAGCAGTTTTTTCTTTCCATAAGAATTAGTTGCCTTATTAACTATAATATGGTACGATATACAAAATACTTATTAAAGACAGATGTTTTATGGGGGAAGAGTTTTGCTCCCCTTTTTTAACATATTTAATTATACTAAAGGAGGAGACAATATGAATCTGAAAGGGTCAAAAACTGAAGCTAATTTAAAGGCGGCTTTTGCTGGTGAATCTCAGGCGAGAACTAAGTATGAATATTATGCTTCTAAAGCTAGGAAAGAGGGCTACAATCAGATTGCTGCTTTTTTTGAAGAAACTTCACACAATGAAAAGGAGCATGCCAAGATTTGGTTTAAACTGCTGTATGATGGAATACCAGCAACAGATGAAAACCTAAAGGATGCGGCAGCTGGTGAGAATTACGAATGGACAGAGATGTATGCTGAGTTTGCAAAAACTGCAAGGGAAGAAGGTTTCACTGAGATAGCTAATCTTTTCGAGCGAGTAGCGGAGATTGAGAAAGAACACGAAGAGAGATATTTGAAATTACTGCAAAACCTTAAAGAAGGCAAGGTTTTTGAAAGAGAGGAAGAGCAGGCCTGGAAGTGCGGAAACTGCGGACATATTCATTTTGGCAAAAAAGCCCCTGAGGTATGCCCTGTTTGCGACCACCCCAAGGCCTATTTTGAGATCAAAGCGGAAAATTATTAATAACTGATCAGCGGGACAGTCCCGCAGCGCGATCAGGGGGACAGGTTCCATCACTGGACCGATCGCCGGGACAGTCCCCCGCGCAATATTCAGCATCTCGGTTTGAATTGAATGCAGAATAAGATGACTGTTGCAAAGAGCACGGAAGTGGGTGATTTTTCTGCAGCCTATCGAAGTTAAACCCGGTATATACTGGGTCGGCGGGATTGACTGGAATGTACGTTATTTCCATGGCTATGTCACACCACAGGGGTCGACTTACAACTCCTATCTGATCGTTGATGACAAGATTACATTGGTTGATACAGTGAAGCACTATCTAGCCGATGAGATGCTGAGCAGGATTAGAACTATTGTGAACCCGGAGAAGATCGATTACCTGGTGGTCAACCATGTGGAATTGGATCATTCCGGGGGTGTCCCCAAGATTATGGAAGTTGCTTCGAATGCGAAGATTGTCACCACACCTAACGGTAAAAAGGGCTTGGAGATGCACTTTAAGCAGGACTGGGAGTATGTCCTGGTTAAAACAGGGGATGAACTTAAAATTGGTTCCCATACCATGAAGTTTGTGCAAACTCCAATGGTGCACTGGCCTGACAATATGGTAACCTATATTCCGGAGGCCAAACTGCTCCTCTCCAATGATGCCTTCGGCCAGCACATTGCCAGCACAGAACGGTTTGTTGATGAACTGGGCTGGGATGTCGTCCACGAGGCCGCGGCCTCCTACTATGCCAATATCGTCTTTCCTTATGGCGATCAGGTCAATAAGGCTCTGGATGTTGTGGAAACCTTACCTATTGAAATGATCGCCCCTAGCCACGGGTTGATCTGGCGGTCATTTTTCCCTGAACTGATCAAGGAATATCGTAAATGGGCCAGCAATGAAACGGAACGCAAGGCCCTCATTGTTTACGATACTATGTATGGTTCTACTAAAGAAATGGCTTATGCTCTTCGGGAAGGAATTGAAGACAGCGGGGTTCCTGTTACCATGAAATTCTTGCAGGCTGATCATATTTCTCAGATTGTCCCTGAACTCCTCACAGCAAAACTGGTGCTGGTTGGGACACCTACTATCAACAATGGGATGCTCCCCAACGTGGCTTCATTTCTCACCTATATTAAAGGGCTAAGGCCAAAAAAACGCATAGGTTTTGCTTTTGGCTCCTACGGATGGGGAGGTCAAGGGGCGCGTAATGTTGCCTCTGTTCTCCAGGAGATGGGCTGGGAAATACCTGAGGAAGTGGTGAATATCCAGTACGTTCCCGGAAAAGCAGACTTGGATAGTCTCAGGGAGAAAGGTCGCAAGCTTGTTGAAGCCATTAAATAGGAGGGACAGGAGATGGATTTAAAAGCACTCTACAGTATCAGCTATGGTCTTTTCGTGATTGCATCTAAAGATGGGGATCGTCTAAATGGACAGATTGCCAATACAGTATTCCAGATATCCAGTGATCCACCAACCATAGCAATAAGTATCAATAAACAGAATCTAACCCATGAGTTCATTATGAAAAGCGGGTTGTTTACTGTTTCCATTTTAGATGAGGAAACTCCGCTTTCCCTTATCGGGCACTTTGGTTTTAAATCAGGTAGAGAAGTGGATAAATTCTCCGAAATTAAATACCAACTAACCCCTCAAGGGCTGCCTTATCTAGTTGACAATACTCTGGCCTATATTGAAGCTAAGGTTATCAAGGATGTGGATGCAGGAACACATACCATTTTCATTGGAGAAATAACAGGTGCAGAGGTTTTGAAGCAGGGCAACCCAATGACCTACGCCTACTATCACCTGGTGAAAAGGGGGAGTACACCGCCAGCTGCTCCCACTTATATTAAAGATAATAAAGAAAAAAGGAGAAATGGCATGGACAAGTACGAGTGCACAGTATGTGGGTACGTATATGACCCGGCAGAAGGGGATCCGGAAAACGGCATCGAACCAGGAACATCCTTCGAAGACATACCGGATGACTGGGTTTGCCCCGTGTGCGGAGCAGGCAAAGACGAATTTGAGAAAATCAGTTAAAAAGAACGATTACCGCGACTAGGGGGACTGTTCCGACAGATCAGACCGATCAGGGGGACAGTTCCCCCGCGCGATCAGTGGGACAGGTTGACTGATTGCGCAAAGCACCCTCTCTAAGCAGTGTTAATCCCTGCCGCTTGCGACATAAGCTTCGGTTGAACTTGCTCTAAGACTCCTCGCTTTTATAGCAAACCGCGCCCTATGACGCCATCCATGGCGCATAGTCGCCTAGCTCAACATCCATGTTTCGCTTTGCCTGTCGTTAATTGCTCCTTCGTCAAGGGCAAGTAACAACCTTCGCAGGTCGCTGCGCTGGCAGGGGCAAACTGACCGATCACCGGGACTGTCCCCCCCGCGCGATCCAACCTTGCAGTTTTCCGCACGGCTCCGCGCGGCGCTACCATTTTGCTAAGGCTTCTTGCTCCAGCTTGATGCCCATTTGTAGCATAGTTCTGATAACCGGGAAGAAAACCTCATATTCTTTTTGGCCTAATAACTGCTGCAGCCGTTTTCTGTATTTTTCGTCAAAGTGATCTCCTAGTTTAGCATTTTCCTCTAATGTATGTACGTCCATGTGCAGCGGCTGCAACTCAGGTATGAGTTTTCGCAGGTGGACGAAGATGTGAAAACCGCCCAGATCCAGGTCACCCCAGTGATAAAAGAGGGCGGGTATCCTTTGACTCTGTACAAAGTTATAGATCTTTTCTAAAAAAAGGCGTTTGACCGGGCTGTAGAAGCCAGCCAGATAAACAACCAATTCCTGTTCTACCTTATTAAAGGGTAAAGGTGATAGGTCTGCTTGCTGGCCTGCGGCAACTGGCTCCGACCAAGGGGTTTGCTTTATTCCGACTAATTCTGGCTGCAGCTCTGTATCAGTCAGAGTTCGCTGGGTCTCAGTCAACCCAGGGGGCTTCACTTCCGGTTGTGCCGAAATTGAAGGGGGTGCCAGCCGGATATTTTTAATATATTCCAGATAAGCTGCCTTATTCTCAATGGTAACTACCCTGGCTACCGGCAGCTGGACCACCTCGAAATTTTTGATCATTTCTGTGTTCATCAATGCTCCATAACAGAAGGGGGAAAAGTTTATTGTCTGCCCGTGCAGCCTGATTACCAATGGTCCGAAGAATGAGATGTCCTCTGATGTTTTGATCAACCCGATATGCTCCAGGACATCTTCATCTGTCATGTTTTGATCCTCCAACAGGAAGTTCCTGATGATGGTGACAAGGCGGCTGCGCACCTTTTTTTCGAATTCTTTGCTGCCACCTAGATAGCGGCGGCTAAAGATGCGCTCCAGCAGTTCATCATCCCCTTTTTTCTCTATCCCGCGCAGGGCGGCTAACAACAGATAAAAATCCCTCTTGTTCTTAGGCACGTATTTGGGGATTTTTTTTCTTTCTTCAATTTCCAGCAGCATTGATGTGCAGAAACCTTTGATCCACTGGGTATTAGCCTCATCTTTTAGCTTCTCAAGTTCATCCTGTATCACGGCCAGGATTTCTTTTTTTTCTTTTCTCTGAACAAAAGCATAGGCTTGGGAGAGCATCTCCAGGTTCAAAAATACCCGGGACATGATATTCCCTTCTTCATATTTCATCCATTCTACAGTGATCAAACCCCGTTTTTGCAAATCCAGGGCTGCATGGTGGATGGCCTCTTTGGTATCAACCTGTTCAATATCATAGAGTGGGTAATCTTTGCCGTCGAATTTAAGGGCGATCCGTCTGTTTACTTGAGCAATGCCCTGGAAATGCCGGCTTTTTTCATATTTATCTAGCAGCAGATTGATGATGCTCGCCTGGTAATTCATCCTCATCCTCCAGTATTTTGGGATCAAATGCGCGGACTACGGTGGATTCATTTCCCCTGGTCACACAGAGTGTCCGGTCCACTAAAGGCGTGATATCCGCAATTTTTTCAGTGGGGGCGCAGATTACAGCCTGCAGCCCGAGGTTTCTCAGCAGTTTGATGCTTTCCTGAATGCGCTGGTGGTCCATTTTGCTAAAGGCCTCGTCAAACACGATCAATCTCAGGGTTTTGCTTTGTCTCCTGCGAGAGATCTCTTGGATTCGATAAACCCTGACAAAAGAGGCCAGGACCGAGATATAAAAGGGTGTTTGGGTTTCTCCTCCTGACTTTTTGGAGATGGTTTTGGAAAGCCGCGACTCCTGCCCTGATTCATCCTTCGAGATCAGATCGAAATTCAGATAAGTCCGGTAATCGGTAAATTTTTCGATATTCTTTTCCAGTTCAGCCCTCTCATCTGCAGTCAAATCCCCTTCACCCACATCAACGATCTGTTTGAAAAGTTCGTCTATGGCATCTCTATGCTTTGCCTGGAAAGCCTGGGAAAAAAGGTTGAACCCCTCCAGCAGCATGGTGTCAGTAATCATGTCGTAAAACTTTTTGTAGTTGGGGTTGGGTTTAACTTCGAAGCGGTAGCTTTCCCTGCCGAAAGCAACGCTTTTCAGGGCGTCATTGAGTTCTGTGATTTGCCCTTTAACTGTGTCGATATTCTGTTTCAGCTTGCTGATAAAGTCCTCCTGAAACTGTTTCTGGGCCTTTTCCCTGGCATCTTTGATTTTGGCTTCATAATCTGCCAGATGGGTGTCACGGAGTTCCTTTAATTCTTCGTCAAAGGGTGTGTTTTCAGGGATATTGATGTCATAAGACATCTTATAATCCCGATTGTAGTCGGAGCGCACACTGACCAGTTCCCGCCATTTCTTTTCCGCCTGGCTTCTGGTTCGCTCCAACTGGGAGTGAAAAGCCTTTGTGATCTTGTCGGGAGATCCCCTCTTTTGCAACTCTTTTAAGAAACGGGGCTCACCGGTTTCCTGGATCCATTCAGCGGTATAGTTTTCTTCAATCTTCTGCCTGAGATTGTCCCGTTCCCGCTCCTGTTGAGGAATTTTTTCTTCAATAATGTTTTTGTTTTCATTCTCTGCGACAATCTTTTTGGTTTTCAGCTGTTCACAAATTTTTGCTACCTCTTTCTTCTGCTTGTCTACCTGAGCAATGGCCTGGTCCAATTTATCAAGATAGCTGAGATCGAGCCCTTTTATCGTTTCCTCTATTTGACGGCGTTCCCGGACCAGGTCCGGGTAAGCTTGTAGCTGCCGCAGGCTGCCGGTTATGTGGTTGATGGAGTCCTCTGCAAGGGGTTCCACTTCTTTCAGCCCCTCAAGAATATCAAACCGCACTTCTATTGCTTTTATTTCCTGTGTCAACTCAACAAACTCTTTTTCCTTGATTTCCAGCTGTTTTTTCAGAGCCTGCTTGCCGATATAGGGGGTTTTCCAACGTTGGGGGTTGATCTGCCTGGCTGTAAAGTTGTGGTAGAGCATGCCGGTTGGGGTAACAGATGTTCTGTGGCTGCGCAGGTCCTCGACTTGTTCACACTTCATCACACGGCCCAGCAGGTAGTCGGCATAAACCCTTGCATAGGGATTGTCTGTGATAACTTCTTCTGCCAGGCTTCCCTTTTCCACCCGGGGGTTTAATTCCTGCAGTTTTCCGATATCCACAAGCCCAATATCATAAAACTCCCGTTCAAATTTCAGTTGATCATAGATCTTTAAAGCAGATACAAAGCATTCCGGCGGCACTATAAGGTAGAATTTTTGGGTGTGCAGATAGCCTTCAATAGAATTTTGCCACTTTTTGTCGCGAAGGTCGATCAGCTCACAGAAGATCTCCACAGGGCTGTCTTGATTGTACTGTGCCTTCAGCTGATTCTGGATCTCCAGTCGCAGTTCCAGCAGCTTTCCATCATAAGGCTTAATACCCTTTTTTAAATTGGCAATTACCTTCTCCAGTTCTGTCGCCTGCTGCGTCGCCTTTTTCAACCGGGTATTGACGGCAAAAAACAATTCATGGGCCTTATTCTGAAAGTCTTTCATCTGGGATCTGATTTGCTGCAACTGCTCGCGTTTCAGTTCTTGTTCGATCTTATGGCTGATCAGGTCATCTGCCTTGATAGCTGACAGATAACTTGCTGCATATTGAAGAAGAGAAAAATGATCAGCACTATCCGGGGAAGCTATCTCTTTGTAATAAACTTTTAATGCCCTTTTCCAGCTGGCACCTGTTTTTGTCATCAGCTTAGCCAGTTCATGCCGGAGCTTGTCCAGCTGTTTCTGCTGTTCTATCAGATCAGCCAGCTGTTTTTCCAGCCTCTCTATTTTTTTGTACAGGTCCGATTGAAATTTTTCTTCTAAGAGTTCAGTCTTTTTGTTCTCAAGCTGCTTGATCTCTTCTTCTTTTTCCGCTACCTGGCTGAGGAGCTTTGCGATGGCTTCATTGTTCTGCTTAACCTTTTCCTTTAGTTCTGTGATTTTATCCTCTGCATCCTGCAGTCTTGCTCTTTGCATCAGATAGTGCTGCTTTTGCAGCCGCTTCTGTTCGGTATCAAAGTCCTTGAATTTAGAGGAGATGTCTGTCAGGCGCTCAATGCGCTCCTTGACATAACCCACCTCCTGTTCCAGTTGTTTATAATGGCGGATATTGTCCTGCATATCTGTGATATCGATCCTGCTGCTCACATCACAGACAAAATCACAGATAAATTTTTCAATATCCATGATAGGTGAAAAGGGGACAGCTTTTTTGAATAGGTTGAAGAACTTCTCGTTGAGGCCGCCCATTTTTCCTCTGAAGGCTGTGCGATAACTCTTGTTTGTGTCAAAAAATTGGTACTTGGTTTTACCGGTGCTGTTGAAGTGGTTTCTCAGTGTCTGGTAATCCATGGGAGTGTTATCTATGATGAACTGATGCTCCGGTATTGGCTGTTCTAAAAGGAAAAACCTGTGTGTGGGCTTATCCTCCCGGTAAACATCAAAGACCACACCGAAACAGAATGGCTTTTTCTTGATGGTGTCATAGAATTCTGCCACAATGTAGCTGGAAAAAATGCCGTTGCGCAGGTAGATGAATCCTGTCCCCCCGTCATCAGCTATTTCCCCCCGCAGGTATCCTTTCAGTGTCCGCTGGGAATAGTCGTTTGCCGCTTTATTAAAGAAGTTTCCGCTGGTATCCCCCAAAACCAACAGCTGGAGGGCATCGATGATAGTGGATTTACCTGACGCGTTTTTCCCGGTTAAAAAATTGATGCCGGTAAACTCGATCAGTTCATGTTCAATATAGTGCCAATTGATGAGCAGCAGTTTTTTCAGCAGTTTCATCTTTATTCCTCTTCCTCCAGTTCCTCTTCTGTCAGTTCATCTTCGTTATCTTCATCCTCTTTCTGGGGAGCCTGAGCCAGTTCATAGATTTCAGTGATTTTCTCATTGGTGACCACAAACAGGATAGAGGGGTAGATGATGATGCCTGTATCCGGTTGAGTGACATCACTACCGAGATAGTCGATAATTTGATGCCTGCGCAGTGTTCTGAAGGCATCTATCAGATCCTTGTTAGGCGGTTTTTTGTCGATCAGGCCCAGGTTGATCATTTTCCCGACAACTTCTCCTACATTGGTGGTGATTTCCCTCTTTAATGTCAGTTTTTCGCGCTTTTCCTCATAAATGAGTCTTAAAATATAGAGGATAATAGTGGTTCTCTTATTCAGGTGGGCGCGGTTTAGTTCAAAGCGGTTGTAAAGGGCGATTACTCCATAATTATTATCTTTTTCCAGCTCCCATCCGGAAAGGCGCAGATACCGCCGGAACAGCTCTAAGTGCCTTTCTATAAACCGATAATCAGGGTTTAGTTTAAGGCGTTTTTCTTTGGGGCTGTACTTGTCCCTGATAATAAATGTTTTGCTCAGCAGCTGATTGGCTGTCAGTATGAACTGTTCTTTTTCTGTGTGGGTCAGCTGTTCGTATTCATCAAACCACATGAGAATGCTCCTTCCTGCTCAGACGCATTAAGGGAAGCCTGTAGCCATTGAGCAGCAGATACCCGGGAAGAAACTCGATCTGGTAAAAGGCTGCTTTCTCATCATGCTTCAGGGTTGCTAGGATGAGCATGATAAAATCCTCATCTCCATTGATCTGAAGATCGCCGGTTTCAATCACCTGGCGGCTGGCAAACTGCTGCTCCATGAAGTTCATTATTCTTCTGGTAGTGTAGCTGTTCTTTACCCGTTCCACAATGTCCTCCAGCTCCTTTTCCAGTGAGGAGCTGTCTAATTTTTGTGACATTTTGAGCGGTTCTCCCGGTTCCCGTGCTGTTGTCTGCTTCCTGACATAGAGAGAAAACTCATCTAAAAAAGACTGGGGAAATAGATTGAGTGACTCCTGCATTACCTGCAGCAGTTTTTCGCTATTTTTTTCTTTAATTCCTGCCGATTTCAGAATTTCCACCAGTTTGCCTTTGATGCTACGGTCGGTGTTCAGCAGATACTCCATCTTTTCAATGGATGTTCTTGTATAAATGGCTTTTTTCCTATCGATTTCTTTGAGCAGGATATCTAGCTGCTCATAGGTTCCGATGATCTCCTCCATCATAATTATGATTTCATCTATTAGCTCTTCATTATCTTTGTTCTGCTTCCGCCTCTGTGCGGAATCGACAATAATGTTGATCATCTCCTGGTCTTCAAGCCAGCCTTTTAAAATATCGATAATTGGTGTTTTAAAGCGGGGCACTGAGTCCAAGGTCTTCAGGGGATGGTAGATCTTGTCCTCAATCAATTCTTTAAAGCTGTCGAAGTGTTCTTTCAGAATTCCCCTGACATCGGATTGTTCCAGTAAGGCCTGGTGGTATCTCCTGATGTTGTTGAGCAGGCTTTTCAGTTCATCGGTTAATAAATTTGTGTTTTTATAGGCTTGCATCAAGGCATCGTAGGTGTACTTGTCTTTTTCTTCATTGGCTGTCTTCAATAAGGAGTAAGTGGAATAAACGTAAGAGTTGTATTCCCTAGGTGTTGTATCGATCAGCTCATAAAGGGTGTTGAGTATTTTGATGGAGTAATCGTAAAGTGTGATCTGCTCTTCAAAGGAATCGGCGGCATACTCAACATCGATCCAGCCGGTCTGGTTGTATTTGCGGATCAGAAAATGCGCCAGGGCTGATAAGTTTCGCTCTGGCATCATCTCTTCATCCTCCAGTTCCATCTCCATTATCTTGTCTTCTAGTTCTGAGATTAGCATTGCTGCAGCCTGTTCCTTAGTGATGATCATCTCCTGCTTGTATGCGCGGCGCAAAACGAACAGGCCGTCCAAATATGTTTCTTTGTTTTTGGATGCCAGTATGGAGAAAAAGTTCTCGGGTATCATCTGAAAAAGCCCCATAAAA
>LFTQ01000175.1 GCA_001513545.1 Clostridia bacterium DTU068 | reverse complement strand
AACAAATGTTTCATCTCGGGTCTTTTTGATCCTTTGAGCTATCTCATTAAAAACCCAGTCCCAATCCTTCTCTTCCCAATGGTCGCTGTATGGTGCCCTATACAAAGGCTTTCGCATACGCCGCGGGTTATCATGGAGCTGAAAAACAGATGCCCCCTTAGCACAAGTTGAACCCTGATTGATTGGGTTGTCAGGGTCACCCTCGGTACTTAAGACCTTGCCATCAGCTGCATAAACAACTACACCACAGCCACACCCGCAATAAGGGCAAATGGAGGGTACTGGCTTAATATTTTTAATCCTGAATCCCTCCGCTTCCGCCATTGCGGGCTTAAGGTCAAAACCGAGAACAGGCAGAGCAGCAACCGCGGCGCCGGAGATTTTTAAAAATTCGCGCCTAGTTACTTTCACCGCGCTCCTCACTCCTTTAAAAAAATTTAGCTTTAAAATAAATCACCGATTTATCCTTTATATCACCTCCTCATTGAATTATTATCTAAAACTACCCCATCATTATAATAAATCAGAAAACCCTTTTATTATTTCTCCATTTTTATCAAAATTCCTGCTGCTTCTCAACACTCTTCACCTGCTGCTTCTTGTCTTTTCCTTCTTTTTTTCATAACTACCTTTGATACCAGAACTCCCGCTTCATAAAGGATCACCATCGGTGCAGCCATAATCATTTGCGATATAGGATCTGGGCCAGGAGTCAATACCGCGGCAAGGATAACTGTGATGACAATGGCATATTTTCTATTGCGCTGCAGCCATTCCGGAGTAATCACACCAATACTGGTAAGAAAGTAAACCACCAGAGGGAGCTCAAATACTAAACCAAATGGGATCAGAAAAGCCAAAGTAAAGGATAAATATTTTGAAACAGTGAGCATTGGCTCAAATTCGCTTGCCAGTTGAATAAGAACAAACACCGCTAGCGGAAAAACCGTAAAATAAGCAAATAGAACTCCACTAATAAAAAGGAAAACTGAAACCGGTATCAGTATTGTTAAGTATCTTTTTTCATGTGGATAAAGCGCTGGTACAATAAAACGCCATATCTGCCAGATGATAATGGGTGCAGCCAAAATCGTTCCTGCTAA
>LFTQ01000159.1 GCA_001513545.1 Clostridia bacterium DTU068 | reverse complement strand
CCCCCTGTCACACCTAACCACCAACAACCATTTATACGGCATACAAAACATCCCTTACCGTTATAACCGTTCATAAATTGCGGCCAAACCATCCAAATCGATCCCTTTAAACAGGCCGCAGGTTGTTCCCAGGATAAACCCGCCGCCCTCTGCAGTTTTTTTGATTTGGGAGGTCAGTTCATCCAAATAATCAGGATCGTGTGCTTTCTGCAAATCATCAACCTCTAGGGTACCCCAGAAGCACAGTTTTCCCCTGTATAGTTCCTGCAGCTTATTGACGTCCATACCTGCGCTGCGCTCAAAACACTGCAGCCCTTGGAACCCACACTGGATCAAATCCGGGATTATTTCAGCATAATTACCATCTGAATGGAAAAAAACAGGTACTTTCCCCTTGGCAACTTCCACCTGTATACCCAGGGAGGGAAACAGATATTTTCTCATCAGTTCAGGATCGAATAAAAGACCGCGCTGATAGGCGATATCATCAGCCAGGAGAATGCCGTCGACCCCCTGGTCAATCAGTCTTTTGATCAGTTCTCTGTTCAGCTCTGCCACCTGATTGCACAACTCCTGGAAGGAGAGCGGGGAACTGCGGGGAAGGGTAAGAAACTCAGTATAGCCCAAAGTGCGCACACCCCAGCCGCAGACACCATCAAGCAGAGCAAAAGTGAAAAACGGCCGCTCCACAGCCCATCTTTCCACATCTGGCAGCACAACATCTGCCGCCTTGGCAACTTCTTTCCCGACCGGATAGTCCGGAGGCAAACAAACAAGGTCCTGCCTCAATTTTTCCACAAATGCAGCCCGTTCTTCAAAACCCACTTCACTACAATCTAAATAATCTTTGATC
>LFTQ01000137.1 GCA_001513545.1 Clostridia bacterium DTU068 | reverse complement strand
TTTGCAAATGATCTTAAAAAATATGCGAGGGGGTGATTCATATGTTCGATATAAAAGTCTCACAAGAACAGCTTGATTATGCTAATGAAATGGTTAATAAATATAATTTTGGGCAGCGAGGATACGGAGATGGAACCAAGCGCGAACAGTTAACAGGAATAATCGGGCAAACCGTTTTTGCTGATTTAATTGGACAAGAGCGTCCTGTTGGTTCAACCGGTTTTGATGGCGGCAAAGATTTTTTTATAAACGGGAGAAGGGTCGACATAAAAACAATGACAAGAAAGGTTCCGGTCAAGGACTTTTATGTACATAATTTTGTTGGGTATCAAAAAAAATATGATGTAGACTATTACGTTTTTGCTTCGTATAACACAACCAACAGAGTTTTAACTATCTGTGGGTATATTAGCAAAGAAGAATTTTTTGAAAAAGCAGATTTTTTTCCCAAAGGGTCTTTGCGTAAAAGGTCAGATGGGACGTCATTTCATACATTTGCACCATTGTACGAAATCAAACAGACTGAGTCATGTGTGATATCTTCTGTAAAAGGGCCTGATAATTTAACAGGTCATCGTTCCTCTGGTAAATTAGATAGTAATCAAACCATTAATTACCGGAGGGAGAAACGATGACCCAATATAAGATTACCGTAAATAAGAACATTTTGCATCATCTACTTTCAAGTAATGATGAAGGGATGAAAGAACTCTTGAAACAAATCCTAGACCAGATTCTAGAACAACAGCGTACAGAACAGATCAATGCAGAGAGATATGAACGTACTGAAGAACGTCGTGGCCGCCGTAATGGCTACAAAACACGCAACTTAATTACCAGGGTGGGTACTATTACATTAAGAATTCCCCAGATTCGGGACGGGGTCTTCTCCACAGACCTTTTCAAACGCTACCAGCGCAGCGAACAAGCTCTTGTACTGGCTTTGATGGAGATGGTCATCAATGGCGTTTCCACCCGTAAGGTAGCTGCAATTACTGAAGAACTCTGTGGTACTTCATTCTCTGCATCGACTGTTTCTGCCCTCTGCAAGAGGTTGGACCCTATCGTCAATGGCTGGAATGAGCGGCCACTTTCAGGATCACTATTCCCTTTCATAATCGTGGATGCAATAGTCATCAAGATCCGTGAAAACAACAGGGTGTGCCCTCACAGCGCTCTTATTGCCATAGGTGTTAACGAGGATGGTTACCGGGAAATCCTCGGTATGAAAATCGGAAACAGTGAAACAGAAGAAAGCTGGTCTGAGTTCTTTACCTGGTTAAAGGGTCGTGGCCTAAGAGGCGTTGATTTTGTGGCTTCCGACAACCATGGTGGTCTTGTTAATGCGGTAGCCAGATGTTTTCAAGGAGCCACATGGCAGCGGTGCCAGACCCATTTTACACGCAACATTCTAGACAACTGTCCCAAACGCATGAAGAACAATCTTCATGGTCACTTACGGTCTATTTTTGAGGCCCCTAACTTGGAGAGTGCCAGATCATTATTACACACAACGATTGATACATTTGCAGCACAGGCTCCTAAAGCGGTTGATATCCTGGAACAGGGCTTTGATGACGCCACAGCAGTACTCATACTACCTGAACGCTACCGCAAGCGTCTACGCACTACTAACAGCATTGAGCGCTTGAACGAAGAGATTCGCCGCAGAGAGCGGGTTATTCGAATCTTTCCTAACCATGCTTCTGCTGCACGGTTAATCGGTGCGCTGCTTATGGAACAGGATGAAACCTGGAGCACTGGCCGCAAGTACTTTGATATGGATGAATACTGGCAGTGGAAAAGACAGCAAAAACATGTAAATAAAGTGACACATCTAAATACTGCTAGACAATTCTAATATTTTTTACCAGAGGGCGATTTTACAGAACATTTCGTACTTGATCTGTTTCTCCCCGCTTAAATCACTAAATGGAAATGGTATTAGGATTATGTCTCCGGGTTTATAGTCCGTCATAAACTTCATCCTCCGGATTATCCCAATCTGCAAAAGAAGATTCAGCTACTTTAAGCATCCCTAACAAGTCATATTTCTCTGCTATACACTCAAGCAGCTTCCGCAACTCTTGAGAATTAAGTTTTTCTATTTCCTGGAGTATGTGATCGATTTTTGTAGACACTCTAACCACCCCAGAAACATTGTAACACGTACACATTTAAAATGGTACAGCTAACCTAGCGGTCTTCTGTACCAACCTCCTTCCTTGTAGGTTTGAGAAAAAAATTAGCTCAACCAACCTGGCAATAGCTTAACTTTCCCGGGTATATCTCCCCCGCCGCTTGGCCCTTGGTTCATCCACATAAGCCCAATCTGAAGACCGGAGCCAGGTTCAATCTTGTTAGCATATTCGATTTCCTTGCTAACAAGAACGTTCCAGTCTTCCTCGGTCATAACAACTTTGGAATTGTCAACAAAGGCTTTTTGATCCCAACCAAGCTTTTCATAAAATTCAACCAAACGTAATGCAGGTTTATCATTCATGAGCTTAGGAATACTAACAATTCTCATTTTTCGGACGGGCCATTGCCCGCCCCATCCCTCCTTTCAGAATGGTTCGGGCCAGATGGCCCTGAAATGCTAGAAACGGCTTCACCCCTATGAGTGAAACCGTTTCTGAATCACGAATTATTTCAGCAAATTATAAAAAAGGCTAAATAATCCTACCGTTACAGCAACTTGCCCAGCCCAGAATATGAACATCCACTTGATCATATCTGCCCGAACATTGGCAATTTGCTTTTCTAAATCTGATTTTGTTTCGGCTATCCGTTGTTCAAGTTTTCCGGCTGCTGTTTCACTGAAACTTTCTCTTAACCCCTTAAATGCCTGGTTGATTAGATCAACCAGTTCCTTCGCCCCATCATCCCCTAGTTTTGTACGAAGGGTTTCAGGGATAATGAGAATTTCAGCCAAAGACATCACCGCCCTTCACCCCTATTTTATACATCGGTCTCAGTACGGTCAAGAAACGGTCATCTAATCATCGCTTATCTCTTCTACAAAAAATTCGACAACCTTGCAGTCATTGACTGCGCCTTCGATGCTCATTTCCTCTGCTATGTCTTCGTCCACACAAAACTTGATTGTATCTGGTGTTGGCATTTCTGTAAAGAACTTTCAATATCTAACACTTCTCTTAATTTTAAGCCCAACCAAAAGGCGGGGGGCCCGCCTTCTTTCAAAACCTCTTCAGCTAGACGATAGGCTTTTTCGGCTTTTTCTAGCTGAAGATCATGTTTCGTAACCTTACCCTTAGCAATATCAACCTGTTCCTGCATCTGCCGGGTTGACCATTCGTTGTCTGCGGCCACCGCAAGCCAAAAGTCGGGGTCGCTTGTATTGGCAGCTATGCGGTGATGCCGCCAGGACAGTGAGGGAATCCTTTTGGTTTCATCAGGAAAAGCTCTGAATGTTTTCGCCAGTTCCCTAACCTGTGCCGCAGAACAGCCTAGCCATGAAGCAGTTCGCCTGACAGATACTCCCATTCCTTCGGTGATGGCTAGGCAAACTGCTCCTTTTGTCCATCTGGTATCATCTTCGCTTTCCTGCACTGATATAAATAACTGAATCAGCTCGTCTAAAGTATATGTGCTGGAACCTGGTATTTCGACCCTTAATTCTTCAGGTACGGGCCAGCCTATACTGTTGCAAACTTCTTCAACTGTTAGGTTTTCACGCTTGGCAACAATGGCTAAG
>LFTQ01000063.1 GCA_001513545.1 Clostridia bacterium DTU068 | reverse complement strand
TAATAAGCGAAAAGAGCCTGGGGAATGATCCCATTGCAGTAAGTAATGGTGTCTTCAAACCAGTACCAGCCCCTACCCTTACAGCGGTTATAAAGATAGATCAGGTTCTCACAGAGTTCCCCTGCCATATCAGCCAGCTGTTCCCCCTTCCGGCTAAAAAGTGAGATGCTGTTGATCAGCCCCAGCAGAGCATAGGCTTTAGCCCGGGGAAACTGCAAGCGGCTAACAGCAGGAAGGGCTTTTTCCAGCATAGGAAAGGCAAGCCCTCTTATCTCTTCATGATCAGAGGCAGCAGCTATGCTGCAGGCAAGAAAAGCCCTCCCCTGGCAGTCTTCAGAATCCAGGTTCGCATGCCATCTTTCCTCTGATCTTAGATTGCGCCACCTACCCTCAGGCAGAAAGGAATCTTTTAAAAACCGGATATAAATCTTCGCCAGTTCTTCTCCTTTCTCATCTTCCATTTTTAAGGCAACCAACAAGGCCCGGGCATTATCATCAACAGTATAGC
>LFTQ01000186.1:1422-2921 GCA_001513545.1 Clostridia bacterium DTU068 | reverse complement strand
ATATCTCCAAAATCTTCTATGGAAAGATTGAGCCTGCTGGCCTGCTGATCCAGAAATGAGCCAGTGCCAGCAGCACATACCGTGTTCATGGCGAAATCAACTACAATACCATCTTTGATAATAATAATTTTTGAGTCCTGCCCCCCTATCTCCAGCACGGTCTGGACACCCGGCACAGCATGTAGTGCAGCTACAGCATGGGAGGTTATTTCATTTTTTACCAGGTCTGCTCCTACCAGAACACCCGCTAGTGCTCGGGCACTTCCTGTAGTGCCTACACCACAGATGCGGTCCTTTTTTGTCAAACGCTCATTGAGCAAAGATAATCCCTGCTGTACCGCTTTGATAGGCTGTCCCTGTGTGCGGAGATAAAGTGGTGATAAATACATTTCTCCTTCAGGGTCGATCACAACCAAATTTGTGCTGACAGACCCCACATCAATTCCTAAAAACAGATCCACTCATCTGTTCCTCCTTTTTTCTGCTGCGAGCAGCAGCAAGATCAAGAAAGGCCTCCAGTCGTGTCTGAATTCCTGCTTCTCCTGAGTGTTCATCCAGATAAAAGGTAAGCAATGGAATATCATAATCCTTTGCTAAAGCCGGAAACACCGAATGGGCAACTATTTCCGGCATACAGGTCAAAGGTGCCAGCTGAATAACACCATCATAATCCCTGCGGGCAAAGCCAACTGTACAGCCAACAGTCTCCACACCATGCCCGCCCACAAAGGAGTTTAGGTATGGGGAGGCAAGCTCTTTGTCATGAGCACATTCATATTTAACCCGCAGCAGCCCCCCAAAAAGGTGCTCATTTATCCAGGCACTTAACCAAATGCTCCTGTTAACCTCCACTCCCAATAAACCCAAACGCTTTTCCATTTCATAATTAGCAAAAGGCTCTAAGACCGTGAAGATTTCTCCCACCAGACCGATGCGCAGTGGTTTTTTCTGTTGCTTCTTTAACTTTCCGGTCTTCTGTTGATAATCAACAACCACACCCTGTACTGTTCTTCGATCTCCAGCACCGTCAATCTCCTGTAAAGCTTCTCGATACAGTTTTTCCAACCGCAGTGGATCCTCCACCCGAGGGCGCAGGTAAAGTAATCGCCCTTCAACTTCGTCAATGGCCCTGGCCTTACACCAGGCAAATCTTATAGCTTTAATTACCTGCCACCAGGAAAGAGTTCCGATCAGATAGCGTATTTTATCTTTAACCTCCTGGAAGCTCACATCAGGGGGTTCCAAAACTACCATTTCCATATTAACTCCCAGATCAGAGAGGATCTGCTGCTGCACCTGGGCATAGTAACCGAACCGGCAGGGTCCTACACCACCAGCCATTAAAATGGTATCTGCCCCCTTTTCATGAGCCTCCAAATAGTTTCCCAGATTAAGTTTAAAAGGGAAACAGGCAAACTCGGGTGAATATCGAACCCCCAATTCCACTGTTCTCCTGGAAGTTTGAGGTAGGAGTACAACCTCTAGGCCTAGACTAACCA
>LFTQ01000186.1:0-1343 GCA_001513545.1 Clostridia bacterium DTU068 | reverse complement strand
TCTGGCCACCAATTCCTCAACCAGTGCCTCTGGGCCGCAGCCGAAAGAGGTTAAATATATCACTCCATCCAGTTTTTGAGAACTAAAAAATCTGAAAGCAGACCCGATCATCCTTTTACCAAGGGTCCAGAACAACCGCTTGGGAAGCCTGGCGGCTTCCTCCTCTATCTCATCAGCTTCCAGGGATTCAGGTGTTACAACAACTGCTCCCAGTTGATGAAGTTTTTTGATTAGGTTCATACTGATATATGGATCATAAATATTGTAAGGATGTCCGATTAAGCCGATGTGCAAAGTTTTGCTGCGTGAACAAACAGGAATTTCAGGAATAGGTATACCTTTTATGGCATCAGGAAGAATCAGCCCAGAATTCAGGCGCTTCCAGAAAAACCGCTGTGCCTCCAAAGCAGCATACAGGGCATCTTCAATCAGATTCCGCTCAGTGGTCAACCTGTTCCCCGCATCCCGTAAACAATCTACCCAACACTGGACAGAGTTTCCATCCTTACCGGCATCCACAGTTGTGTCTATCAGAGGAGGGAGTTTATTTATACGTGCCCTCAGCATATCCGGGATACCCATGAACTTGGGGCAAATATAGGCTTTAGCCTCCACTCTGCTGAGGCGGGGCACGAACAGATAATCCACTCTGCCGGCAAGGTATGCAGCATGTCCAAAGTACACCTTGACCGGCAGACACACCTCACTCAAAGTGCTCCTTATGCCTTGATCCAGTATTGCCTTATTGGTCTCTGGAGAGAGAACAACCTCACAACCCAGCCTGGTAAAAAACTCATTCCAAAGAGGGTAGTAATAATAATACAGCAGTGCACGAGGAATACCCACCTTTTTTATTTTTAACACCCCCTATAAAAAACTACCGATCACCGAAAGGTCTCTGCTGATCGGTATCAGGCACAACTCTATCATTGAGTTCATCTTCCAAGAGAAGCATGGTTTATGGCGGGCAAACCCGCCTAGCTGCGCGGGTTGAACAGCACAGCAAAGGCATAACCGAAAATCACAGCAGCAGCAACACCTACTGCTGTAGATTCTATCCCTCCGGAAAAGGCCCCTATCAGACCTTTTTGTTCTACCGCCTTGATAGCGCCCTGGGCCAGGCTGTGTCCAAATCCCGAAAGGGGAATGGTTGCACCTGCTCCCGCTAGGTCCACCAGAGGCTGATAAAGACCAACCGCACTCAGCAAAACCCCACCGGTGACAAATCCAACAAGGATATGGGCAGGGGTGATAGAGGATCTGGTCAGATCCATTAGGAGTTGTCCAATTACACAGATCAGGCCTCCCACAACAAAAGCCAATAATATTTTCAGCAAACCTCA
>LFTQ01000205.1:7559-14630 GCA_001513545.1 Clostridia bacterium DTU068 | reverse complement strand
TGTGCATCATATGGTGGTATAGCTGCTGCCAAGCCTAACCCCACAGGCTGTAAGGGGGTACAGGCTGTTCTGGAGGATGCAGGTATTAAGACTCCGGTGGTCAATGTTCCCGGGTGTCCGACACATCCGGACTGGTTTGTGGGAACTCTGGCACATATACTGCTCTTCAATGAAATTCCGGAGTTGGATAAACTGGGGAGGCCAAAAGTATTTTACGGCAAATGTGTTCATGATAACTGCCCGCGCCGGCAGTACTTTGATTCCAGTATCTTTGCGAAAAACTTCAGTGAGCCGGGCTGTCTGCTGGAGATCGGGTGTAAAGGCCCCCTTGCCCACTGTGACAGCTTTGACCGCATGTGGAATAGTGGTGTGAGCTGGTGTCTAAAAGCTGGTGCCCCCTGTATAGGGTGCACAGAAAAGGACTTTCCCGACTGTGCCACACCCTTCTATGAGAGGATGCCTGGTATTAATCTGCCCAATGTCACAGCCAGCGCAGATGCTGTAGGCGGTGTTTTAGGAGTGGCTGTGGCGGCAGGCATCGGTGCCCACCTGGTGGGCAATATCGCCAAAGGCCGCATTGGAAAGAAAGAGGAAGGGGGGGAGAACTAAATGGCTAAGATTGTTGTTGACCCTGTAACCAGAATTGAAGGGCATTTGATGATTGAAGTGGAGGTTGATGGGGGCAAGGTTCAGAGCGCTAAGAGCTCAGGGACCCTTTTCCGTGGTATAGAACTTATTTTAAGAGGCCATGACCCCAGGGATGCCCAGGAATTTGTTCAGCGAATCTGTGGTGTCTGCCCTGTAGGACATGGCACTGCCTCTGCCTTTGCTTTGGATGACGCCTTTGATATCGAGCCGCCTAAAAACGGTAGAATCATCCGCAATTTAATCCTGGGAGCCAACTTCATCCAGTCCCATATTCTTCATTTCTATCATCTGGCAGCACTGGACTATGTGAAGGCTCCAGACAACATTATGCCCCTTGCACCCCGCTATGAGGGGGATTATCGCCTCCCCCAAGATGTCAATGATGCTGCGGTGAATCATTATCTCCAGGCTCTGGAGATGCGCAAAAAAGCCCATGAGTTGGTTGCCATATTTGGTGGCAGAGCCCCTGCACCGCGGGCTATTGTCCCAGGTGGGGTAACTGAGGTTGTCGACGCTGAAAAGATCCTGAACTTCAAGTACTGCCTGGCGGAATTGATCGATTTTATTGATAATGTTTATGTGCCTGATGTTCTTGCAGTTGCTGATGTTTATAATGACTGGTTTGAAATCGGAAGCGGCTGTGGTAACGTCCTTGCTTATGGAGGCTTCCCCCAGGATGACCAGGGGACACTGTTCATGCCTCGCGGTACCTATATCGATGATCAAGATAATGATTTTAATGAGAGTATGATCACAGAAGAGGTGAAATATTCCTGGTACAAGGATGATATAGACAAAAAACCTATGGAAGCTGTGGTCACTCCTGACCATGAAAAGAGAGATGCATATTCATGGATGAAGGCACCACGCTACAACGGTAAGGTCGCAGAAGTTGGGCCCCTGGCTCGCATGTGGGTGGCCAAGGATTCCACTATCCGTTCTTTTGGGAAAAAGGCCTTTTCAGTGATGGGGCGGCATGCTGCTCGAGCACTGGAACTGAAGAAACTGGCACATGCCATGAACGATTGGGTCATGGAGCTTGAGCCCGGGAAACCTACATGTACACCCCATGAACTGCCAAAAACAGCCACAGGGATCGGACTGGCAGAGGCTGCACGGGGTGCACTGGGACACTGGGTCAAGATTGAGGCAGGTCGCATTGAAAAGTATAACTGTGTTGTTCCTACAACCTGGAATGCCGGGCCAAGGGATGAAAAGGATCAGCCAGGCCCCATTGAGCAGGCTTTAATTGGTGCACCGGTGGCGGATCCGGAGAACCCCATTGAGTTGGTTCGTATTGTGCGCTCTTTTGATCCCTGTATCGCCTGTGCTGTACATGTCATAACCCCCAACCGGAATATGGGTATATTCCGTGTTTATTAAAGGGGGGATAGAGATGAATTTAGAATATCGCCATACACGGTTAGTTCGCTTTTTTCACTGGTGGAATGGTATTTCCATGATCCTGCTGGCTTTAAGCGGCTTTTACATCCATTTTCCTGATAGTTTTCCTATTTTTCCGTCAATGGATGTTGCCAGGAAGATACACTTTATCTTCATGTATGCGGTAGGTGCGGGTGTTATCGGCCGTCTCTACTATGCTTTTGTATCCGGTGACTCCAAAAACTTCAGGCCGCGCAGAGCGGATTTCGGGAATATGATCGGGTTGATGAAATACTACCTTTTCATCAGTGATGAACTGCCCGATTTTGGGGAAAAATACAACCCCGGCCAAAAGATGATGTATCTTGGTTTTGTACCTTTGATTATTATTCAGGGTATAACAGGGTTCATTCTCTATTGGCCCACAACCTTTAATCACTGGGCAGCCTTTGTTGGCGGCATGCATGTGATCAGGATCATACACTATATTGTTGCCTGGGTCTTTGTTTACTGCATGGCTGCTCACTTCTATCTTGACTTCAGTGAGGGATTGGCCAATATCGCAGGCATGATCACAGGCTACCGGCCTGCTGACCTTCATGCTAGACACCGGAAAAAAAGAATGACAACCGTGTCTGCAAAAGGACAGAAAACACTGGATGCTTGATTTACAGTGCTTTTTCCACCGGCCTGACTCAGGCCGGTTTTTTTTATTTAGCCTGGTTAAACCGGATATAAAGGAGTATAATGTTTTCAAAGTGTTAAGGAGGAGACCAGTGGGAAAGAAAGTAGTGCTGGGGATCGGCAACCTGCTCATGAAGGATGACGGGGTCGGGGTGCATGTTGTCAAAGCACTGGAGAAGTGCCGGCTCCCCGCTGATGTAGAACTGGTAGATGGGGGAACAGCGGGCTGTGATCTCCTTCCCTTCATGACTGGGGCTGAAAAAATCATCATCATCGATGCATTAAAGGGAGGGGGGCCCCCAGGGGCTGTTTATCGTCTGAGACCTGAAGATTGTGGAAAGCAGCCCATTAATTGTACGATTACCCTCCACGACCTGGGTATTCTGACTGTGCTTAATGATCTGGCTCTTTTAGAGGGGAAAACACCCCCTTGTGTCATCATTGGAGTGGAACCCGGTGAGATCGACTGGGGGATGGAACTGACACCGGAAGTGGCAGCTGTTCTTCCCCGGGTTTTGGAATTGGTGCAGAAGGAACTGACCTGTAATTGACAGAACACAGATACTAAAAATATAATGATACTGTTATCAGATATGTGCTGTTTCTATTTTTTTTTATTTTGCTATTATTCCTATGCTTATTCCCGATAGGTAATAACAGACTTTAAGTAAGCGATGAGCTTTTTGATTTGAAGAAACACTGATGTGTTTTTATTTATAATTCTTTGGGGGGGAGTATCAGGCTTGATTGAGGTCAAACATCTTACTAAGATCTATAAAACCCCGAGCCAGGAGATTTTAGCCCTTGATGATGTCAGCCTGCAGGTGGAAGATGGAGAGATCTTTGGAATCATAGGTTTGAGCGGTGCTGGAAAGAGCACTCTTATTCGCTGTATCAATATGCTGGAAAAACCGACCAGTGGAACGGTTACTATTAATGGGGTGGAAATTACCGCTTTGGAGCCCCATGAACTGCGCACAGCCAGGCAGAAGATCGGTATGATATTCCAGCACTTTAATCTGCTCTCTTCCAGGAATGTTTTTGATAATGTGCTTTTCCCTCTGGAGATAGCCGGGGTTCCCAAAAAAGATGCTGCAAAGCGAGTAATGGAGCTTTTGGAACTGGTGGGTTTGGCGGACAAAGCAAATGCTTACCCTGCCCAGCTGAGCGGTGGTCAAAAACAGCGGGTGGGGATTGCCCGGGCATTGGCCAACTCCCCGGAGTTGCTGCTCTCCGATGAGGCCACATCAGCCCTGGATCCCCAGACCACACGTTCCATCCTTGGTCTGCTCAAAGATATTAACAAAAGGTTCAACCTGACAATACTTTTGATCACCCATGATATGAATGTCATCAAAGAAACCTGTGACCGTGTAGCTGTGATCGCTGAATCCCGCATCGTAGAGGTAGGAAGAGTGATCGATATCTTCTCCAACCCCCAAACATCTACTTCAAGGAGTTTTATCAACACAGTGGTGAAACGGGATATTCCGAAGGAACTGCTGGAGCAGTCGGATAGCCATGCTGCGCCCAGCGAAAGAATCTTGGTCAGCATATCCTTTATTGGCAAATCTGCCGGACAGCCGCTGATCTCTTCTATGATCAAAAAATATGAGGTTGATGCCAATATACTTTATGGAAATATCGACCGCATCAAGGATACTCCCTTTGGTTATTTAACCCTGGAGTTGACAGGGCCGCCTGATCAAATTGATGAAGGGCTTGCATATTTAAAGAGCCACGGCCTGGAAGTGGAGGTGATCAATCATGTTTGATGCCTGGATGGTGGACAAGGTTTTATTGGCCACCTGGGAAACCGTCTATATGGTTGCCATCTCTACTTTTCTCAGTTATGTTTTTGGGCTTCCTCTGGGTGTAATACTGGTGGTCAGCTCTGATGGACATATCTTAGAGAATAAAGGTGTTAATCAGGTTCTAGGTTCTATTGTAAATGTTATGCGCTCTATTCCATTTATTATTTTCTTGATATTGATTATTCCTTTAACACGATTGATTGTAGGAACATATATCGGAACTGTTGCCTCTATTGTTCCACTTACACTTGCTGCGATCCCCTTTGTAGCCCGTTTGGTGGAAACTTCGCTAAAAGAGATCGAGTGGGGCTTGATTGAGGCTGCTTTGTCTATGGGAGCTAATTCCTGGCAGATCATCAGCAAAGTCCTGCTGCCTGAAGCTCTGCCCTCACTTACTCTGGGGGTTGCTATAACGACCATTAACCTGGTGGGCTATTCAGCTATGGCAGGTATTGTAGGGGGGGGTGGTTTGGGAACACTGGCATACTACTACGGCTACCAGCGCTATGAACATGGCATTATGTGGGTCACTGTAATTATCTTAATTATATTAGTCCAGTTAGTGCAGATGTTAGGGGATAGCCTAGCTGCAAAGATCAGTAATAGAAGAAGGTAATAAGGATTAACTGTTTGGGTAGGATGGTATTAAAAGAGAGAATAAGGAGGTTAAAAGATGAATAAAAAGGTATTAGCGCTATTATGCTGCTTTGTCCTGCTGATGGGGATAGTAGCCGGCTGCGGGGACAATGGAGCAGATAAACAGTCAAATGGGGACACCACAAAACTAGTTGTGGGGGCAACAGCAAAACCCCATGCCGAGATTCTGGAAATAGTAAAGCCTTTACTGGAAAAAGAGGGTATTGAGCTGGAAATCAAGGAATTCACTGATTATGTACTGCTGAACCCGGCGCTTAATGATGGGGAAATCGATGCCAATTTCTTTCAGCATATTCCTTATTTAGAGGACTACAATGAAAAGAACAATACAGACCTTGTCTGGACCGTAAAGGTTCATAATGAACCGATGGGTGTTTATTCAAATGAGTATCAGAAGTTAGAGGATCTGCCCGAAGGCGCTACCATAGGGATTCCCAATGACACTACCAACGGAGGGCGAGCTCTGATGGTGCTGGCCAGTGCCGGTGTTATCAAGTTGAAAGAGGGGGCAGATGTAACTGCTACAGAAAAGGATATTGTTGAGAATCCGAAAAATTTGAAGTTCCAGATGATGGATGCAGCGATGCTCCCCCGGGCACTGGAGGACCTGGATGCCTGTGTGATCAACAGCAATTATGCCATTGAGGCGAATCTTAACCCGGTCAATGATTCTATCTTTATGGAGCCCAAGGATTCTCCTTTCGCCAATGTGCTGACAGTGCGTTCTGAAGATAAGGATAAAGAAGCCATCAAAAAACTGGGTGAGGCCCTACAGTCCCCTGAGGTGAAAGATTTTCTGGAGGAAAAATACCAGGGCAGCTGTGTCCCTGCATTCTAAAAGGGATATCTGTGTTAGCTGACAAAGAGGGAACCCTTTGTTGGTTCTCTCTTTTGGTTTATTTTTAATGCTGAACTATTTAACAGACACTTTCCCTTTGGTAAAATTGATGGGGTATTATTTATTTTTTATGGCAATCTAAAAGTGAATATGCTAAATTAAGTTATGGGCATATGCCAAAACCATTTTGTGAAAATCGGAGGTCTTACCATTGGCTAAAAAAGAGTCTATTTGTGATTCATGTTCTTCGAAAACAGAAAATTGCGAACAGAGTTGCGAAAAGATGAACATGATTAAAGTTAGGGATGATGTTAAGTCTGTGATCGCGGTGATGAGCGGTAAGGGAGGTGTCGGGAAGTCCACTGTTACCGGCCTTCTGGCTAGCGCTGTAGCTAAAAAGGGTTATCAGGTGGGAATTTTGGATGCGGACATTACAGGCCCCAGTATACCTCGCCTGGTGGGTCTTAAAGGAGGGAATATTACCACAGGTAAGAAAGGTATTATCCCTCCCCGGACATCAATGGGGGTCAAGGTGATGTCCCTCAATCTCTTTTTTGAACAGGAAGATGAGGCTGTGATCTGGAGAGGCCCTATGCTGGCCGGGGCTGTTAAGCAGTTCTGGGAGGATGTTGATTGGGGAGGCCTGGACTACCTCTTTGTGGACCTGCCGCCAGGCACAGGTGATGTTCCCCTCACAGTGCTGCAGACACTGCCGCTGGATGGGGTAATCATTGTCTTCTCTCCGCAGGATTTGGCCATTATGATCGTAAAAAAGGCGGTAAAAATGGTGAATACTCTGGGGGTTCCTATTATCGGGTTGGTAGAGAATATGGCATATTTGGAGTGTCCGGAGTGTGGTGAGATCATCTACCCATACGGAAAACCAAAAGGAGAGCAGGTAAAAGCGGAAACAGGCCTTCCTGTTCTGGCTACACTGCCTATTCAGCCTGCTTATACCAGTTTTGGTGATCAAGGTAAATTGGAGATGCTGGAGACACCGGAGTTGGAGCAAATAACAGCGATCTTGGAAAAGTCCGGATCACTGCA
>LFTQ01000205.1:5954-7520 GCA_001513545.1 Clostridia bacterium DTU068 | reverse complement strand
AAAACCTTCCCTTTTTTTGCTCCTGGAGCGGTGGGAAAGACTCCTGTTTGGCTTTCTATTATGCGGTACAGGCGGGTGGAAAGCCGTGTTGTCTCTTTACCATGCTGTCGGAAGAAGGGGAACACTCAAAATCCCATGGCCTGCCATTAAGGATTCTGGAGCAGCAGGCGGCATCCCTCGGAGTGCCTTTGGTAACAGGGGCATCTTCCTGGGAGGATTATGAAAGGGTTTTCATTGGTCAGCTGCGGGAGTTTAAAGCAAAGGGCATAGAGGTTGGTGTTTTCGGTGACATCGACCTTGAGGAACACCGTAAATGGCAGGAAAATGCCTGTGCTGCGGCTGAAATGAGAGCCTATCTACCTCTCTGGGGGAAATCACGGCAGAGAGTAGTTGCTGAATTGGTGGATCTGGGTTTTCAGGCTGTGATTGTGGCGGTCAATGAGGAAAAAATGGACAGGCGCTATTTGGGAAGGGTTTTGAACAAGCCATTGATGTCGGAACTGGCCGCGGATGGCATTGATGTTGCAGGCGAAAACGGGGAGTTCCATACAATTGTAACTGATGGCCCCCTTTTCCGATTTCCTGTTGACCTGAAAATTAATGGGTTTAAACCGGTTGGACTACACTGTTTTCTTGATCTTGATTAGTTTAACGCGATCAGCGCGCGATCAGCGGGACAGGTTGACTGATCGGACCGCTTGATTAGTTTGAAGGTCAGTTTAAAGCGAACTGTCACCATTTAACCAATTATTGTAGCATTATATACATTAACTCAGCTGCTAGGCACCTATTGGGTGTCTGGCAGTTTTTAATTTGTCGGGTGCCTGTGGCCCCGTCCATTTCAGAAATCGGAAGCCGGATATATGAGGTCGGTATTTGTATCGAAATAGACGCTAGTAAGGACAAACCAATAAGATCATTGCAGGATATACAAGATAAGATACCGAATAGTTTTTTAGTAAAACCTTGTTCGGAGGAAAGTGATGAAAAAAACAGGGCGTCCTGTGCTGAAAATACCGCGCTCACCGCTGGAGAATGTTACCGAAGTGCTTGCTGTGCTCGGTATTATAGTTCATGCTCTTATCCTGTTTTATTACTGGTCTGCTCTACCGGATGTCATCCCAACCCATTTTGGGATTTCTGGGGAAGCTGACGGTTGGGGGAGTAAGAATACATTATTTGTATTGTTGGTTATGAGTGTTGTTTCATATGTAACGATGACCGTGCTGAACTTTTTTCCCCATATTTTTAATTATACTGTAGAGATAACCGAAAAGAACGCCAGGGCACAGTATTCAAATGCCAGGTCGATGCTGAACATCATAAAAGTGGAAATGGTTTATTTATTTGCTTATCTTACATGGGGTACAGTGCAGGTTGCATTGGGGAATGCGTCAGGTCTTGATGTGCGTATCATGATTATTGCGATTATCCTAATATCAGTTTCACCTTTGTATTTTATCTGGCGTATGCGGGGTATAGGTTAAGCAGGATTTGCAGTATTTGAAACGGTGGTCCTCACTTTTTGGGTAGGTGACGACCACCTTTTTTTATTTTATTTTTCCT
>LFTQ01000205.1:3607-5924 GCA_001513545.1 Clostridia bacterium DTU068 | reverse complement strand
TTTGCAAACAGGCCGGATCAAACCCATATTAAGGAGGTTTTATGGATGAGAATAGGCATATCAGCGGCAAGCAAAGACCTTGACGCCTTATTGGATCCACGCTTTGGTAGATGTCCTTATTTTCTTATAGTGGACACTGAAACAAAGGAATTTGAAGTAGTGGACAACCCCGGCAACATGGCCGGTGGTGGTGCTGGTATTAGAGCAGCGCAAGCATTTTTGCAGTTGGGAACAAAAGAGTTGGTAACAGGGCAGGCTGGGCCAAATGCTTTTGAGGTTTTAGTAGAAGGAGGGGTGAAGATCTATCAGGCGCCACAGGTAAAGATCAGTGAGGTGATTGAGCTTTACAAAAACGGTGATTTAAAGCAAATAACAACCCCAGGTGGCCGAGGCCGTGGTTCACGATGAAACTAGCGGTATTGAGCGGTAAAGGCGGCACCGGCAAAACAACTGTAGCAGTGAATTTGGCATCATCTCTGGCCGAGAAGGGCGAGAAGGTGCTGTTTTTGGATACTGATGTGGAAGAGCCCAATGCAGGTCTGTATTTGAAACCGGTGTTGGAAGAATCTCTGCCGGTTACTATTCCTTTCCCAGAAATCGACCAGGAGAACTGTGATTATTGTGGGGAGTGTGCGAATTTTTGCCAGTTCAATGCACTGGCTGTTGCAGAAGGGGTTGTTTTGACTTTCCCGGAACTTTGCCACGGTTGTGGGGGATGTGTTCTTGTCTGCCCGAAAGAGGCCATTCAGGAAGGAAAAAGAGAGATTGGCGTGGTTGAAAAGGGTTGGGCAGATTCTATCAAGTTCTGGCAGGGACGGCTTAATATTGGTGAACCATTTGCGGTTCCTGTAACTAGATACCTGAAAAATGGGCTGGCAGATGTGCAAGAAGATATAGTGATCATTGATGCTCCTGCAGGGGTGTCTTGTCCGGTTATTGAGGCAGTGCGGGACAGCGATTTTGCTCTGCTGGTTACAGAACCCACTCCTTTCGGGCGCCATGACCTGGAATTAGCTCTGAAAATGGTTGACCATTTGGGGATTCCAAGTGGTGTGGTCATCAACCGTGCAGGGAAAAATAATGATCTTATCTCTGAACTCTGTCAAGAACGAAATGTCCCTATCCTGCTGGAAATTGAGTTCAGCAAACTATTAGCTTCTCTAGGCTCTATCGGAGTGCCATTTAGCAGGGTATTACCCCAGTGGCAGGATAGATTTTGGGGGATGTACCAGTCTTTAAAGGAGGGCTGTCCATGCGCCAGTTAGTGGTAACCAGCGGAAAAGGGGGAACCGGTAAAACAACGGTTACTGCCAGTTTTGTAGCCCTTGCCGGTGGACTGGTGATCGCAGATGCTGATGTGGAGGCTCCCAATCAACACCTGTTGCTTCATCCTCAGGTAATAGAAAAAAAGGATTATGAGGGCGCAAAAATTGCTGTTAAGGATCCGGATAAATGCGATCAGTGCGGGAAATGTGAGGAATACTGCAGGTTCGATGCCATTCAGGAACTGGAAATAGATGAAACCCGCTGTGAGGGGTGTGGAGTTTGTGTTTTTGTTTGTCCAACAGGAGCACTGCGCCTGGAGGATGATACCACAGGGGTTACTATGGTTTCTGAAACAGAATACGGCACTTTTTCCCACGCTCTGTTGGATATCGGTGCTGAGGGTTCAGGAAAACTGGTAACAGAGGTGCGCAAAAATGCTGAAAGGCTGGTTCAGGATGAACCCCTTCTGTTAATCGATGGCTCCCCAGGGATCGGGTGTCCGGTCATTGCCTCTCTAACCGGTGCGGACCTGGCATTGATCGTCACAGAACCTTCTGTTTCCGGACGGCATGATCTAGAAAGAATACATGGTGTTACCCGGCATTTTGGTGTAAAAGCACTGGTTTGTATCAATAAATGGGATTTGAGCCAGGAGATGAGTGAAGAGATCGAAAAATACTGTGCAAAGGAAGATTTATGTGTAGTTGGCAAGATCCCTTTTGACCCAGAGGTTCTTGATACCATCAAAAAAGGGCTGCCTGTTAAAAATCTTCTCAAGACAAAAGCTGGCACTGCCATTATTAATATGTGGAAAAAAGTCGAAGGTCATCTTTTCAAAGAAATAATAAATTGGAGGAGATAATATGAAAATTGCTGTACCTTCACAGGATGACATGGTTTGTCCTCATTTTGGCCACTGTGAGTATTTTACAATTGCTGAGGTAAATGATGGAGAGGTAGTAAGTAAAAAAACCATCAATGCACCTCCCCATGAGCCTGGTGTACTGCCCCGTATGCTGGCAGGTGAAGGAGTTGATGTTGTGATCGCCGG
>LFTQ01000205.1:1595-3559 GCA_001513545.1 Clostridia bacterium DTU068 | reverse complement strand
GTATGTGATCATTAAGAGATTTCACGCCGCAAAATTGCGGCGTGTTTTATTGATGATGCCCTTGACCTGAAAGGAGAAAATGTGTTATAAATATAATGAGCATATGCACATAATATTGCGTCTTAACATTGCACCTGCTTAATCCACGTGACAAGGGAGGGGCTTGAATGAATCCTTTACTTCACTCCTGTTATAAGAAAATAGAAAATCAGAACTTCCGCCTGACTCCCCAGCGTGAAGCTGTATTAAAAGTTTTGTTTCAGGAAAAAGACAGGCATCTGACTTCATACGATTTATATAATAAAGCCAAAAAAATTTGTCCTGAAATAGGATTGGCGACTGTTTATAGAACCCTTGAATTACTGTTGAAATTGGATTTGATCAGTGATGTCAAATTTGATAAGGGATTAACCCATTATGAATTACGGGATACTGAGGATGACAATCACCATCATTTGATCTGCAAAAAATGCGGCCAACAGCTGGAAATCGATGGTATTATCCCTGAGAAACTGTTGGATTTGATCAGTAGTGAAACAGGTTTCCATATTATAGATTACAACTGTTTGTTTTATGGTTATTGTGAACAGTGCAGGAATAAGACGAATACTGTAAATAAGCTGATGGCCGAGTTAGGGGAGTAAGAGCAATAAATATTTCTGTCAAACCCATTGTTCGGGGGAACAACATCTGATCGTTGTTCCCCTCCCCCCATTCCTTTTTCTCATGCAGTTCTGTTCAGCTTTATTAATAAACCTTTATATGAGGCCTCTCGCTTCGGCGAAAAAAAGACTGTCGAAAAAAAGACTGGTTTATATATGGAATAAGCCCACCCGGAAACAACCAGGTAGGCTTATTCCTAATCGGGGGCACCTTTTCTAATAGTTATTCTCCTCGATTGATGAGAATCTGCCACTCGCCATCAGGACATTTATTGGTTGCTACTTTAAATCCCCTGCTATGAGCCAGGCGTGTTACATTCTCCAGAGCTGTGTTGTTATCCACCAACACCTCTATTTCCTGTTCCCCTTTATCTATTGCTTCTTTTGTCTTTAATACCGGCAGAGGACAGCTCAAACCCCTGGCATCAACAACTTTTTTCAAGAGAAACACCTCCATTACCATTTACTACGGGAATGCTCAAGACCTGACTGGAAACCGCACTAAGCTTCTCTGCAAAACCAACCGATACCGGCACAGATCACGATGCCGAGGATGACAACGATTTTTCCATAAAGGGTTGGCCCAGCAGGGGAGCTGGCCAGCATAAAGTTGTGCGCCAGGGCCGCCCCGACCAACATCCCCAGTACAGTCATTCCAGCATCAGTGTCACCCTGTCCGCTCATAACTAACTGGCGCAGTGGGCATCCACCTGCCAGTATGCCTGCCAGACCCACCAGAGCCATCCCCAGGAAGTTCCAGATGCCATCTGTATGAGCAACAGGCTGATCAGCAAAACCCAGGTTAAAATAACCCAAAATCAAATTTGCAATCAGCACACCAAGGAAAATTGCTCCATAGCCCTTGATCAGGTAGGTATCTTTGGTTAAAGCAAAATCACGGATCCCTCCACTTAAACAGAGGCGGGCGCGCTGGGCAAGAAACCCTACAATAAGACCGATTGCCAGACTGATGGCCAGAGGTGCAAAAAGAGAACCTGGCCCCTCTGCACTGGCAAAGATAGGGCCCCCGGCTTCCGCATTGAAGACCGGCTTATTAATTGCTAGAAGTACGAGCACTACAGCGATCAAGGGCATAACCAGCGCTCCTATAATTGTTCCGGTTTGTGCTCGGCCTAGGTTGAAGCCCCGCTTTAACAACTCAACACCGCCTATGATTCCTACAATAAAACCTACAAGGCCTAGAATCGCGTTGAGGTCACCACCACCCAATCTAAGCAGCATTCTCAGCGGGCAGCCCAGGAATACCAGTGCTCCGATCATCATAAAAATACCTAAGAAAAA
>LFTQ01000205.1:0-1400 GCA_001513545.1 Clostridia bacterium DTU068 | reverse complement strand
ACCAACCAATCCCTTCGATCCAAGTTTGAACCCCTCCCCAAACAAATTGTTATATATAAGATACCATATAATTATTCATCAATTAGTAAATAATATCCTGCTATATACCACATAACATTTTGTTATATATTTAGCATAATTTGCGGATCCGGTAAAAAATTTTTTTCGTTAGCAGGATATTTAAATGTCACCGCTGAATATAGTTATAAAAAAGAATATGAAACGGAACAGGTTAAGGGAAGCCGGTGCAAGTCCGGCGCGGTCCCGCCACTGTAAGGGGGATTGTCCCTGTAGCAATGCCACTGTCCAGAGTAGCTGGATGGGAAGGCGCAGGGGCAAGAAGAACCTAAGCCAGGAGACCTGCCTGTTTTCCGTCAGACGCACTGCTCTACGCGAGATAGGGAGGTGGTTTTTTGTTTGAACGAATTTTGTTCTAAATATACCCCGGTCCCCGGTAGGGCCGGGGTTTTTTGATGGGCTATCTGATAGTGGAGTTAATAATTGGTGTAATACAATACGCGAACACCAGATCAGGGAGGGAAAATAATGTTTCGCTTTCGTAGGAAGAAGAGCATTGCCTTATTGCTGACTATTTGTTTCTTGTTTGTGATGGTCATGCCTGGGTATGCTGCAGATTCGGAAACAGGTGCAGATTCTTGTACTGTAGGTGTAGCTATTGTTGATAATGAGGGAAACCTTATTTTCGGTTCGAAAAATGTTAAAGTTCAGAGCAGCACTGAGTATGGGATGACAGCTTTGGGAGCTTTGCACGCAACTGGAGTGCCATATGAAACTAAAGATTATGGTTCATTGGGACATATGGTGACTTCCATTAACGAGCTAGCTAATGAGGGCTTGGATGGCTGGATGTATACAGTGAATGACGAACATGCTACTAGAAGTGCGGATACTTATGAAATAAAAGAAGGAGATCACATTGTCTGGTACTATGCCACTATAGGTTCTAGCCATCCTCAGTGGGATAGTTTGCAAATACCTGACAGTATGACTTTTGATTCATCCAGCATTACCCTGGAAAAAGATGAAACAAAGCAGGTTACAGCGGTTTTGAGTTACGTTAATGGTGAAACAAAGGATGTAACTGATGAGGCTGAGTGGGCCGTTGAGGATAGCAGTATTGCCAGTGTGGAAAAAGGACTCATAACAGCTTTAAAAGCAGGCACCACAACTGTCAGTGCAGCTGTAGATGGTATTACAGCCCAACTGCTGGTGAAAGTGAACCCAAGCGGATCTACGGTTACGGTAAACATTGCAATAATTGACAAAGATGGAGAACTCATTAATCAACCTGGTGAAGTCACTGTTCGAGAGAGCGGGGAATGGGGTTTGACCGCCCTGGGAGCTTTGGAGGCGACAGGTGTCAGCTATGAGGTGAAAGA
>LFTQ01000174.1 GCA_001513545.1 Clostridia bacterium DTU068 | reverse complement strand
CAACCTGTCCCTGTAATATGTAGTTAAGGGTTGCTCATTCATCAAGGGAATGATCCCAACCTGGGACATGCGTTATAGTATTGTTGAAGGGTGTTAACGTAACCGTCCCAGGGAAGAGAAATCTATACCCGTTCACCAGTTTGTTACACCATTCAAGAAGCATATGCGATTTGGCTGGTTGGGACTCTAATTCCCGTTTTACGCGCAAGGATGCAGCTTCTAGAATGAGAATGGGCAACCCTTCAATTAAGTACAAATAAGGGGTGGCATTATGAACGCTGATTGTGCAGTAGCCGGTTTTGATGTTGGAAAGAGTTCTTCTCAATTCTGTGTGTTAGCTCCAGATGGCCAGATGCATCTCAAACCAACTAAAATTGATAATAATCCAGCAGGATTAAAATCTGCAATTAATACCCTTAAAAAGGTGGAAGAGGCGCTGGGGACCAAGCCAGCAGTAGTGCTGGAGTCTACCGGTCATTATTCCATGCGCCTCGTCCACTTGTTTATTAGAAACGACTTTGAAGTGTTTCTAATAAACCCTCTACAATCTCATTCTATCAAGAATCTTAACATTAGAAAAGTGAAAACAGACAAAATTGATTGTGAAGAGATTGCAAGGCTGTTTTTTATCTCGAATTTACAGAAGTTTAAGATGCCGGATGAAAATGTGGCAAATTTAAAAATCTTAACCAGGTATCATCATAAATTTGCCCAGAAGAGAGTTAAAACAATGAATCAGTTGAAATCCTGCGTAGATCAATGTTGGCCTGGGTTTACAGAAATATTTAAGGATATAGCCTCGAAAACAGCTTTATCCTTACTGCATGCTTACCCTAACCCTGCACAACTGCTTGCTGCTCCTAAAGAAGAAGTGATAACTTTAATAAAAACCAAAAGCCGGCAGGGTAAGAATTACGCTGAAAAAAAGTACAGAGACCTGAAGAGATGCGCAAAAGAGGCCTTAGAATTCGGGGCTCAAATGGACGCACTCAATACATGTATTAAGCTTCTTGTCAGCAGTATCCAAGAAGAGGATGAGAAGCTTAAGCAGCTTGAAGCTGAAATTAATGCACTGGCCATCGAGATACCTGCGGTAGAACTGCTCAAAAGCATACCCGGGATCGGGGATAAACTAGCGCCTACCATTGCGGCCGAAATTGGGGATATCGACAGATTTAAGAATGCAAAGCAACTGGTTGCGTATTGCGGTATTGACCCTTCAGTCAAACAATCAGGAAAATTCAAGGGCACTAAAAATAAGTTTACAAAACGGGGGTCTCCTCATATCCGCAGAGCGCTGTACATAGCCGCAATGGTGGCTGTCAAGAAGTCCGACAAAGATGAATGTGTAAATGAGGTAATTCGTGACTACTACCAACAAAAAATTAAGAATAAACCCAAGAATCAGGCTTTGGGGGCTGTAATGAATAAGCTGGTACGCATTATTTTTTCTGTATTAAAAAGCAGACGAGCCTTTGTGTTGATTACACCGGAGCGGCATAAAAAACTATATGCAGCCGGTTTACTGCCAGCTGCATAGTAATAACTTTAATCGAACGCTTTTAGAATCACTATTTTTGCTAGGACTGGTTGGTTATACGCTTTTTTTAAGAGAAATAATTTCTGTTTTAGGACTTGACTTCAGTTAGCTGGTCTGGTGATCGGTC
>LFTQ01000142.1 GCA_001513545.1 Clostridia bacterium DTU068 | reverse complement strand
GGGGGATACTGACCAGTCCCTTAAGCTTTTCATAGAGAAAAATCCCTCTACCTGTCTGGTGATAAGGGATAATGGGCGCTTGATCGGAACAGTTTTGGGAGGGTTTGACGGGCGCAGGGGATATATCTACCATTTGGCAGTAGATCCTGATTACCGGGGAAAAGGATATGGCAAAGCCCTTTTGAAGCGTGTGCTGCAGGAATTAGAAGCCCTAGGAGCCGATAAAATTCATCTATTCGCTTTTTACGAAAACCGGGCGGCGGCAGAGTTTTATCTAAGCCAGGGATGGGAGTTGCGCCAGGACATTAAGGTTTTTTCTTGGGATGCCGGTAATAATAGGTCTTAAATGGAACAGAGAATATTTGGGGCTGGCACTATTCAATACAGGGAATGGAGATTCCCTAACTATCACAAAATAATAGATGAGGTGGACTTAGATGGAAGCGAAGAGAGTAATTATCATGGGTGCAGCAGGAAGGGATTTTCATAATTTCAATACTTACTTCAGAGATAATTCCGCTTATCATGTAGTGGCCTTTACTGCTGCTCAAATTCCAGATATAGAAGGACGGCTGTATCCTCCCAGCCTGGCAGGGAAGCTTTATCCGGAAGGGATCCCCATCCATGCAGAAGAAGAGCTGCCTGAACTGATCAAAAAACATGATGTGGATCAGGTGGTTTTTGCCTACAGCGATGTATCCCATGAATATGTGATGCATAAGGCTTCTTTGGCTCTGGCTTGTGGTGCCGATTTCCGGTTGATGGGGCCAAAAACAACTATGCTCAAATCCAAGTGCAAAGTGGTGGCTGTAACAGCAGTAAGAACCGGGGGCGGCAAAAGCCAAACCACCAGGTATATTGCCGGTATTCTCACCGAAGCGGGAAAAAAAGTGGCTATCATCAGGCACCCGATGCCCTATGGCAATTTGGAAGAGCAAATAGCCATGAGGTTTGCCACTTATGAGGACCTAGACAGGTACGACTGCACCATCGAAGAACGGGAAGAGTTTGAACCCCATATCGACAATGGGATGGTGGTCTATGCAGGAGTTGACTATGAGCTGATTCTGCGCCAGGCGGAACAGGAGGCAGATATCATCCTCTGGGACGGTGGGAACAACGATATCCCCTTCTATCACTCAGATCTGCATATTGTAGTGGTTGACCCTCATAGAGCAGGGCATGAGACCAGCTATTACCCTGGTGAAACCAACCTCCGCATGGCTGATATAGCTGTGATCAATAAGGTTGATTCTGCAGACCCTGACAAGGTCAAACAAGTCGAAGAAGCTATCAGAATAAATAACCCCAAGGCCCAAATCATTCTGGCCAACTCACCCATCACCGCTGAACAACCGGAATTAATCAAAGGCAAACAGGTCCTGGT
>LFTQ01000067.1 GCA_001513545.1 Clostridia bacterium DTU068 | reverse complement strand
TGCTCAGGGTACAGGGTTTTGCTCAACCACAGAATTCCCATTGCCGACTGTGGGATGGGAAAAGACCACTGGCCAATTTTAGGAAAACTATACAATTGATCATTTTTCACAGCTTTAAGAGCCTTAAGGCCAGGGTCCATTTTCAGTGCATCATCCATGCTTTCTTTACAATAAGGGTCAGCAATAATCACATCAGGATCCCATGCCACCAGCTGTTCAGGTGATACATTCTGCCAGCCGCCTTTAAGTTCAGCTGCTACATTTACCCCTCCAGCCTGTTCGATTAAATAATGCTGGTAAAAATCACTGCCACAGCTGGATAGTATACCGTGTGCCCCAGCCAGATAAACCCTCTTCCTTTCTGATTCTGGAACATCCTTTAACCTATCTTTGATCATAGCTATTGTGTCATCATAATAACCTATAACTTTATCAGCCTGCTCAGTTAAGCCCAGCACTTCTCCCAGCAGAGCAGCAGCTTCTTTCATCTCCTCAGCAGATTCAGGAATTATAACAAGAGTTGGTATTCCCTGTGTTTCCAACTGCTCAATAATCCCATCATTACTTGCCTCTGCCCAGACACAAACAACATCCGGTTTTGCTGCCACCACTTCTTCTACATTAATACCGCTCTTTTTATCTCCCACCTTGGCTACATTCTCAATTTCCGGATAAACCCCAACTGTAAAAGGAGTTGCTGTAGAACCATTATCCACACCAACCAGTTTTTCCTGCCCTCCTACAGCGAAAACCAGATACGTGCAAGGCCTCCAGGTAGTTACTATCCGGTTAACCTCAGCAGGGATCTCTACCTTCCTTCC
>LFTQ01000038.1 GCA_001513545.1 Clostridia bacterium DTU068 | reverse complement strand
TCAGAGATAAAACATGGGTAGAAGTTGATGTTGAGGGGGAAATCTCTGTTCAGGAAGAGAGAATCTTTCAAAATGAGATTGAAGAAAAACAGCCTAGCGCAAAAGAAATACCTAAGGAGAGAAGCATTAACGAGAAAGTAGCTAAAGTGCCTGAAAACTATCAAGAAGAAAAAAACGACCTGCTGGATAAGCAGCTTTCTGTTTTGCCCAGCTCGAATAGCATAACCTTGACAATAGACACTCTAGCGGATCTGCTAATCAAGGTTATCCAGCAGCGAGAAAAAAGCCTTTCCCTACCAAACAAGCCTGTGCAGGAATTAGGTGCTAAAGAAAAGGGTGCTGATCTGTTTCCATCTGCAAATACCGAGGAAGATATGCTCTCAGAGATTATGCACCGCTATGCCGCCCAAGGAAAAAAAGAAAAAGGACAGCAGATAAGGGACCAACTAAAAAGGAAAGTTTATACGGAATACGACCTGTCCTCTATCCCTCTCGAAAAAATTCCAAGCCGGCCTGGGCTGCAGCAAACCTTTGTTCAGAAGGCTCCCCCTCCAAAACCTCCTGAACATAGTGGCTGAGGAGAAAGAGCTGAGGTGTCCAGTTGGGCAAAACTCTGCTCATTGCTAAATGATCAACCGATATACCCACCTCGTAAACCATATTCTCCTGAGGAACAGACCAAAACAAAATAGAAGGCTCGTCAAGGCAGCAAAATATCAGCTGCCTGTTTTTGTCTGCTTAAAATGGTGCATTTGCTTATCCGTAGCAATGCTGTTTTTTCTTTTACGAGGGGGGCTGTGTATTATCTTATTATGATGAGCAAACTGAAATGAGCGTAAAAGGAAGAAGGGATGTCCAGTTCTGTAAAAGGGATAACGCCGCAGAAAGCTACTGCGGCGTTTTTCTATTTTAATAGCTATGGAGTAAGTACACCGTTCTGTATGCCGTCGATAAACACATTAAATGTGGAGCCTTCTACCCTAGTAAACTGCAAAGTGCAAACAGTGTTGCTGTCATGCAGTGTCCCTTCTGTATCAGTGAAAGTGGTGGTCACAGTAAAGGACAACAATGCTTGGGTAGTTGGGTCAACAAATTGCACTATGTCTCCGGCTACAATAGCGCCGAGAGTTGTGAAGGTGGCTGTTCCATTGGCATCTGTGAGTACAGTGGTTGTTGTGCCGGCCCGAATAATAGAAACATTTACGTTTGGAATCGGCGAGTCATCTGTCTCTTGTAATATAACTACCGGCGGCTCCTGGCAGCGCTGAGGCGGATAGAGCGGTTCGTCTCCTGGACAAGCGTATGGCAGTGTCACTGGAGTGCATGGATCCAGTTCGCAGAAGCCATAACTAGGAACAAGCAGTCTGACCAGGGCCTTGATTTGAATCTCTTTACAGACATAGACTCTGCAGCAGATAAGCTGGTCTCCGGTAACCGGGTCTGTTGTCAGATCGCAAGCGCAATCTCCGACAGCAATAATCTGACACTGGACAAGGGTACCCGGAGGTGCCCACATTTGGAACTGGGAAATGCCATCAATTCTTGTAGTGAATGGTCCGCAGATAGTATTACCGGCAGCATCACTGACAGTGATTTCAACATCTAATTGGCTTTGGATCATTACGGGTCGATAAAATGGCGGGTTATATTCACCGAAACCGATATGGAAGCAGCGAGCAGAGTTAGGTACTACATTACATGTAATCACAGCATCAGCTGGTATGGGATCCGAGCAGAATTCGCTTGCTAATACACATCTACCCAATAATTCTTCTCCAGCGCACTGGTCGTATATTTTGAAAACTTCAATACAATCTTTTTCTGAGTAAGGCGGGCAGTTTGGTACCCCGTCAACTTGGGGGCATTTACCTGGAGTAATTGGCATATT
>LFTQ01000199.1 GCA_001513545.1 Clostridia bacterium DTU068 | reverse complement strand
GGAAGGAAGGTAGAGATCCCTGCTGAGGTTAACCGGATAGTAACTACCTGGAGGCCTTGCACTTTCCTGGTTTTTGCTGTAGGAGGACAGGAAAAACTGGTTGGTGTGGATAATGGCTCTACAGCAGCTCCTTTTACAGTTGGGGTTTATCCGGAAATTAAGAATGTGGCCAAGGTTGGCGATAAAAAAAGCGGTATTAATATAGAAGAAGTGGTGGCAGCAAAACCGGATGTTGTTTTTGTCTGGGCAGAGGCAAGTAATGATGGGATTATTGAGCAGTTGGAAACACAGGGTATACCAACCCTTGTCATAATTCCTGAATCCGCTGAGGAGATGAAAGAAGCTGCTGCGCTGCTGGGAGAAGTGCTGGGCTGTACTGAGCAGGCTGACAAAGTTATAGGTTATTATGATGACACAATAGCTATGATCAAAGATAGGTTGAAGGATGTTCCAGAATCAGAACGAAAGAGGGTTTATCTGGCAGGGGCACATGGTATCCTATCCAGCTGTGGCAGTGATTTTTACCAGCATTATTTGATCGAACAGGCTGGTGGGATCAATGTGGCAGCTGAACTGAAAGGCGGCTGGCAAAATGTATCACCTGAACAGTTGGTTGCATGGGATCCTGATGTGATTATTGCGGACCCTTATTGTAAAGAAAGCATGGATGATGCACTGAAAATGGACCCGGGCCTTAATGCCCTTAAAGCAGTGAAAAATAATCAATTGTACAGTTTCCCTAAAATAGGCCAGTGGTCCTTTCCCATCCCACAGTCGGCAATGGGAATTCTGTGGTTGAGCAAAACCCTGTACCCTGAGCA
>LFTQ01000150.1 GCA_001513545.1 Clostridia bacterium DTU068 | reverse complement strand
GGGCAGAAAACCTCATAGGTGCGCGGGTCCTTTAGAGCTCCATCAGCATGGATCCCAGACTCATGAGCAAACATATTGGAGCCCACGATCGGTTTCCAGGCCGGCAGTTCCCTCTTGGCTGCACTGGAAACATATTCGGCAAGCTCTCTGAACATCGCGGTTTTGAAATTGAGATCAATCCCTTTCAGGTGTTTCAGTGCCATAACCACCTCTTCCATGGCGGCATTACCGGCACGTTCACCCAGTCCGATAACAGTAACCCCTACCCATTTGGCACCGGCGTGAACACCTGCCAGAGCATTGGCAGTAGCCATACCGAAATCATTATGGGTGTGCATCTCTACATCAATACCAACCCGGGAGATAAGCTCACCGATCCGATCATAAGTAGTGAAAGGATCCAAAATCCCCACAGTATCACAGTAGCGCAGACGGTCGGCTCCTGCCTCCTTGGCGGCCTGAGCAAACTCATAAAGAAATTCAGGATCCGTACGGGATGCATCCTCAGCATTAACGGAAATATACACACCGTGCTTTTTGGCAAATTCCGTTGCCTTCACCATGTTCTCCAGCACCTTTTGTCTGGTGCTGCGCAGCTTGTGCTCAATATGAATATCAGAGGTTGAGATAGAAATGGCTACTGCATCTACACCGCATTCCAGGGAATGCTCAATATCTTTGATAACAGCCCGGTTCCAACCCATAATACTGGCCTTCAGGCCGAGGTTGCAGATGGCCTTGATTGTTTCTTTTTCATGACCACCCATAACAGGAATACCGGCTTCAATTTGGTCCACACCGACTGCATCAAGCATTTTGGCGATGCGAAGCTTTTCCTTGTTGGCAAAAACTACACCAGCAGTCTGTTCCCCATCGCGCAGTGTAGTGTCAACAATTTTTATTTTGTCCATGTTTCACCCTCCCTTGAAAAAAATCTTCCCCCTACTACTTTCACAATCGCGCTTTCGGACAGATAATAGTACATGCCATTTCCTTGTTATTTCCTCAAAAACAATAAAGAAAGCAATTATATTTTACCTGATTAAAGGTTTCAATGTTAGCTCAAAAAACCTCAGGAAAACTAAGATTTCCAAAGTTATTTTCACAAGTTTATGTTATAACCTGGCTAGAAGCAACTTATTGACTATTTGCGGGTTGGCTTTTCCCCGGGTCTGTTTCATTACCTGTCCCACAAAAAATCCTAATGCTTTTTTCTTGCCTTTACGGTAATCCTCAACAACTTCTGGATGAGCAGCAATTAACTCATCAATGATCGCGGCAAGTTCATCCTCATCACTGATCTGCAAAAGTCCTTTCTCCTCAACGATCCGTGCTGCTCTTTTTCCGCTGTCAAACATCTCTTCAAAAACAGTCTTAGCAATTTTACCGCTGATTGTCCCCTCATCCATCATTTTCAACATCTCTATCAGGTGAGATGGAGTTAATTTCGATTCCTTAATATCTAAATTGTTGGTGTTGAGCAGGCGCAAGAATTCCACCATCACCCAGTTACTGACCTTTTTGGGATCATGGTAACCCCTGACACACTCTTCGTAATAATCGGCCAGATCCCTTGAACTGGTAAGGACCCCGGCATCATAAGGAGGAAGCCCGTATTCTTCGATAAAACGCTGCTTCCGGGCTGCGGGCAGTTCAGGCAGCTCTTTCCTGATCTCATCGATCATTTCATCATTCAAAATAACAGGCACCAGATCCGGATCTGGGAAATATCTGTAATCTGAGGCTGTTTCCTTGGCCCTCATGACCGATGTCCTACCGGTGTCCTCATCCCAGGCGCGTGTTTCCTGAAACACTTTGCCCCCTGATTCATAGAGTTCCTGTTGTCTGATTATCTCACTTTCCAGGGCGTGCTGGACAGCCTTAAATGAATTCATATTCTTGATCTCCACTTTGGTATTTAAAACACTGCTGCCGGCAGGACGGAGTGAAATATTGGCATCACAGCGCAAAGAACCCTCCTCCATTTTGCAGTCAGAAACATCCAGATACTGGAGGATCTGCTTCAGGCTTTCCAAAAAAAGCCGCGCCTCCTCCGGTGTTCTAATATCTGGTTCAGTCACGATCTCTAATAGAGGTACAGTACCGCGGTTTAAGTCCACCAGAGAGTAATCAGCATTCCCTTCACCGTGCAGCAGTTTACCTGCGTCCTCCTCCATATGAATCCTGTTAATACCAATCCTCCGCACATCTCCGTCAACTTCTACATCGAGATATCCGCTGCGGCACAAAGGGAAGTCATTCTGGGAGATCTGATAGGCCTTAGGGAGATCAGGATAAAAGTAGTTCTTCCGGTCAAACTTGCAGTAATGGGCAATTTGACAGTTCATGGCCAATCCCGCCTTGATCCCGTAATCTAACAGAGATTTATTCAGCACCGGAAGTGTGCCTGGCATGGCCAGACAGATTGGACAAACATTTGAGTTCGGTTCACTACCAAATTCATTGGGGCAAGGACAAAAAGCCTTGGTCTTGGTGCGCAGTTCCACATGGACCTCCAGCCCGATCACAGCTTCATACTTAGCCATTTATATCACTTCCCTTTGCTTTTTCTTCCGATTCTCTTCTTTTGATTGGAGGACGCTCTCTGTGATACGGTGTATTCTGCTCAAAGGCATAAGCAACCTGGAAAAGACTATCCTCGCGAAAAGCAGGGGCAATGATTTGCATCCCTACAGGCAGTCCATTGACAAAACCGCAGGGTAGAGATATAGCAGGGAGTCCAGCCATGTTAACCGGTACTGTATACTTATCAGAATTATAACTGTCAAGAGGGTTTACCTTCTCCCCTAACCTAAATGGCAGGTCCGGTGTTGTGGGAGTTATGAGCACATCAAACCTCTCATAAGCCTGTTCAAAATCCCTTTTGATCAATGTTCTTACCTTAACAGCCTTTAAATAATACTTTTCATAACACCCTGAGCTGAGAACATAAGTCCCCATCATTATCCGTCTCTTAACCTCAGGCCCAAAACCCTCACCGCGGGTTTTCATATACATCTCTTCAAGACTGTATTTTTTCCCTTTTTCCGGTACAGTCCTAAACCCGTAGCGGACACCATCAAAGCGCGCCAGGTTGGAACTGGCCTCAGCAGGTGCGATAATGTGATATACCGGAACAGATGATGCCGCTGCTACCGGCAGAGAACACTCATCAACAACAGCACCTAACTCCTCCAGCTTATTAACAGCCTTTTTGAACACCTCAGCAACCCTGGGGTCTAAACCGTCATCCATCATTTCCCTGACAACCCCGATCCTCTTTCCTTTAATCTCGCCGGTTAAAAAGGTGGTGTAATCGGGAACATTCCTATTAACAGAAGTGGAATCCAAAGGGTCATAGCCGGCAATGGCGTTCATCACCAATGCACAATCTCGCACATCCTTGGTCAGCGGGCCCACCTGATCCATTGATGAGGAAAAGGCTACCACACCATTGCGGGACACCAATCCATAGGTGGGCTTCATCCCCACAATACCGCAAAAGGCTGCAGGCTGTCTGATCGAACCCCCGGTATCTGAGCCAAGAGCGAAAACAGCTTCACCTGCTGCTACAGCAGCAGCAGACCCACCGCTGGAACCTCCGGGAACCCGGTCAAGATCCCAGGGGTTACGGGTAGGAAAGAAATAGGAAGATTCAGTGGATGAACCCATAGCAAACTCATCCATATTCAGTTTGCCAAGGAGAACAGCACTGTTTTCCAACAGCTTGTCTACAACAGTAGCACTGTAAGGAGGGATAAAATTCTCCAGCATGCGGGAAGAGCAGGTGGTGCGAACCCCCCTGGTACAAAAGTTATCCTTTAGTGCCATTGGGATTCCTGCCAGAGGAGGCAAAGCATCCCCTTTGCTCCTGTGCTCATGGACATTCCTTGCAGCGATTAAAGCATTCTCCTCAGTAATAGTAACATAGGAGCGGACACGAGCATCGATCTGGTGAATCCGCTTTAGGATTGCACTGGTAATATCTATATCAGTTATCTCTCTTTTTTTCAGCAAATCACTCAATTCGTGAGCAGTGAGATCATAAATCTCCATTAATCTGAACTCCTTTGTCTAAATTTATCAAAAATATTTTTTAATAAAGTTAGCGAGGTCTCCCCCCGCTAATCCTGTAGCATTTCCTCAAATTATTGCGGAGACCTATAAAATGCGGGGAACCTTGAAAAAACCCCTCTCATGTTCAGGCGCGTTTTGGAAGACTTCCTCTGGTGCCAGGGGTTGGTGGCCATCTTCATCCTGTCTCCAAACATTCTGAAGAGGCAACAAATAAAAAGTCGGCTCAACATCTTCCGTGTCGATCTGATTAATTGTTTCCACATAACGGAGCAGGTTATTCAATTGGCTTTGCAGGTCTGTCAATTCCTCTTCATCTAAAGCGATCTGCGCCAATACAGCTAACTCCTCCATATCTTTCCTGCTCAATACCATTTGGCAGCACCTCCGTCTTCCATTTTAATATTTTGGCTTCATAAATTTGAAAACTATCCAATAAATTATAACAGAATTAAAGCACGCTGTGCAATCTAAACAGAATTATCGCCGAATTCAGTCGAAGAAAGGGGTGCACAAGGATAAAACTCTACCCGCAACCCTACACCATCTGGAGCAGTTCATCTTCACTGATAATGGGAATGCCCAACTGTTTTGCTTTATCATACTTCTGACCGGGGTCAGAACCTGCCAGAACATAATCTGTTTTTTTACTCACACTGGATGAGATCTTCCCACCATGTTTTTTAATCAATCCCTCAGCCTCTTTACGGGTAAGGGTGGGAAGTGTTCCGGTAAGGACAAAAACCTTTCCCGTCAGAACAAGTTCACCATTTTCCCCCTCTCTTTCCTGTTCCATCTTCACTCCGGCTCTTTTCAGTTTGGCAATTAACCGGCCGGTCTGTTCCTGCTGAAAGAATACCTCAATACTACGGGCGATCTTAGGCCCTATTTCCGGAATCCCTGTCAACTCCCCAAAACCCGCTCTGGCTAAAGCATCCAGTGAGCCGAACTCATTTGCCAGAGTCTCTGCTGCCTTGATTCCAACATGACGGATCCCCAATGCATAGAGAAGATGTGCCAATCCCCTCTCTTTGCTCCCTTCAATCGCACGCACAATATTATCAGCAGACTTCGCTCCCATCCTCTCCAGTTTAGCCAGGTCCTCTCTGGAGAGGGTATAGATATCTGCAGGGTCATTGATCAGCTTCTTATCAACAAGCTGTTCCACCAGAGCAGGGCCCATACCCTCCACATCCATGGCTTCCCTGGACACAAAGTGAATGACCAATTCTTTTAGCTGAGCAGGGCAGGCGATCCCGGTACAGCGCGCAGCCACCTCCCCCTCCAAATGCAGCACCTTGCTACCACAGACCGGGCAGTGATCAGGCATCTTGAAAACTTTCTCCGCTCCTGTCCTGCGCTCAGGAAGCACCCGAACCACCTCTGGAATCACATCCCCGGCCCGCTGCACCACAACATAATCGCCAACACGCACATCCTTTTGACGGATCATATCTTCATTGTGCAGTGTCGCCCGGGAAACTGTCACACCACCTACCTGTACCGGTTCCAGGACAGCTGTAGGTGTAAGAACTCCGGTCCTTCCCACCCTGACAAAAATATCCTTCACCTGGGTAACCGCCTGCTCCGCGGGAAATTTAAACGCTATTGCCCACCTGGGGCTTTTCGCTGTATATCCAAGAATATCGTATAGGTGCAGGGGGTTAACCTTGATCACCAAACCATCAATTTCATAGTTTAGATCATGTCTTTTTTCGATCCACTCATTGCAGCAGTCAATCACCTCGTCAATATCCCGGCAGTAGCTGCTCTGCTCTTGGACAGAAAAGCCAAAACCCCGCAGCAGAGATAAAGACTCCCACTGGGTGCTGATCTCTCTATCCAAACCTTCCAGCACCTGATAAACATAAATACCCAGTGTTCTCCCTGCTGTAACCCTGGGATCCAGCTGGCGCAGCGAACCTGCTGCAGCATTCCTGGGATTGGCAAAGGGTTGTTCCCCCTTTGCATCTCTCTCTTCATTAAGCAGTGCGAAAGCCTTTTTGGGCATAAAGGCCTCTCCCCGCACCACCAGCCGCGGAGGCGCCCCGATCAACCTTTTGGGCAGCAAACGCACTGCTCGCAGGTTTTCAGTGATATCCTCCCCTGTGATGCCATCACCCCTGGTGGCACCCAGGACAAATTCCCCATTTTCATAAGTAAGCACAACGCTTAGTCCGTCGATCTTCGGTTCCACCACATAATCAATCGCTGTACCGGACAACTGCCGCACCCGGCGGTCAAAATCCCGCAATTCCCCTGCCTCAAAAGCATTAGCCAGACTGAACAGAGGTGTTGTGTGCCTGACCGAACGGAACTGCTCCAAGGGGGCACCCCCCACCCGCTGGGTCGGTGAATCCGGGGTGATCAATTCCGGAAATTCCCTCTCCAAGCTCTCTAATTCCCTCATCAGAGAATCATATTCCTGATCTGCGATCAGAGGGTTGTCCAAAACATAATAATGGTAATCATGTTTTCTGATCTCACTGCGCAGTTCTTCAACCTTTTGCCGTGCATCATCCAGTGAAGGCATCCCGCATTCCTCCCCGTTTCAGGGTACTTAAATATCGTATCAATATTATACCAGATATAACCAATAATAATTCTTCAGTATATGATATGTATCCTGTATCTGCCATTTTTTATTTCCTCAATAAGTGCAGTTTGACATCAAATGGTTCATGAGTCAGCATCCTTAAAAGTCTATCCACAGCATAAACACTACTAGCTGCGCTAATTCTATAGCTTTTTCAAAGGTGCATATTTGGCCAGCAGATGCTTAAATCCCGCGGTTTCGAAAGACACATAGACCTCCAGATCCCCGCCTGGGCCGATCTTGGTTTCCATAACAACACCCCTGCCGAACTTTTTGTGCTCCACCTTTTCTCCCACTTTGAACAAACACTCCCCCTGGGGTGCTGTCACAGCTGCTGCCTCCTCTTTGCCAGCGCTGCTCTCTCTCTCCTTTAGTGCACGCTCCGCTGACTGCTCCCGTTCACCAACTGCAGTGACAACAGCATGAACACCCCCACCAGGTGCCACAGGACAGAGGTAGTCTTCTGGAATCTCATATAAAAACCGGGATGGTTCCCGAAATTCGATACTGCCATAAGATGAGCGGCGCATAGCTCGGGAAAGATACAGCTTTCTCTTTGCTCTGGTTATTCCCACATAACAGAGCCGCCGCTCCTCCTCCAGTTCAGCCTCTTCATCCAAAGCATGGGCATGTGGGAACAGGCCCTCCTCCATACCAGTTAAGAACACCACTGGGAATTCCATCCCCTTGGCGCTGTGGATGGTCATCAGTACTACCGCATCCTCTCCAGGCTGATAGTTGTCAATATCAGTAACCAGAGCAAGCTCCTCTAAAAAACCGGCCAGAGACCTGTCGGTCCCTGCAGAGTCGTACTGCTGCGCCACAACCAAAAACTCTTTGAGGTTTTCCAGACGGGTTTCCGCTTCAATGGTTTTTTCATTTTCAAGCATAGCCAGATATCCGGTATCATCCAGAATCCTTTCCACCAAGTCCGCAATGGACACAGCCCCATCCAGGGCCATCCAACCATTAACCATTTTAAAGAAACCCTTGATTGCCGCCACAGCACGTGCCCCTAGATAAGCCAACTCCGGGTGATGGAGTACATCAGCAAAGGTTCTGCCTGTTCTCAATGCTGCCTCTTCCACCCGGGAGATAGTTGTATCACCTATTCCCCTTCTGGGAACATTGATGATCCTGCGCAGGGAAACCTCATCAGCAGGATTGGCCACCACCCGCAGGTATGCCAGTATATCTTTGATCTCTTTGCGCTCATAGAACCGCTGTCCGCCATAAATCCGGTAAGGTATACCTGATCTGATGCATTCCTCCTCAATTGTCCTGGACTGAGAATGGGTTCGATAAAAAACTGCACAATCCCTGTATTCTGCACCACCCTTACTGACCATACCTTTGATGGTTTCAGCGACAAATTTCGCCTCATCTTTTTCATCCAAAGCCTGATAGAAGTAAATTGGCTCTCCTTCCCTGTTAGATGTCCACAACTCTTTGGGCTTTCTCCCTCTGTTATGAGAGATCAAAGCATTAGCCACATTGAGGATGTTCTGGGTTGAACGGTAGTTCTGTTCCAATTTGATCACACGCACATCAGGATAATCCCGCTCAAAGTTGAGGATATTTCTGATATCAGCTCCCCGCCAGCCGTAAATCGATTGATCATCATCCCCCACCACACAGATGTTGCGCCAGCCACCGGCTAATTGATGTACCAGCACATACTGGGCGTGGTTGGTGTCCTGGTATTCATCCACCATTATGTACTGAAAGCGTTGCTGGTAATGCTGCAGAACCTGGGGTTCTGACTGAAAAAGCATTACAGTCTGCACCAGCAGATCATCAAAATCCATCGCATTCTGCTTTAGCAGTTTCTTCTGATAAAGTGCATAAAGCTCTGCTATAGTGTCCTCCCGCACATTGCGTGCCATTTCACTGTACTCTTGAGGGGTTACCAGCTCATTTTTTAAACTGCTGATCTCTGCCAGAACTCCCCGGGGCCGGAATTTGCGGTCATCAACCCGCAGTTCCTCGATACAGTGTTTCATAACCATCAGCTGGTCCGCATCATCATAAATAATAAAGCTGTGATCAAAGGGAAGATAACGTGCCTCTCTCCTGAGAATGCGCACAGCCATGGAATGAAAAGTGCTGATCCACACATCACGGGCACCACTGCCTACTAAATGCTGCACCCGTTCCCGCATCTCACCGGCAGCGCGGTTGGTAAAGGTAACCGCCAGTATACGAAAAGGAGAGATGCCCAAACTCAATAGATAAGCGATACGGTAGGTTAAAACCCTGGTCTTCCCACTCCCTGCACCAGCAAAAATAATCAATGGGCCTTCTGTATGTTTTACTGCAGCCAACTGCTGTGGATTTAATTCTCTTTCCCAATCCATTATAATCACCTACCGCCGCCGCTCTGCTAGCTTTTCTTTGATTTCCTGGGGGCTGACTCCGCACTCCACCAGCAGCACCAAAAGGTGATAGATCAGATCAGCTGTTTCTTCTACAAGTTCACCGTGCTTATCCTCCATCGCAGCAATAACAGTTTCCACAGCCTCTTCTCCCACCTTCTGTGCAATCCTGCCCCTACCCTTTTGAAACAGCTTTGCTGTATAGGAACCCTCAGGTAAAGTTTTGCGACGCTCCTGAATCAAGGCATACAAGTCATCAATAATGTCAGCTGAACTCTGTTCTTCAGCAATAGTACTGCCCACCACCGGGGAAAAACAGGACCTGGTCCCCTGATGGCAGGCTGCACCTAACTGCTTTACCTTAATAAGCAGTGTATCTCCATCACAATCCAGAAAGACTTCTCTGATGTACTGATGGTTGCCGCTGGTCTCACCCTTCAGCCAGAGAGCCTGTTTGCTCCTGCTGTAAAACCAGGTCATCCCGCTTTCCAGTGACCTTTGCAATGACTCTCTGCTCATCCAGGCAACCATCAGAACCTCTTCGTTCTCTGCATCCTGGATGACAGCCGGTACCAAACCGGCTTGATCAAACTTAACTTTAGCCAATATACTATCTATCTCTTTAATGTCAGTTAAAACCGGTTCTGCTCTCACAGCCTTACTGAAACTCCCCTCTCTGCCAAATATTCTTTTACCTCTCTGATGGTGTATTCCCTATAGTGAAAAATGGATGCAGCCAATGCTCCATCAGCTTTCCCTGTTGTAACACCCTGGTAGATATGCTCAAGGTTTCCGGCACCACCGGAGGCAATAACCGGAATCTGCACAGCCTCACTGACAGCTCTGGTAAGCTCCAGGTCATAGCCGTCTTTGGTGCCATCACTATCAAAACTGGTCAAAAGGATCTCTCCGGCCCCCCTTTTTTCCATCTCCTGAGCCCAGATGACAGCATCCACTCCAGCCCTTTCAGCACCGCCATGGGTAAGAGTCTCCCAATTTCCCGCTGCAGTCCGGCGGGCATCAATAGCAACCACAATACATCCTCTCCCAAACTCCCTGGCAGCATCTGTAACCAATTCAGGATTTTTTACTGCAGCGGTTCCCAGAGAAACCTTATCAGCCCCTGCCTTCAATAAAGTGCTGATATCATCAAGATTTCTGATCCCTCCACCGACTGTAAAGGGGATGGAAATGTTATCTGCCACCTGTTTAACCAAATGGACCATGGTTTTCCGGCCTTCAATCGTTGCGGTAATATCAAGAAAAACCAGTTCATCAGCTCCTTGTGCCTCATACTCCACAGCCATATCCACTGGGTCACCGGCATCCCTTAAATCCCCGAACTTTATACCTTTGACAACTCTTCCCACCTTGACATCCAAACAGGGGATGATCCGTTTGATGCCCATTTTTTATCCTCCTAAATCTATCTAGATCACAGGCTGATCACCGGGACAGTTCTGCAACACAGCTTTATATATCCCATCGGTGGATTTATATATCCTTACCGCACAGTTTGAATATTCCTGCCGCATGGCTTTGTATATCTTGCATGCTGCTCAACGGCAACCTACTGGCACAGCTTTTATATATCACTGCCACACAGTTTTGTGTATTCTGCTGGCTCAGCGGTATATCCCTGCCGCTTGCAGCTTAAGTTCCGGTTGAACTTGCCCTAAGACTTGTCGCAGACGACAGCTGACCGGCTCCTATGACGCCATCCATGGCGCAGAGTCGCCTAGCTCAACATCCATGTTGAGCTTCAGCTGTCGTTAGCTGCTCCATCGTCAAGGGCAAGTAACAACCTTCACAGGCCGCTGCGCCAGCAGGGATATACAGAACGGGAGGTATAAGCCTGACAGCAGGGATAAAGCTAACAACAGCAATAAACCGAACAATCAGTGGAACAACTCTAAGATCCAACTTCGTCCAGAGCTTCTTGGAGAGTAAATTTGCCCTCATAAAGTGCTTTCCCGATGATGACACCTTCCACCCCCAGGGATTCCAGAGGGCGCAGTGTTCTGAGATCTTCCAGTGTCCCCACCCCACCTGAAGCGATCACATACATCCCGGTTTTTTCTGCCAGTTCAGCTGTTGCCTGTATATTAGGCCCGGTCAGCATCCCATCTTTGCTGGTATCGGTAAACACAACCCGTCTACAGCCCAGATCCCGCATCTGGCATGCAACTTCTAAAAAATGCCTTGAGGATATGTCCTGCCATCCCTTGACCGCCACAAAACCATCCCTGGCGTCGATCCCTACAATCACCCGCTCCCAACCAAAAGCTGCACAAGCTTCCTTCACCAGATCCGGATCAGTGATAGCCACGGTCCCCAGGATCACCCTCTGCACACCGGCAGTAAAGGCTTCTTTGATCTGTTCCAGTGTCCTGATGCCTCCTCCCAGTTGAACCGGAAGCCCGGCTCTTTTGATGATCTCCCTGACCACAGGCAGCTGCCGCGGCTCACCGGCAAAGGCACCATCAAGGTCTACTAAATGCAGCCACTGAGCTCCTGCATTTTTCCAAGAAAGAGCGGTTTTGACCGGGTCATCATCATAAACGGTCTCTGCATCTGCACATCCCTGTACCAAACGGACACATTTGCCTCTTCTTAGATCAATCGCCGGAAAAATCAGCATAATTCGAACCCCCTGAGATACCACACAACACATCTACGAACTCCAATCCCCATGAAGGGTAAGGCCCGCATCCACTCACTAACCACTAACCACCAACCACCAACGACTAACTACTAACCACCAATGACGCGCCCTCCGTCCCCCCTTGTCAATAAGACCGTCCCTATGCTTTCATTTGTGACAGTAACCCCGTCCCCTTGTCACACCCTTGTCACACTAACCACTAACGACTAACCACTAACCGCTAACCACCATCACAGCTTTCCTTTGGTGGATGGGATCCCCCTATCCCGTTCACTGAAGGCAACCGCCTCCCGCAAGGCCCGGGCAAAGCCCTTGAAAAGCGCCTCAATAATATGATGGGTGTTATCCCCGCTGAACAAATGCATGTGCAGGGTGATCCCTGCATTATTTATTATAGCTCTGAAAAACTCAGGTACCAGCTCTACCGGCAGATCACCTGCAACCTGGCCCGGCGCTTTTACTGCATAACTCAAAAAGGGCCTGCCGCTGAGATCCAATGCAACAATAGCCAGGGCTTCATCCATGGGGATCATAGCGCTCCCATACCTGTTTATCCCCTTTTTATCGCCCAGGGCTTTTTGTAGTGCCATCCCCAGACAGATACCGGTATCCTCCACAGTATGATGGGCATCCACATACAGATCTCCAACCGCATCCACGCTCAGATCAATTAAGGAATGCCTTGCCAGTAGATGCAGCATATGATCAAGAAACCCAACCCCTGTTTTACCCTCAAAGGCGCCGCTCCCATCAAGGTTCAGACTCAACTTAACCTTGGTCTCAGCTGTTACCCTTTCCACTTGAGCTTCCCGCATCATAATCCCTCCAACCTTTTGGAAATTGCCCGGGCATGGGCATCTAACCCCTCTTCCTCAGCCAGCCTTACAATATGGGGACCCCATTTTTTAAGGGCTTCTTTAGTTGTATAGATCACACTGGTGCGTTTCAAGAAATCCTCCACACTCAATGGTGAAAAGAATCTTGCTGTCCCCCCTGTAGGCAGAACATGGTTTGGCCCTGCCAGATAATCTCCTACCGGCTCAGAGGCATAAGCACCAAGAAAAACCGCACCTGCGTTTTTGATCTGTCCAAGTAAGGAAAAGGGATCCTCCACATAAAGCTCCAGGTGTTCAGGTGCCAGTTCATTGGCCAGATCTACAGCATCCTGCATGCTGTCCACCACCACTGCTGCGCTGCAGTTGTCCAGTGCACTGGAGGCGATCTCTTTCCTGGGCAGTACTGCCAGCTGTTTCTCCACTTCCTCCTGTACCCTCTCCGCTAACATCCTGTCAGGTGTTACCAGCACAGCCGCAGCCCAAGTGTCATGCTCTGCCTGAGACAGCAGGTCAGCAGCCACCAGCTCCGGGTCCGCAGAGCTATCTGCCACAATCACAATCTCACTGGGCCCTGCCAGCATATCGATATCCACCAGCCCAAAAACCAACCTCTTGGCAACAGTCACATAGATATTTCCCGGCCCAACAATCTTATCCACCTTAGGTATCGATTCTGTTCCATATGCCAAGGCAGCAATAGCCTGTACACCCCCAACCTTGAAAATTTTCGTCACCCCTGCCTCGACAGCAGCAACCAAAACAAGAGGGAGTATTGTACCATCACTTTTAGGTGGTGTCACCATAATGATCTCCCTTACCCCAGCCACCTTAGCGGGCAGGGCATTCATCAGAACAGAAGAGGGATAAGCAGCGGTACCGCCGGGAACATAGATACCGGCCCGCTCCAGCGGCCGATACAACTGGCCAAGTACCTCCCCGTTCTCCCCGGGATGAAACCACGACTGGAAGTGCTGCCTTTGGTGAAAATCCTGAATACGATCCCTGGCCAGGCGCAGAGACTCCAGTAGTTCGGGAGACAGCTTTTGATATGCTTCCTCAATCTCTGCTTCTGTAACCTGTAATTGCTCAGCGGTTAGATCAGCATGATCAAACTTCTTTGTGGCAGCCAGGACACCAGCATCCCCCTGCTCCCGAACATGTTGGATGATCTCCCGTACTCCTGCTTCCAGCTCTTCACCTCGGTGCTCCCTGGCTCTCAGTTGAGAAACCAGATCATCTTTAAGTGATACCACCTTCAACATTTCTGTGTCCTCCTTCTGATCAAATGACATCTCTCCAAAATAACCCGGCCCTGATAATGCTCAGCAGGGGGGTAGATGCACTTTTTTTATGGCATCAATAAATGAAACCAATTGGTGATGTTTAACCCGGTAGGAAACTCTGTTAGCAACCAACCTAGCGGTGGCTCCAGTGATCTGTTCAATTGCTACCAGCTTATTTTCCCGCAGTGTTCTTCCGGTTGAAACCAAATCGATGATCACCTCAGCCAGTCCCACCAGAGGCGCCAGTTCAATATTACCGGAAAGTTTGATAATCTCACCTGGGAGACTGCGGCTGCGTAGATAAGACTCCGCAACCTTAGGAAATTTTGTTGCTACCCGCAGCCGTCCAAAACGGGACAGATAGGCAGAAAGCCCACCCTGATATAGCTCAAGTTTGGATTCGGGAACAGCTACCACAAATTTACACTCACCAAACCCCAGATCCATCAACTCACAGATATCCTTGCCCTGCTCCAGGATCACATCTTTCCCTGCAATACCCAAATCTGCAGCACCATACTCTACAAAAGTGGGAACATCAGCTGCACGGCAGATAAGATAGCGTATCCCTCTTTCCGGATCACTGTAAACCAGGCGGCGCCCGTCCCTTTCCAGATCGATTGCCATCAATCCGGCATCCTTTAAAACCTTCTCCACAAGGGGAAGCAGACGGCCTTTAGGCAATGCAAAAGTTATCACTTCTTTATTCATTTGCCTCACTCCACTTTCTCATCATGATCCATAACCAGTATGTGAGGTATCCCCTTCCGGGAGGCATAGGCTATAGCTTCCCGCCTGGGCCGTTCTGTCAGATCAACCTCTACAATAAAACCATCCTGTCTCAATTCCCTTGCTTTTTTCACTACCTCACCCATATCAGATCCAGTAATAAAATAATCAGGGATTTGATCATCATAGGAAGGGGATTGTTTATCCAGTGCATCCAGAACACGGTCTATGGTTAGGGCAAAACCAGTGGCTGGACAGGGAAAACCGAATTTAGCCAAAAGTTCATCATACCTCCCCCCACCACAGACGGGGTAGCCCACCCCCTGGACATAACACTCAAA
>LFTQ01000157.1 GCA_001513545.1 Clostridia bacterium DTU068 | reverse complement strand
TTTTCTAGTTCCTTGCTGTCAGTTGACAGGGTCGTCTATCTTACCACCCTTATTTAGGGCTTTCAAGACTTTTTGCCGCTTTTTCGGCGGCAGCGTTGTCTATCCTATCACCCGCTCTGGGGTTTTGTCAAGACTTTTTTCTGCCACCCCTTCGGTGTCAGCGCTGTCTATCTTACTTTCCCCTTTGGGGATTGTCAAGGCTCATTTTTTATCACCTTTTCAGCGACAGCGTTCTCCATCTTACTACCCCTGTTAGGGCTTGTCAAGGATCTTTTTCTGTCACCTCGTTGACAGCGTTGTTTATCTTACTCCCCACCTGAGGGCTTGTCAAGCACTTTTCTGTCACCATCTCGCATCAGTGTTGCTCAGCTTACTGCCTTTCAGGTTCTTTGCCAACACTAATAATATCCCACCATCCTATCTTTTCATACAAAACAAATACACCAACAAAACTTTTCCCTGTTTAATGTTCCAATGGTTTAGCATCCAATCTGACATAAGTTTTCGGGACCTGACCCACAATTATGGTATCGGTCACAGGAACCTGTGTTTTTACTCTAACATTAGATGTGATCAGTGGTACAACCACCCGCACCTGGCTATCAACAGATAGATAAAGTCGGTGGCGTGTTTGGTTTATCCCCGCTTCTTCAAACTTATCGAAAACAGTGGTTTTCACTGTACCAATGGGGTAAATTGAAACCTTAATCCGCGGACCATAGTTGGCAATCAGTTGACTTCCCAATACCTGCCCTACAGGGATATAAAACTTCTCCTTCTCTAAGCCTTTTAATGCACTGTTAATGGATAGTGTTGTATCAGAAGCCAGTTGGTTGATGCGCACAATATTGGGCTGCATCAAAACAATCTGCCCTTGAGAGTCCTTCTGGACACTGATCAGATCATCATAGTTAACAGAATCGGCTATTTTGGCTTTTATAGCATTATTCACAGCTTCAGTCGCAATTTGCCGTGCCCTTGCTTCAGCAATATGACTGATAGTCGGTTTTAAATTGTGTTCGATAATAATGAACATCAAAATTAGAAAAAATAAAGTTATTCCGCCGGCAACCAGTGCCAGTTTGATTCTTGGTACACGGCGGCAGTAGAAAAGGTGTAGCCGAAACAGTGCTTCCACCCCCTCGAAAAACAATACCATGTATTATATGATTACGTTTCCAAAGGGGTGCGCATCCCAATTTTATAATTTTATACGGGCAAATTTTCTTTTTCCGATCTGTACAATCATACCGCTGGTGACAAGGACACGATGATCAGGATCAGTTATCTTTTCTCCATCTATCCTGACCGCTCCCTGGATAATAGATCTCTTACCAGATGATGTGCTGTTGGCAAGCCCTGCTGCAGTCAGCAGTTTTGGAAGCCAGATGGTCCCATCATCCCCCAGCTCGCCCTGTGGAATAAAAACATCTGGAATATCATCAGGCAGTGCGCCTTTCTGAAAAACAGTAATAAACTCTTTTTCCGCATTAAGGGCTGCTTCTCTACCGTGGAACATAGTCACCAATTCTTTAGCTAAGCGCATTTTGGCATCCCTGGGGTTGAGTTTCCCACTGGCCATGTCATCCCGGATCTGTCTGATTTCCTCATTAGGTACAGGAGTAACCAATTCAAAATACCTAACAATCAATTCATCAGTGATAGACATGGTCTTGCCGTAAATCTCATTGGGAGGCTCGGAAACACCTATGTAATTCCCCAGGCTTTTGCTCATCTTTTGAACACCGTCAAGTCCTTCAAGGATGGGCATTGTAATTGCCACTTGTGGTTCCTGTCCGAACTCACGCTGTAGATCACGCCCTACCATCAAGTTAAACTTCTGGTCTGTTCCTCCCAATTCGATATCTGCTTTTACAACCACAGAATCATAGCCCTGCATCAGTGGGTAGAGGAATTCATGAATACCGATCGGTATGCCCTGTTTATAGCGGCGTTCAAAATCATCCCGCTCCAGCATCCTGGCAACTGTATATTTGGCAGCCAGTGTGACCACATCAGAGAAAGAAAGGGCTCCCAGCCAGGTGCTGTTGTAAACCAATCTGGTTTTATTGATATCGATTATTTTACCAACCTGATCCCTATATGTTGCAACATTTTTTTCTATTTCTTCCTCTGTCAACTGCCTGCGGGTCTCAGAACGCCCTGATGGATCCCCGATCCGCCCGGTAAAATCCCCCATAATCAAAATAATATCATGCCCCAATTCCTGCAGTTGGCGCATTTTGTGTAAAACAACTGTATGTCCTAAATGGATATCAGGAGCAGTTGGATCCAAACCCAATTTAACTTTGAGAGGCCTGTCCTCCTCAATGGAACGCTTGAGCTTATCAACCAGTTCCTCTTCAGGAATGATCTCAGCTGTGCCTCTTTTTATGATCTCCAACTGCTTGTCGATGTCTTTGACCAAATGTGACAATTCAATATCCTCCCTATCAGACTTGTTAATCTTCAGTTTAAAATATCATTATTTTCCTCACGTTACAAGACAAGAAAAATTGACGGCAGATCACGCATCCCCTATGGCAAGCACAAAAAGAAACTGCGGATCTATAACTTGCCACAATAAGATCCACAGTTCATATTTTATCATATATTGCAAATCGTCTTCTCGGTCTATTAGATGTTTTTCTTTTTATTTGCGCCCGTGCCCAGCATACCTGATGCCTAAGGCCTCCGCAAGGTCCCGGTCAACACTCACCAGATCATCTTTGTTCAGTTCTTTAATGGAATTTTTGCCCACTGCCTGCACCGCCAGCCGCATCTCTGCCATACATGAATTGAGAAAATTGGAGAGACTCTTTGCTGCCTGTTCCACATCCAATTCATCTTTATGGGTGCCATCATAGAGGACAAGCTGAGGTGGGGTTGTCTGTGGTGAAACCTTTATTACCTGTGTGTGAAGTGCCGCCATAATTGCAATAGAACCAATATAAACGGCATCTGCGCCGAGAGCCAGGGCTTTCAAAAAATGGCCTGGGGTTTTCATCCTACCGGAGGCTATCACAGTAAAGCGGTCCCGCAGGTTATGATCCTCCAACCATTGAATGGCACGGGGCAAACAGTAAAGCAGTGGAAGCCCTAAATTGTCCTCCAAAGTAGGAGGTGATCCGGCAGTGCCACCTCCAAACCCGTCGATGGTAATGAAATCTGCATCTGTTTTGGAGATCACTTCCAGCTCATATTCAATATAGTCAGAGCCCGCAATTTTAACACCCACAGGCACATCATACTCATCTTTCAGCCCATTGATCAGCTTGATGATGTCTGCTGCTGAAGATGTGCCCGGCATACGGGAATTGATAACAGCATCATATCCCTTTTCCAGCTTCCACAATTCCCTCAATTCCGGACCGATAGCATCTGATTTAATGGTTTCGGTAACCCCTCCACCCCAGGCAGCCTGGCCGAACTGCACTTCGATGGCATCCAGCTGTTCCAGTTGTTCACTGGAATTCAACCACCCACCCCGGTTGTACTGACCGATCAGATACTTTGCCGCCTGGCGCTCCTCAGCTGTGACAGCGCTCTCACCGGTGTTAGTTGCTGTTCCCACCAGAGAAGCCCCTTTGGCCAGCGCAATTTTAAATGGTAAACTGACAGATGCCCCATAGGACATCCCTGTGATCATCACAGGGATCTTCAGATTAAGTGGCCTGCCCGCCCGGGGGCCGATTACTGTTTGAGTGTCAATACTATTGAGGTCTTCAGCTGGAAGCTGAAACAGCTGCTTTGGATTAAGCAGTACCCTTTCCCAGGGGTCAAGGTTTAGAGGACTGCCTAGAGGCCGTTCCAGTTCTTTTCCTGTTTCAGCCCTCATACCTGCTTCAATGACAGCAGCTGGGGTAAGCTTTTCCATAGCAGTCAATAAAACAAAAGGGTTTTCCGCATATTTGGTGGTCAGCATCTTTTCCATGGCATCATCCATCAGCGGGTCAGCCATTTTTGTCAGCAACCAGTTGAGCATTCAAAAAACCTCCTTTAAAAATCTCACATAAAGTTTTTCTTATTATTTGTAAATAACCAAAAAAAACACCGGGATCTGCCGGTGCCAGCAAAAATAAAAAAACCAACTGTCAATTAACAGATCAGTTGGTTTTCAAGGCTAAACCTTTAAAAAACTCCTTTGTCAGACTTCATTTAAAAACAAGAGCACAAAATATCACAGATATCTAAATGGATCTGTTTTAATCCGGGAGGTCACAACTGTAAGTTCCTCACCAGATTCTTTTGCTTTTTTCGCAATATAATCAGCCAGTACAGGGACAACTACACACTCCGTTCCATAGTGTCCGGCGTCAACTACCGCGATCCCCTGATCCAGGGCATCCAATGCTCCATGATGTCTGACATCCCCTGTTAGATAAACATCAGCACCTGAGCGGACAGCATACTCCAGAAGAGCCATAGCGCTCCCACCACATAAAGCAACTTTGGATACAAGCCTCTTGGGGTCTCCTGACATCCTTACCATCTCTAAACCCAAATCGGCTTTCACCTTTTCAGCAAAAGCAGCAAGAGGCATGGGTTCCAGCAGTCTTCCCACTCTACCCAGACCAGAACGATCACCTTGATTTTTCAGGGGATATAAGTCATAAGCAACCTCTTCATAGGGGTGTGCTGCCAGCATCTCCCTGACCACCTTTTTCAGCCGGCCTTCAGGTACAATGGTCTCTATCCTTAATTCAGGGGTCTTTTCCAGCTTGCCTGTTTCTCCAATAAAGGGACTGGTTCCTTCAAGGGGTTTATATGTACCTGTCCCTTTGGTCTGAAAGGTGCAGTCTGAATATTTTCCGATCCATCCCGCTCCCTGGGAACAGATGGCCTGGCGCACTGTGTCTTCATATCCTTCAGGCACAAAAACAACAAGCTTGTACAATTTCTCCTCATCAGTGCAGAGAAGGAGATCTACATCTACCAACCCCAACCGGTCTGCCAGCAGGTCGTTGATCCCTCCGGGAGCTGCGTCAAGGTTGGTATGGGCAGCATAGAGGGCTATTCCCTCTTTGATCAGCCTGCAGACATGTGAAGTAGGATAGATATCGGATCGCAAAAAAGGAATTGGGTCACGGAAAAGGGGGTGGTGGGAAACGATTAAATTAACTCTCTCATTAACCGCCTCTGTAATCACATCTGCTGTCACATCAAGGGTTACCAGCACTTTATCCACTTCATCTGCTGGTGACCCCACCAGCAATCCGATCCGGTCCCACTCTTCTGCCAATTCAGGCCGTGCCCAATCTTCAATCCAGGCAAAAATCTTTGCGCATTTAACTGACATCCTCGATAATCCTCCTCATGACCTCAATTTTATGCAGCCAATCCCGCTTCATCTCTTTAGCTGCAGGAGTTCTGGCATGGCGTAGGGATCTTAAAACATTTTTGGCTGTTCTCAACTTATCCTCAAGAAACGGTATCAAGAGAGGGTGTTTTTTTTCGATAAGAAGTGGTCCAATATCAAAAAGTGCATCATCATCAATCTCATACTGGGGTTTTTGAGCAGTCGGCTGTTCGGCAACAATTATTTCATAGAACTGATCCTTTTCCAGCACCAGGTCCTCATCTGTTATCACCCAGTTGTGATCAAACAACCATTTCCGGACAATACCAGAACCTCTCTGGGGCTGTAGAATTAAACAGGACACTTCATCCAAAACAGTAGGGGATCTTTCCAAAATCTCTTTAATTTTGGCTCCTCCCATACCGGATATTACAATCACATCCGCCTCCCCGGGCTGTAGCGGCTCCAAACCGTCACCCTGTCTTATCTCAATGGACCGTGCTAACTTGTAAAGTATGACATTGGCTTTTGCCGAATCCAGCGGACCCGGGAAGAGATCACAGGCGATGGCGCGGGGGCAAATCCCCTCCAGAACCAAATAAATAGGGAGCAGGGCATGATCAGTACCGATATCTGCCACAATACTACCTCTAGGAACATAACTGGCAATCCTGGTAAGCCTCTCAGACAAAACCAAATCAATGCCCCCCTCAAATCAGGTCCAAAGGATTAGGTAAACGCTAAGACTGATAATCCGCCCGAACCAGAGTGCCGATGCCACCACGAGGATTGAATTCCGCTGTTACAGTAAGGGAAACAGGCTGCAGAAGCTTTACAAGATCATCTTTCACCCTGTTTACTACATGTTCCTGCAGAATCCCCACATTGCGGAAGGAATTTAGATAATACTTCAATGATTTGAGTTCAACAAGTTTCTCACGAGGTGTGTAAGTGATTGTCAATGTCCCGAAATCTGGAAGCCCGGTCCATGGACAAACAGATGTGAACTCCGGATATGTGTAGGTTACCTCTGTTGCACTGCCCGGATATTCAAAAGGCAATGACTCCAATATATCTGTTCTGATTGATTCATATGTGTCTACATCCCAACGCAAAGAATATTTCTCATTATCCTGTCCCATTCTATTACTCCTTTATTTAGTTATTATATTGTAATTAATTCGCCCTGCCATAAAACCAATGGCCTGGGGCCCTTTTTGTAATCGGCAGCAGCGACCTCTCCGATAAAAAGGGTGTGATTACCGGAAACAATGCTTTTTACCAGTTTGCATTCAAGATTGGCCAGAGCGTCTTTGATCCTGGGTACTGCAATAACCTCACCCGGTTCTGTGGGAAGGTTCAACTCTTTAAGCTTGTCTGTATTCCTGCCGGATCTTGTCCCACAAAAAAAGGCAGTCGCTCTGTCACCTTCCCCCATGATGGTCACCATAAACTCCCCTGTTCTGGCAATCATGTCATGAATATACCGCTGTGGAGATATAGATACCATCAACTGCAGAGGGTTCCATGATATCTGGTTGATCCAGGCAGCAGTAGTGATATTATGTTGATCACCATCCTTGGCACCGATTAAAGTAACAGGCATTGGTAAAAGGTGTACAGCCTGATGCAGTTGATCGGTCATTAAACCATATCCCCCCTTGAAAAAGAGCTTCTATTCCATTTTAATACAATACAGGATAAGATCAAGTATTGAAACCTGCCTGTACAGGGGCAGGAAAAAGGAAGTTCAAAGTAAAAGATACTTTGGTAATCGGGCATCAATACACAAAAGGACCGGGAGGATAACACTATGAAAAAGGATGAGAAATATTTTCGCGGCTGCTTAGTCGGTGGTGCAGTGGGAGATGCAATGGGGTGGCCGGTAGAATTTTTAAAGTATAAAGAAATTGTAAAAAAATATGGCTCGAAGGGCATCAAAGATCTGGACCTGGGCAACAAAAACCTGGCCGAAATCACAGATGACACACAAATGACAATGTTCACAGCAGAGGGGCTGCTCAGAGCAGCCACCAGATGTTCAGAAAAGGGAGAAAACAACCTGCCATCTGTTATTTTTCATGCATACCAGCGGTGGTTGGTCACTCAGGGGTACAATACAGGCATTTTGAAGGAACTTGATGGCTTGTTGATCAATGTCAGTGAACTACACCAACAGCGTGCTCCAGGCAATACCTGCCTTTCTGCATTGAAGAGCGGTAAAATGGGAACCATAGAGCAGCCCATCAACAACAGCAAGGGATGCGGCGGTGTGATGAGAGTCGCCCCAGTAGGCTTATTTTGCAGCAGAGAGAGTGCCTTTGAAATCGGCTGTGAATCTGCAGCACTGACCCACGGACACCCCAGCGGCTATCTATCTGCCGGTGTCCTGGCCCATTTAATCGCCTGTATTATCGAGGGGATGGAAATAGAGGATGCTGTTACTGCCTCCCTTGAAGAACTGAAGAAACACAATGGTCATGAAGAGTGCAGCAGTCTGCTGGAAAAAGCTATAGCACTCTCCCGGGATAATACCGAACCTCTCACTGCCCTATCTCAGCTGGGAGAGGGATGGGTAGGAGAGGAAACCATTGCCATAGCCGTTTACTGCTCCCTCAAAGAAAAAAATAATTTCAAAAAAGCTCTCCTCATCTCGGTCAATCATGATGGAGACAGTGACAGCACAGGTGCAGTCACCGGCAACATATTAGGGGCCTATCTGGGTATCGATGCCATCCCTGCCCCATGGTTGCAGAAAGTGGAGTTTGCTGATCTGCTTATACAGCTGGCAGATGACCTCTTAACCGGTTACCAGGATACAGAAGAATGGAGGAGTAAATATCCGGGTTGGTGATTTGGTCGTTGGTGGTTAGTGGTTGGTTGTTTGTGTTCAGTCAGGACTGTTCAGTCAGGACATGGGTAACAAAAATGGTTCTTGAAAACTACCTTTATGTCAACTGTTATTTTTGTTTTCAAGCGGCTATCTGTTGGTATTTAGGGGTGGTTAAGTGATTCATGCAGGACTAGTACTTGAGGGCGGTGGAATGAGAGGACTGTACACAGCGGGTGTGCTGGACTTTTTTCTTGAAAAAGACCTGATTTTCGATTATGTGATAGGTGTTTCAGCTGGCGCCAGCAATGCAGTTTCATATATTTCCCGGCAAAAGGGACGCAACAAAATCATCACTACTGCCTTTATCAATGACTGGCGTTATATGAGCATTAAAAACCTTGTCAAAAATGGCTCCCTTTTCGGTATGGACTTTATATTTGATGAGATCCCCCAAAAAAGAGTCCCCTTTGATTATGATACTTTCTTCAATTCACCGATTACTTTTAAAGTTGGGGTTACTGACTGCAAAACAGGAAAACCTTTATATTTCGATAAGAGTGAGATGGATAAAAATTTTACTGCTCTGCGAGCTTCAATTTCCCTTCCGTTCGTTTCACCTATTGTTCATTATAGAGGATACCACCTGCTGGATGGAGGGATTACAGATCCCATACCTATCCGCCAGGCCATAACAGATGGTTACCAGAAGAATATGGTGGTCTTAACCCGCAATCAGGGTTATCAAAAGAAACCGGTCAGCACACCGCTGCGTCTACTGTTAGAAAAGAAATACCGAGATTACCCGAATCTTATTGCCGCTATGCTAAATCGATATCAAATTTACAACAAAACCTTACTATACATAGAGCAATTGGAACAAAAGGGACAAATAGCGGTGATCAGACCCTCAAAAAAATTAAATGTGAACCGCTTTGAAAAAAATGCCGATAAACTGAATCATCTTTATGAGCTGGGTTATCTTGACGCAGCTGAGGCTTATGATCAAATAAAAACCGTCATCGAAAGACAGTTTTCAGCAGTTTATTGATGTATGTCTATAAAATGAGAATAAAAAATCATCTTTCTTGATCCTATTGAAAAACCATACAGCAGTTAACAGGCCGATAATCAGGCCGATAACACCTTCCCCGTTAATCAACAGAAGGTCTCCCTTGACAACACCAGGGGTATTAAAATAAATACTGCCGAGAAATACCTAAAATAAAAAGGGAAAGCTTTAACTGCTTTCCCCACAACAGATTAGTTTAAAAAGTCCCCTCATCCGCATTTTTTAATACCCTATTCAACTTCTAAGAAATGTTCCTCAAAGAATTCAAACAATGCATTTGATAGCTATCAGCAGTCCTCAATAACTCTCCCATCTGTACTGATGGTAACAACCCGCCAGGGAATCATTCTCCCGCTGTCAATGAGAGCCTTTTTGACTGCATTAACCAAGCCAGAGCAGCAGGGCACTTCCATGCGCAAAACAGTGATGCTCTTGATCTTATGTGCCTTCAGGATCTCTGTCAGTTTTTCAGAATAATCAACTGAGTCCAGCTTCGGGCAACCGATCAAAGTGATCTTACCGCTTATAAAGTCGTTATGCATGTTGGCATAGGCATAGGCTGTACAATCAGCAGCCACCAGAAGATGTGCATTGTCTAAATAAGGTGCATTAACAGGCACCAGCTTAATCTGGCAGGGCCATTGTCTCAGCTGGGACTCCACAGGTACATTTTGCATTGCTTCCGGTGCTCCAATCTGAGTTTCTGTTTTCCTGTGTATTGTCCTGGCATGTGTACCTGGGCAGCCGCAGGGCAAAGTACCTTCTGCTGCATCTTTCGCAGTTTTTCTAGCCTCCATATTTTTCTTAACAGCTTCTTCATCATAGGGCTCTGCCTCCCGCTCCACAATGGTTATGGCTCCGGTAGGGCATTCAGGCAAGCAGTCGCCCAGGCCGTCACAATAGGATTCAGAAACCAGTTTTGCCTTACCATCTATGAGCTGCAGTGCTCCTTCATGACATGCCTCAACACAAAGTCCGCACCCATTGCACTTCTCTTCATCAATATGAACTATCTTTCTTCTCATCTTCAATAACCCCTTTCATCTTTGTTCTTGTCTTTCTGTGTTCAGTGTATTAGAATCAGGGATATAAAACGGTAACCAAAGTTACCAAATGCGGTGATTATTAAATGAATTTTAAATGGATGGACAGCTTAAAGAGATGCAGACTGTTCCACAGATTAAACCAGGAGGAAATAAACTGCCTGCTGGAATGCCTGCATCCCCGTATCAAAAGTTATCAAAAAAATGAGTGCATAACCATCGCTGGTGATGAACTATCCGAATTTGGGATCTTGCTCTCCGGTGAGGCTGCGGTGACCAAAGAGAACGCGGCAGGCAGCAGGATCATTTTGACGGTACTGTGCCCTGGGGAACTTTTCGGTGAGATAGCGACCTTTTCAGGAAACAGGTGCTGGCCGGCTACAGTTTTCGCTCAAGGAAAGTGTACAGCTCTGTTCCTCAAACCGGAAAAGATCATCGGTTACTGTGATAACAGCTGTGAAAACCATAGAATGCTCATTCAAAATATGCTCAGAATTATTTCAGAGAAGGCCCTCCTGCTGAACAGAAAAGTTGAATACCTGGCAATTAAAAGCCTGCGGGGTAAAATATGCACCTATCTGCTAGAACAGCACCAGAGAACAGGCATGACCACCTTTATGCTGCCCCTTAAGCGCTGTGAACTGGCTGATCTGCTCAATGTTTCCCGACCCTCCCTGTCACGGGAGATGTGCAAAATGAGGGATGAAGGGATCATCGATTTTCACAGGTCATCAATAAGAATCAAAAATATGGAGGCCTTGAAGAGAAGTGCAGAATAACTGTCCTTGTGGGAGGACTATTTCCATACCACAGATGAAACAATAGTGTCTGCTATTTTCCCCAGTTCATCAGGAAAAACTTTTTCTTTGGTGGTAAGAGAAATTCTTAAAAACTTCTCCTCGTCATCCTTATTTTGTAAAATATAATCCCTGCCGGAAATATACCCGCTGTCTTGAAGCTGGGCTGACCAGGAAATAACAAACCCTTGATAATTACCCTGTGTAATTTTGTTTTGTTCATAAGCAGTAAAATGATAGGTGCTGTTTAATTTACTCTTTTTAATAAATTCCTCTGGGTCAGAGATTCTCCAGATCTGTAGGTAGCCGTGATAGTTATGCACATCATCACACAATTGCGAATTAATGATTATCTCACCACTGCTGTAATAATCTTCAGTGACATCAGTTGATTCAGGTAGAGAAACAGTTAAAGGCACATCCTTATAGCTGTAAGTTTCATATTTGATCTGAGAAGTATTTTTTGAGGAAACAGCAGCAATGACCCCTGATCTTACTATTAAAGCTATCATAAAAACTGCACAAAGCCCGATAATTAACAAAAATATTTTGGATTTGGCCCATCTTCTTCTGATCATAAACAATCACCACCCTTTTTAAAATTTAATAACCGGTTTTATTAGTTATGACCGGTAGTTTTTGTTATTAAAAAACCCGACCCCATCATGGAGTCGGGTTTTTAACCGGTTTTTTCTTTATTTCGTCACATTAACCGCACAAACCTTTAATTCTGGAATCTTTGAGATGGCATCATATTTCGGGTTTGTCAGTTTATTAATAGGTGTTTCTGCAAAATGGAAGGAGGTGAATACTACGCCTGGTGGCACTGTATCACTGATCTTAGCCGGAATCTCAATTTTACCACGGCGTGAGGTCACCTTTACCTTATCCCCGTCATTGATATTTAGCCTCTCAGCATCGGCACAGTTTATCTCCAGGTAATCACCGGGCATCTGCTCATTTAGCATACCTATTCTGGTCATGGTTCCTGTGTGGTAATGGTAAAGCCTACGCCCTGTTGTTAAGATAAACGGGTACTGTTCATCAGGCTGTTCATCAGGTGGTATATGTTCTACAGCATGGAATTTGCCGAGACCACGGCTGAACTTCTCTCCATGCAGGAAAGGAGTACCGGGATGATCTGGAGTCGGGCAGGGCCACTGCAGGCCATTCTTCTCCAAACGTGCAAAGGAGATACCACCATAGGATGGTGTCAGGCCGGCGATCTCATCCATAATCTCAGATGGAGAAGCATAATTCATCTGGTAGCCCATAGCATTGGCGATCCTGCAGATAATCTCCCAGTCTGCTAGAGCCTCTCCTGGAGGATCCACGGCCTTGCGCACCCGCTGGACACGGCGTTCGGTGTTGCTGAATGTGCCGTCCTTTTCTGCAAAGCAGGCTGAAGGAAGCACCACATCAGCATACTGGGCTGTTTCTGTAAGGAAGATATCCTGCACCACCAGGAAGTCCAATTTCTTTAGCCCTTCTGCCACATGGCTTGCATCAGCATCACTGAGCACCGGGTTCTCACCCATGATGAACATGGCTTTGATATCCCCACGGGCTGCTGCAGACATCATCTCAGTTACGGTAAGACCTGGTTTCTCTGGTATATTACAGTTCCAGGCCTTATTAAACTTTTCCCTAACAGATGGATCTACAACACTCTGGTAGCCGGTTAACACATTGGGAAGTGCTCCCATGTCACATGCTCCCTGGACATTATTCTGGCCGCGCAGTGGGTTAACCCCTGTTGATTCACGCCCGATCTGCCCGCAGAGCATAGCTAAATTGGCTACAGACCAAACATTATGGGTTCCAACTGTATGCTGAGTAACGCCCATGGTGTAGAGGATCGTTGCCCGCTCTGCACCGGCATAAGCCCTGGCCACCTCTTTGATCTTTTCCGCCGGGACACCGGTGATACCTTCCACATATTCAGGTGTGTATTTAGCCACCGCTTCCTTGAGTGCTTCAAAATCCTCTGTTCGATTGGCAACAAAATCTTTGTTCCACAGATTTTCATTGATGATTACATTGGCAAAACCATTGAAAAGGGCAATATCTGTACCTGGTTTAAGCTGCAGGTGTTCATCAGCCCAAGCAGCGAAATCTGTGGCACGAGGATCGATGACCACCAATTTGGCGCCATTACGGATAGCTTTGTTGACCTTATAGCTGATCACTGGATGACAGTCAGCGGTATTGGTCCCACAAGCCAGGATAAAATCAGCACCGCTGATTTCATTGATGGAATTGGTCATTGCTCCACTCCCAAAAGCTGCCGCCAGACCGGCGACTGTGGGAGCGTGTCAGAGACGGGCGCAGTGATCGATGTTGTTTGTGCCGATCACCGCTCTGGCAAACTTATTCAGTAGATAGTTCTCTTCATTGGTGCAGCGTGCAGAACTGAGGATGCCAATACCATCTGCACCATTCTTCTCTTTGACCTCATTGAGCTTGGAAGCAATCAGGTTGATGGCTTCATCCCAACTTGCTTCTTCAAACTGGCCATCCTTTTTGATCAAGGGTTTTTTCAACCGGTCATCACTGTGAACGAATTCGTAGCCAAAACGCCCCTTCACACAGAGGAAGCGGCCATTGACATCACCTTCAGGGTTCCCAGTCACCCCGATAACCTTGCCGTCCATGACATTGAGATCAATGGTGCATCCTGTACCACAGTACGGGCAAACGGTTTTCACCTTCTCAATCTCCCAGGTACGGCCTTTGCCTAATCTATCCTTTTCTACCAGAGCACCTACCGGACATACAGTAACACAGCTGCCGCAGTAGACACAGTCAGACTCGCTCATAGGTGTGTCCATAAAAGGACTGGGTTTTGTTTTAAACCCGCGGTATACAAAATCTAAGATGTTTTTGCCGACGACCTCTTCACAGGCCCGGATGCAGCGCCCACAGACGATGCATTTATTCATATCCCTGATATAGAAGGGGTTGTCTACCTCCAGGGGATAATCGTGCTTTTCTCCTTCGAAAACATATCCGCTAACACCATATTCATAGCAGTAATCCTGCAGGAGGCAGCTTCCGGCCTTTTCACAGGTCATACAGTCAAGATTATGATTGGAAACCAGTAGTTCCAGGATCGTTTTTCTCGCCTCTCTGACTCTGGGTGTATTGGTCCTGATTTCCATACCCTCAGTACAGATGGTTACACAAGAAGCGGGAAGATTACGCATATTCTCTATTTCAACAACACAAAGACGACAAGCCCCGACAGGTGTCAGGTCCGGGTCATGGCACAGGGCGGGGATATTTATCCCAATGGACCGGGCGGCATCCAACACCGATGTGCCCTCCGGGACCTGGACTGTCTGGCCGTCAATAGTGACGGTGACGAGAGCCACTTTTCTCACACTCCTTTTCCCCTTTGTTTCTCATGTAATGTGCTTACAAGCGCAAAATAGCGCCCCTCTTGCACTGCTCAATACAGCTGCCACACTTGATGCACTTATCGGGGTCTATTTCATGCGGCTCTTTCTTTTCCCCGGTTATTGCCCCTGCCGGACATACCTTCGCACAACGGCCGCAGCCGGAACACTTCTCTTTATCTATGGAGTAAATCAGCAGGGCTGAACAGGCATGTGCCGGACAGCGTTTATCAAAAATATGTGCCTCATATTCGTCACGGAAATAGCGCAGTGTAGAAAGCACCGGGTTGGGAGCGGTATTACCCAAACCGCAAAGAGCGGTTGATTTGATTACACGACCTAAACGCTCCAGTGTTTCTATATCTTCGGGTACACCCTCTCCATTGCAAATCCTGGTCAGGATTTCCAGCATCCTCTTGGTCCCTTCCCTGCAGGGGGTGCATTTACCACAGGATTCAGACTGAGTAAAATTGAGGAAGAACCGAGCCAGGTCTACCATGCAGGTGGTTTCGTCCATAACCACCAAACCACCTGAACCCATCATGGCCCCTGCCTGGATCAGTGACTCATAGTCAACTGGTGTATCCATTAAGCTAGCCGGTATACAACCACCGGAGGGCCCACCGATCTGTACACCCTTAAACTCTTTACCCCCGACTATACCCCCGCCGATTTCGAAGATGATCTCTCGGATCGTAATACCCATCGGCACTTCTACAAGGCCGGTATTATTCACTTTACCGGTTAAGGCAAATACTTTGGTACCTTTGCTCTTTTCCGTACCCATGGAAGCAAACCAATCAGCACCTCTTCCGATAATAACCGGCACATTGGCATAGGTTTCCACATTATTAATATTTGAAGGTTTCCCCCACAATCCCGACTGTGCCGGGAAAGGTGGTCTTACCCGGGGCATACCGCGCTTACCCTCAATAGAAGCCATAAGAGCGGTTTCTTCACCACATACAAAGGCTCCAGCTCCCTCTTTAATGTGTAGATTGAAGGTAAAGTCGGTTCCTAGGATGTTTTCTCCCAACAACCCGAATTCTTCAGCCTGAGCAATAGCTATCTTTAATCTCTTAATTGCAAGCGGATACTCGGCACGACAGTAAATATAACCCTCCCGGCATCCGATAGCATAAGCAGCGATAGCCATACCTTCGATTAAAGTGTGCGGATCCCCCTCTAAAATACTGCGGTCCATAAAAGCACCGGGGTCACCCTCATCAGCATTACAGATCAAATATTTCAGGTCCCCGGGGGAACGGCGGCAGAACTCCCACTTGAGGCCCGTGGGGAAACCTCCACCACCACGACCGCGCAGCCCGGAACGCTTAACCTCATCAATCACCTGTTCCGGGGTCATCTCATAAACAGCTTTTTCCAAAGAGGAGTAACCACCCCTGGCAATATACTCCTTTATTTCTTCTGGATCAATGGAACCACAGTTGCGCAAGGCAACACGTTTTTGTTTCCGGTAAAAGTCAAGTTCTTTATAGGTAGGAATTTCATCTTCCTTAATAGGCGCCTTATAAATCAGGCGGTTAACAACCCGACCTTTAACCAGATGTTCTTCTACTATTTCGGGAACATCCTCCGGTGTTACCCTGACATAATATGTTCCTTCAGGATAAACGATTACCAGAGGCCCATTTTCACAAAAGTCATGACAATCGGTCTCAACCAGTCTAACTTCCTGATCAAGCTTTTTCCCTTCCAATTCTTTGGCAAATGCTTCAAGCACCTGCTTGGAATTAGATGAGGAACAGTTTTTGCCCCCGCATACTAGAACATGGGCTCTGACTAATTGCACCTTGAATTTCCCTCCTTCCCTTATGTTTTTTTAAATTTCTTCAAAGCGTGCAATTACAAGGTCATCGACGATATTACCGTGCATAACATGCCCTACAATGATCCTTGCGGCATCAGCAGGCTTAACCTTACCATAGGTAATGCGCGGCTCCCCTGGTTTTTGTACATCCACCAGTGGTTCCTGCTCACACATTCCGATACAGCCGGTTTTGTCTACAATAACTTCAAGATTACGCTTATTAAGCTCTTCATGTATGGCGGCCATCACTTCACGAGCCCCGGCTGCAATACCGCAGGTTCCCATCCCCACAATAACTCTGGTATTCTCAGAATTACGTGAAAATATCTCCTTTTGGGCTTCCTCACGATATTTCTTCAGGTCTTCCCTGTTTACTAGTTTCATAATCTTCACCTTGCCTGCCCCGTTATTAAGCGCGGCAAAACCCGGTGAATTCACCTCCCTTCATTAAGGGTCTGTTTACTCATACTGTTCGAGAATACCTTTTAATTTGTCCGGAACCAGTCGGCCATGAGTGTCATCATTGACCATAACCACCGGAGATAAACCACAGCAGCCTAGGCAGGCTACGGTTTCCAGCGTGTAACGCAGATCCTCAGTGGTCTCTCCGTCATCAATACCCAGCTCTTGCTGTATGCCCTCAAATATCTTTGAGGCACCACGAACATGGCAGGCTGTACCGAGACAAACCCTGACAATATTACGCCCACGCGGCTGCAAATGGAATTGGGCATAGAAAGTGGCAACTCCAAATACACGGCTTGGCGGAAGCTTCAATTCGCGCGCGATCCGCAGAAGCACCTCTTTAGGCAGATATCCATAAATCTCTTGTGCTCCCTGCAGGATTGGTATTAAAGCACCCTTTACCCCTCGCCACTGTGCAAAAAGATCCCCTAACTCTTTCTCCTTCTGGATATCTTCGGCAGGTTGTGCACAGCCAGCTTCAGGCATCCAATCCCCCTCCCTTCTTGTATTACATTAAAATGACCTGTTATCAGGCTAATAGCCTGTTAACAGGATAAAACCTGACAAAATCAATCGGAAATCAAGATATGAAACAGCTAACCAGTAGAACAATTCCTAGCAATTCGGGTATAGGCATAATATGCAAGTAAGATTTTCGATAAGTTTACATTAGTTGTATTCGACAGTAAAGCGAAAAAACCTCCTGCAATAATAAAAAATCCTTGAGTATTTAAAAACAAAGGGACTCGTATGCTTTAACATACTTGTCCCTTATCAATAATTGGGGCTAGCTACCTAATTCTATCTTGCCTGAAGAGAGCGGTAACTCCCTCATACAAAAGCACATTCCATTAAAAAGATTAAGCATAACAGCAGCAGACTGATCAGAGGTATAAAGAACTTTTTTGACCTCAATGATAACACCTCCTAGTTTGACTTTTATCGGGGGTCGTAGCCCACCACTGTCCAAATACCGGTTTCATCCTGCCGCACCAGTCGTTTAAGATATACTCTCTTAACCGGGCCATCAGCCACTTCTACCATTGATTCGACACCGTTATTAATCTTGAGCTTAAAAGACTCCTCTTTGATCTTCGGTTCACCGACAATTCCTTCTGGAGACACCTTTAAATTTACAAAGGTGAAGGCCACCTGTTCGGGATCCAGTTGCCAAGGACTGCTGCCTCTGTCAACCTGCTGTTGATTGGCTTTTACAAGATCCATATCTACCGGAACCTTAACCTCTGCCTGCTCTGCCAGCTGGATATCAGTGTTAGGAAGAGTCAGCTCAGCGGCAATCTGTCGTGCCAACTCCACCCGCTCGGGTCCTTCCACTTGTATTTCCAGTCCATCCTGCTGCCACCTCAGTTTTTCCGCCAATACTTCCAGCGGCTCACCGGCAGCAGTGCCTAGAGCTGCTTCAGGGGCTGGCTTAAAAACTCCTCTGGCAGCGGTTTCAACAACAATTGTTTCACCATAATCCAGCACAATCCGGTCATGGAAGGCCAGAATACGGAGTGGTGCTTCTTTTGGGACTAATGGGCTAATCTTACTGATGAGAGCAGCTTCCTCAATGGTTGCTGCCAACTGCCCGGGATTATCTGTCACCACTTGATATCCTTCAGGCGGCTGGTAAGCAAATATTTCAGCCTCAATCTTGACATTAGGTTCAAAACTTACAAAGGTATATGTGGTCTGTAATGCATTTTCCATAGGGGTCTGCAGTTGGATAGGCAGATTTGTTTCCTTATCAACCCATAAATAATAGGGCCTACCTCCTGGAGGAGATATTTTTAATTTGATTGACTGACGGCCGGCAATCAGCTCAGTGCCGACGATCTGATGAGGATAATCTTTGGCCTGTTTTGCTTCATCCCGCAGATCAAAACTACTGCCTGTGGGGTCCGGAAGCAACGGCAGTATGGCTACTTCCTGGCTTTGTGGGCGGATCTGCCATTTTCGCTCACCATTGTTGACCGTCAAAGTGCCATCATCCTGCTCAATGGCATATTTTTCTCCATGGGACCAAAGCTCTACCCTACGAACCATCCATTCATTTCCTGCTGCATTTTGAACGCGTATCTCCATAACACCGTGATAACTGTTCAGATTGGTAACAGCTTTCTCCATTGCGTAAACCACATCTTGGGTAAATATATCAAAAAATACAAATAAACATAAACAAGCTGCCAGTGCTGCTACTGCCGGTAAAATCCACCTGCGACGGAAACCAGGAACCTTAATCCGCTCAGCTACTCTCTGAGACAGCCTCTGCGGATAACCGGGATCAGGGAGTGCCGGTTCTCTGAGAGTACGAACCAGGCGCACTGCAGCCAGGGTTTTTTCCAATTCAGGTGAATCAGCAGGCCCGTAATGTTTTTCAGGTTCCTGTTCCGCATTTAAGGCATCTATATAATCAGATAGCCTTTTTTCATTATCATCCATATCTATCCGTCCCTCCTGACCTAACCATTGTTATACAAAATTTGAGCCAAAGCCCTTAATGCGCGGTATTGGGCTGTGCGTACAGCCCCCTCGGTCTTTCCCACCAACCCGGCAGTATCAGCTACTGAATAACCCTGGATGATGCGCAGTTCCAAAATCTTACGCTGTTCTGCACTCAGTTTCGCTAACGCATTTTCTATCTGCAGGCGCTGGGTAACAGTGTTTTGCTCATCAGTACTTAACAGTTGGCTTGGATTCACTTTTTCAAAATCGACCGCTATCCCCCTGCGTTTTTTTTGACGCCATCGATCTCGCAATATATTAAGTGCTATTGTTCTTAAAAACCCCGGCCATTTATCTAAACACAATTTCTCCTTCTTCCAATAGGACAGAGCTCTAACAAATGTTTCTTGGGTAATATCCTCTGCTTCTTCGCGATTTTGTACTTTAAAATAGATATAGCGATAAAGGGGTTCCCACATTTTCAGACAAACCTGTTCAATGGAGTGTTGATCACCTCCGGCAGCCTTTGTTACTTCATCATCTAGCAACTATCCACACCTTCTTTCACAGCCGGCCGACTACTAATAATAACGATCAGACTTGATTAATGTTACATCTTAATTATGATGTATTCCAATCGTTGTTAATACCCTGTCGCTTTTTCATTTTAGATTGATGCATACAAAGCATGGTTGCTTAGCCGAAGACACTGGCGAATATTACCGCTTGATTTAAAAAACCAGAGATGCCATAATTGTCTAAAAATATATAACATTGTGCCGAATCCGTACTTTTGTCCTATGTACGGTACGGGGGAACCATATTGACGTGCATTCCTGCGCGTCAGGGGTGAATCATTTCCGAAGGGGAGACGGAAATGTAGGGCGATCCTTTCGACCGAACCCATCAGCTTACCTCGGAGGCAGGGAAAGGAGGAAGAGCATTGCGCAAATTGTGCCTGATCATTGTTGTTCTGCTGGTCGGGATTATTGCATTTGGGAACATCGGCTATGCAGCAAGTTACACAGTTAAGCCAGGTGACACCCTCTACTTAATCGCCACAAGAAACGGCACATCAGTCGATACGGTCATGTCCCTCAACGGCCTCAGTTCCACAATGATCTACCCCGGACAGGTGCTGATACTGCCTGACAAAGGAACAAAACAGTACACAGTCCAACCGGGGGACACACTCTATCTTATCGCAAAATCCTTTGGGACATCAGTTGACTCCATCATGTCGCTGAATGGCCTTTCCAGTACAATGATCTATCCGGGTCAGGTTCTGCTGGTGCCAGGAAGTGGACAGGCCCCAATAGGAAAAACACAGTATTATACAGTCCAGCCTGGTGACACACTCTATCTTATCGCAAGATCCTTTGGAACATCAGTTGACTCCATCATGTCACTGAACGGCCTTTACAGTACAGTGATCTATCCCGGCCAGGTTCTGCTGGTGCCAGGAGGCTCAGGAGGTGGAACACCACCACCCTCACGGGGCGGCAGCTATTCGGCTGAAGAAAGATACCTACTGGCACAGCTGATCAATGCTGAAGCAGCAGGTGAGGTTTTTGAAGGAAAGGTTGCTGTCGGGGCAGTGGTTCTGAATAGAATCAGAGACCCCAGATTCCCCAACACCATCACAGATGTGATCTATGAGCCCTGGCAGTTTGAACCGGTACTCAACGGTACACTCTATCTCCCCCCAAGTGCAGATTCGATTCGGGCTGCAGATGCAGCTCTGGATGGTTGGGATCCGGTATATGGAGCTGTCTACTTCTGCAATCCGGCCACAGCACAGAGCACCGAATTCTTTAAAACACTCACCTATGTCTGCCGGATAGGAAACCATGTATTTTACAAATAATTTCATTTCAAAAGAGAGCCTAAACCGGCTCTCTTTTGTTATCCTTTTATGCCTTCTTTTCTCTATACCTTTGGGGGTATTCCTTTCACTCTCCTGGATAAGAAATAATAGAGGACCCCACCCATAACAGCCAGCAGCAGTGCCACCAATGATGCCTCAGCAGGGCCACCTGTAAGTTCTGTGTTTTCCCGAAAAAGCTCAATAACCGACCTGAATAATCCATAGAGGATTAGAAACAAAGAAAAGACCTGCCCTGGAAAACGGATGCCCTTCTGTGACTTCCACACCAAAAAAACAAAGATCAGCAAACCGGCCAGCATGGAATAAATCTGTGTTGGATGGCGTGTTAATCCATCAACAGCAGGGAAAACCACTCCCCAAGCAGTGGTTGTTGTCTTTCCATAACAACAACCATTCATGAAACAACCGAACCTGGCAATAACATAACCAAGTGCTGTCGCTGGAGCAACAAAATCTAAAAAAGGGAGTACAGGTATACGTCTGATTAAAAGATAAATAACAACAGCCAACAGCCCACTAAGCAGACCTCCATAAAAAGCCAACCCTCCCTGCTGAATAAACAAAATCTGCACCGGATTGGCAAGGTAATAATCAGCTTCATAAAGGAAAACATAGAATAAGCGTGCCCCAATAACACCACTGATCACAGCGATGAGAACACAATCCAGCACAATATCAGGAGACTTACCCCATTTTTTGCTCTGATATATCATCCACAGAGTTGCCACAGCAATACCCAAAGCCACAAAAAAACCGTAACTATAAATTGACAGATTTCCAATTTCAAACAAAACTGGCCGCATACACACCGCCTCAAATTAAAAATATTTGATTTTTATTACAATAATCCACATATCCACAGGTTTATCCACAGCTATTGTATACAATATTATCGGTTATTTAATCGAAAACTAAAATTATCCCCAATATTAACTGAAACTTATTCTGTTATGTCAACATATAGAATCACATATCTCAGTCAAATTATCAACATATAAACACCCGGAACAAATGAGCGAAAAGGGATATTGCACCTTTTTTCAGGTCAGAGGATAATTAGCGCAGGCTTCCAGGTTGAGATGGGCGAAATGCCCGGCCAGATAATGATAATAGCCGGCACAGGCTACCATTGCTGCATTATCTGTACATAATATCTTCTCAGGATAGTAAAATGAGAGGCCCTCCTCTTCAGCCCTTTTTTGAAATAGTCTGCGCAGTGTGGAGTTGGCAGCAACACCTCCGGCGAGACATAGATCATTGATACCGGTTTGTTTTGCAGCACTAATAGTTTTTTCCACCAGCACCTCTACAACTGCTGCCTGGAAACTTGCTGCCACATCGGGAAAGTTTGGGCTAATCCCCTCTTTTTCGCAGCCCTTCAAATAGTTTAAAACCGCGGTTTTCAGTCCACTGAAACTGAACTCTAAACTATTCTCCCCCAACCAGGCCCTGGGAAAGTTTATTGCCTTAGGGTCGCCATTACTGGCTAATTCCTCTAAAGCCGGCCCTCCCGGATAGGGAAGCCCCAATACCCGTGCGATTTTATCAAAAGCCTCTCCTGCTGCATCATCCCTTGTAGCTCCCAAAATCTCATATTCCAGGTGTCTCTTTAGTAAAACCAGGCTGGTATGGCCGCCGGAAACCACAAGACAGATGAAGGGAGGCTCCAGATCCTTATGGACAAGGAAATTAGCATATAGGTGTGCTTCCAGGTGGTGTACAGGGAGGAGTGGTTTTTGCAAATAATAGGAATATGCCTTAGCTGCTGCTACCCCAACCAGTAGAGCACCAATAAGGCCAGGCCCCACAGTTACAGCTATGCCGTGCAGGTCACCAAAACCGATCCCCGCATCTTGTAGTGCTTTCTCTACCACAACTGTTATTTTTTTCATATGCTGCCGTGAAGCAACCTCAGGAACAACCCCACCGTATTGCCGGTGGACAGCGATCTGAGAGGAGATAACATTGGAGGCAATAATACTGCCATCTCCGATTACAGCTGCAGAAGTTTCATCACAACTTGTTTCAATACCTAATATCCAGGCAACTGGCATTTCTCCTAACTCCCCTTAAAAAAAGCTATATATCCTCATCATCATAAATTTCCAGGTCATCGGGGTTGTTCTCAGTGTCTTTGGACCACTCCTTATCTACCCGTTTAACCTTTCTTTTGCCTTGATCCACTTTAAGATTTTTATTATCCAACCAGAGCCACCTCCTTATAGAAGTCTTCTCTGGTATTATGTGCAGTAGTAATAATTAATAATCAGGGTGCCAGGCCAGGCGTTCCAAAAGGCTCTTCGGCGACATTTTCTTAACCTCACGAGCAGGTACCTCCATTTTGACATCAAAACAGATTATATCGCTTTCATTTACATCAGGTAAAAACTGCCGCGGCCAGTGCACCACTATCCCTTCGTCAGTAAGTAAAACTATGATCTTATCCCCTTCAATGCGGTCCACAACACCTCTAATCTGCAACTTTCTCATCCTCCCCTCTGCAGTTCTCCTCATTAAATTTGCGGAGCATAACAATGGCATCCTCATGTGTTTCTAAATAATAATTTTTGCGTATGCCGATCTTTTTGAATCCAAGGCTGGAATAAAGTTTTATGGCAGGAATATTGGATATTCTGACCTCCAGGATCATGGTATCAACCCCTTCTTCCCGGGAATAGTCAATTAAAAAGTTCATCAGCATCCTGCCGTAACCCTGATTTCTATAGTTGGGGTGAATTGCAATGGTAGTGATATGGGATTCCCGCGCAAACAACCACATCCCTGCATAGCCAACTACCTTCCCCTGTTCCAGGAGCACAAAATACCTGGCAAACTTATTTTGGAGTTCACTAAGAAACGCCTTTGCTGACCAGGGGGCAGGAAAAGAGCACTGTTCGATCAGCATAATCTCTTCTATATCACCTTTCTTCATAAAGCGTATAGAAACCCCATTATTAACCTCTTCCATCATGTCCTCCGGCAGCGAATAGCTGGTGGTTTGACATAAAGCGCCTGCACCGCCCCGGGCTCTTTACCCCCCTTTTCAGCCAATATTTTTATGCCTATAATTGCCGTAAAACCCGCCCGGGGCCAAACACGAGCAGGGTCAGCAAAAACAGCATTGTCTTTAAGATCCTGCTGCAGGAGATCCTGGTATAGTTGTGCTCCTTCACCTGTAAAGGTTATTTTAGCCTGCAGCTGCCCGCGCAACCGCTCTGTCAGATCCTTCGGATTTAAAGCCAAATAACTGCTCAACCTTTTTATTCCACCAGGTGAGCTTACATAGATAGCAGTATAAACTTCATCTCGGCGGGCAGGTATCAGCGGGCAGATCAGTCCTTCTGTTCCCTGCAGACCCCAGGCAAGAACATCCAGAGTAGGAACTTCAGCAACAAATTTTTTACCGGCATGTGCCAGTGCTTTGCAGGTAGCAAGACCCACCCTCAGTGATGTAAAAGAACCGGGCCCCACCGATACCGCATACCCATCAAGGTCTCTAACTGATAATTTGAGGCTGGTTAAAAGTTGATCAATCAATGGGAGCAGGTGCTCCATATGCCCCTGCCTGGTGGTTAGAGAAAACTCTCCCAATACCTGGCCGTCCTCTGCAGCAGCAACAGAAACCACTGGTGTGGATGTTTCTATTCCCAGGATCCGCATTTTTTTGACAACTCCTCAACAATAGTTATATAGTGATGGCTCTTTGGGATAAATTGTAGAAGGCGGCCTGTTTCCACATCTGTATGTTGGATTTTCACTTCCAGAAAATCTGCAGGAAAGGCGTCAGGTATCAGATTACCCCATTCAACCAGGATAACGCCTTCTCTATTAAAGTATTCTTCCCATCCAATATCCACTAATTCCTGGTAAGATCCCAGGCGATAAAAATCACAGTGAAAAACCGGGTATTTACCTTGGTATTCCTGGATGATCAAAAAACTTGGACTGGAAACAGGCTCCTTAACATCAAGGCCCGAGGCAATACCCCGCACCAATACTGTTTTCCCTGCCCCCAGTTCACCTGTAAGGCAGATAATATCACCAGGGCCGAGAAGCTTTCCCAGTTCCCGACCTATTGCTTCAGTTACCATGGTGCTGTGTGAGTATATCTGCCACAAAGGATATCACCTCATATTAACCCTTTCCATTATTGCACAGGTAGACCCGTGGAACTCGTTCACTGATCATACAGAGGACTTCATAACTGATGGTCCCCAATTTCCCAGCCAATTCATCAGCAGTGATCTCTTCTCCCTCCTGCCTGCCCAAAAGCACAACCTCATCCCCCTGCTGTACATCTGGAAGATGACCCACATCAACCATCAGCTGATCCATACATACACGACCCACAACAGGAGCACGCTTACCCCTGATCAGCACTTCTCCCTGGTTAGAGAGCAACCTGGAATATCCATCCCCATATCCCAAAGGGATTGTGGCAATAAATGTTTTCTTCTTAGCGATATATTTTCTGCCATAACTGATACTGCACCCCTCTGCTACCTCTTTAACAAAAGCCACCCTTGCCTTTAAAGACATGACCGGAAGCAGCTTCACCAGAGCACGGTTAACATAAGGGGAAGGATAGTATCCATAAAGAGCGATCCCCGGGCGTACCAGATCCAGGTGGGTATAGGGAAGATCTATCACTGAGGCGGAATTGGCACAATGCCGCCACTTAATATAAATATGATGTGCAGCCAGCTGTTTCAGCAACTGCTGAAATCTCATAAACTGCTCTTCAGCAAATGATTTATCGGAATCATCAGCTGTGGCAAAATGTGTGAAGATCCCTTCTATATCCAAACCGGGCAGCTGTGATAAACTGCGGATTTTATCCAGAGTATCCCCCTGCAGGGAAAAACCCAACCTGCCCATACCTGTGTCAATCTTGATATGCACCTTTGCTTTTTTACCAAGCCGGTGAGCAGCAACTGCAAAAGCCCGGGCATCTTCAACAGTAAAAATGGTCTGGCTGATGTCATGGTTTATGACCTCAACAGCATCATCCACCGGTGTATAACCGAGAACTAATATGGGAGCGGTGATCCCTTTATCACGCAGCAAAACAGCCTCCTGCAGAAGAGCCACACCCAGCCAGGTAGCCCCGCTTTGAAGAGCTGTGCTTGCTGTCTGCTCAATCCCATGCCCATACCCATTGGCTTTAACAACAGCCATCAACTGTGCATTTAGGTCTGTTATGCGGCGCATCTCCTGCACATTATTCTTTAGAGCATCGAGATCGATCTCTGCCCAAACGGGTCTCCCCATTTAACTGCGCCCCCGTTTCAAAGCAGTGAGTGACTCGATCACTTGAGATATCTCAGCAAGTAGATCTCCAGCAATCATTCCGGCTTCTCCTGACTTCTCTGCTATCAGGTCCGCAGCCAAACCATGAATAAAGGGGCCACAGACAGCTGCCTGTAAAGGATCCAACCCCTGTGCCAAAAATGAAGCGATCAACCCTGCCAGCACATCACCGGTGCCACCGGAAGCCAATCCGGGATTTCCGGTGCTGTTGATGAAAAGGGGACCCTCAGGACCTGCAATAACTGTATGTGCTCCTTTGAGAACCAGAACCACACCCCATTTTCTGCTGGCTTCAGCAGCAACCCCTACCCGGTCCTCCTGTACCGCAGCAATCGTTGTATCACAGAGGCGGGCCATTTCACCTGGATGAGGGGTAAACACCCAATTCCTTCTCTGTTTCGCAAGGGCTTGATCTGATAACAAATGCCTCCTCTTGGCAATGATATTGAGAGCATCGGCATCGAGCACTATAGGTATATTGAGATTTTTCAATAGATCTTCCAGAAAGTCTGCTGTTTCCTCTTCCTGCCCCAGCCCTGGGCCTACAGCAGCAACTGTGGCTCTCTGCAAAACCCCTTTGATGGATTCCAGAGCTGAACTGGAAAAACCACCGTTTTCAGTCCCCTTGGCCGGGAAGGTCATAGCTTCGGTAAGTTTCACCGCAGCAATAGGGTAGCACACTTCTGGAATAATGGCGGTCACCAATCCCGCTCCACCGCGCAGAGCCGCATTGCTGGCTAAAACAACTGCACCGGTATAGCCTCTTGTGCCACCGATGACAGCTACATGACCGAAGTCCCCTTTATGACTGGTGGGAAGGCGTTCAGGCAGCATCTCTGCTGCCATTTTTTCATCAACCAGGTAGTAATCCCCACCCTCTTCACTCTTCAGATCAGGAGGGAATGAAATATCCCCTACAATAACCTTTCCGGTGTACTGTGCACCAGGATCAAGATACAGCCCCAACTTGGGCATTCCCATGGTCACTGTAGCTTGTGCCCGGATGCAATCACCGCTTATCCGTCCTGTATCAGCTTCCATACCTGATGGGATGTCTACAGCGATAACCGGTTTCCCAGCCTTATTTACCATTCTGATTAACGAGGCAAAGGGTTCCCGGGGGACTCCCTTAAACCCTGTTCCAAAAAGAGCATCCACAATGAGGTCAGCTTTTTCTAATTCAACAGCAACACTGTCCAAATTTTCAGGATGCAGTATACTGTAGGGTAATCCCATATCTTCGACAATCTTTAAATTAACAGCAGCATCCCCCCGATAGTTATCAGGTGGAACAGTGATTAAAAAACCAACAAAAGCCCCTTTATTAAATAGGTGCCTCCCTACCACAAAACCGTCTCCCCCATTGTTCCCGGGGCCGGCGATAATAAAAACCCTTTTACCCTGCACTTCCTCGCCAAGAAAGCGCTGCATAATCACCTGCACTATGGATAGACCGGCGTTTTCCATTAAAATCAAACTGGGAATACTGTATCTCCTTGTGGCATCCAGATCCATTTCCCGCATCTGGGCCGCTTTCACAAGCCGCATGGCCAACCACCTTCTCTTTAAATGTTAGGACCGGCTGCTTCCCCAAGGGCCACGACAGAGGCACAGGCATAATCTCTGCTGTGGCTCAGGCTCACCAACAGCTCGGCAATCCCCCTCTTCTCTGCCTCAACTGCACTACTCCCCAACAGTTTTACCTGGGGCCGTTCCCCCTCCACAGCAATTTCAATCTCCAGCCAGGGAAACAGTATATCAGGCATCACAGAACTACAGGCCTTCCTGACAGCCTCCTTGGCAGCGAAACGGGCAGCTAAAGAAGCCGCAGCCCTCCCCCGCCTATTGCAGTAGGCGATCTCCTGTTGGGTAAACAGCCGCCTCAGCAGGCCTTTACGCCTTGCCAGAGCCTTTTCCACCCTGTCTATTTCAATGATGTCAATACCGATCCCTAAAACCATTTTATCAACTAACCTTCTTGAATAAGGATTTCTCCAGAATCCGCCATACTTTCCACTTGTTCGAGCTCTTCCTGTTCACTTACTGTTAAAACCTTATCCATATTCAGAAGAATAAACAGCCTGTCATCCAACTTGCCTACCCCATCCAAATAAGCAGCTGTAATACCCGCAATCACCGGAGGTGGTGGTTCAATACTGCCGGCAGGTAGGCGAAGCACCTCTAACACCTCATCAACAATTACTCCAATAACGCTTTCATTAACTTCAACTATCATAATCCGGGCATCTTTTGTATACTTTGTATGGTCAAGTGCAAACCTCTTTTTCAGATCAACCACCGGGATGATCCGACCCCGCAGGTTGATCACCCCTTCTAAGAAAACCGGACTGTTGGGAATTTTTGTCGGCTTGGATAATAAATTGATCTCCTGCACCTGAGTAATTGGCACACCATATTCCTCTACACCCAATCTGAATATTACCAATTGAATTTCCTGCTCACCACTGGCCATCTGTGCCCCTTACCGGGGTTCACCCCCCTTTAACAATCTTCTCTTCATAATTCTACCAATACCGACAATATCCTGCTCCGAATTAACTATCAGCCAACAATCAACAATTAAATATTAAACCTAAACTCGATAATATCTCCATCCTGTACAATATAATCCTTGCCCTCCAGACGGGCAAGCCCCTTTTCTTTAATCTTTGTCATATCCCGATATTTTTCCATATCCTCATATTTAACAACCTCAGCCCTGATAAAACCCCGCTCAATATCTGTATGGACCTTACCTGCAGCTACCCTAGCTGCTGTTCCCTTTTTAATGGTCCAGGCTTTTACCTCGTCACGTCCCACAGTTAAAAACGATATCAAACCCAGGTGTTTATAAATGGTTTTGGCAACCCTCTCAACACCCGGCTCAGAGATCCCCATCTCTGTGAGGAATAATTCCCTTTCTCCCGGATCCAATTGTGCTATCTCCGCTTCCAGTTCAAGGCAGATGGGGAGAACAGGGAATCCCTTCCCCTCCCCATATAACCTGACACCCTCTTCACCTTCATAATGACCATCCCGCAGTTGGTCCTCATCCATATTGATGACAAGAATCATAGGCTTTGTAGTTAAAAATCCCAGTGAACGCACTGCCTGCCACTCATCATCGCTGAGGCCGGCTTCCAGCAGTGGTTTTTCCTCATTAAGAACTTCCTGGCATCGCTTTAGTGCATCCTGCTCCACTAAAGTTTCACCTTTTATCTTTTTGCTGGCAGCTATCCTCTCCAACCTGGTCTCCACCATCTGCAGATCCGCCAGAAAAAGCTCAGCATTAACATTTTCCAGATCACGCAACGGGTTGATATCGCCATCGATGTGCGGTATATTGTCATTCCTGAAGGCTCTGACAACATGGATCAGGGCATCCACCTCCCGCACTGCATTTAAAAAAGCTGCCCCTGATCCCCGGTTCAAACCAGGCAGATCTGTAACCTCCAGCATCGCAGGAATCGCTTTGCGGGGAAGGTATATTTCCGCCAATAAGTCAAGACGCTTGTCTGGAATCTTGGCCACACGAACACTGGTTTTTGTGCGACCTGCATAACTGGATGTCTCTTCCTCTCCCTGGGTCAAGAGGTTGAACAGTGTTGTTTTCCCCACTAGGGGTAAACCGATAATACCACAGGTTAAGGCCATTTTCTCTTCACCTCGCTACAAGTATAGCACAGCTTTATTAAGAAGAAAAAATCCCCATTCAAAAACGGGGATTCACCAAGCTAATTAAACTATAAGACCCAATAAACTATATGCCCTTAGGCATTTTTAATGCGCTCAACAGCCTTGACCGGGCAGGAACGATAGCACCGCCCACACCTTATGCAGGAACCCTCATCGATCACAAAGAAAGCTCCTCCATTATAGCTCACATCAATAGCTTCACTGCCGCCTTCATAGGTACACACATACCAACAGCTCGCGCAATCCATACAGAGGTCCTGAACAATTTTAAAAGTAAATTTATATTTTTTCTTTTCCTCTGCCATAAACCTATAACCCCCTTTCTAAGTCTCCCAAATCAATATTTTTCATTAACTTCGCCAACGGTCAACAAAATTCCTGCAGCATAAATGCTCACTTTTTTTATATGGGCTTTTTGCCTGATTTTTCTAAAGCGCGGATCCTTTTGAAATCCCTGGTCTCTGCAGCCACAACACCTGATAGAGCCAGAAGAGCAATCAGGTTTGGTATAGCCATCGCTCCATTAAATGTATCAGCTATATCCCAGACCAATTCCAGCTGTGTAACCGCTCCAAAAAATACGACAACACAGAAAATGATCCTGTATAATTGCACACCTTTGATATTGGTCAAGTAATAAAAACACTTCTCTCCATAATAAGCCCAGCCCAAGACAGTAGAGTAAGCAAACAACATCAAACCAATGGTAACCACAAGACTGCCAATACCCGGGAGGAAAAAGTCAAAGGACTTGCCGGTCAGCACAGCAGCATCAGCCACCTCAATAGAGGGATAGATATTGGCCATTACCACTGTGAGACCTGTGATAGTACATACAACAATGGTGTCCAGAAAAGTACCTGTCATAGAAACCAATCCCTGTCTGCAGGGGTGGTCGGTTTTTGCGGAAGCAGCGGCAATCGGTGCAGATCCGAGCCCTGCCTCATTGGAAAATACACCTCTAGCCACACCATAACGGATAGTAGTACCGATCAGAGCGCCGAAACCCGCCTCTGCTGTAAAAGCCTGTGAAAAAATAAGCCCAAAGGCGTGGGGTATTCGATCATAATTAAGGATCATGATAACTAGTCCGCCTATGATATATATAACAGCCATGAAAGGCACCAAAACTCCTGTTGCTTTTCCAATACTTTTGATCCCACCGAGGATAACCAGAGCAGTTAAGATAGTCAAAACAATTCCGGTAAGCCAAAAAGGAATACCAAAAGTGTCATTCATATTCCCTGCCACCGCGTTAACCTGTACCAGATTGCCGATACCAAATGCTGCTACAGCACCGAACAGAGCAAAAAGCCAGGCGAGCCATTTACACCTCATACCCCGCTCAATGTAGTACATGGGACCTCCGGCCATTTCCCCTTTTTCATCAGTTATGCGATACTTAATCGCCAGCACGGCTTCACTGTATTTGGTTGCCATGCCAACAAGGGCTGTAACCCACATCCAAAAGACAGCACCTGGGCCGCCCAGCACTACAGCTGTGGCAACACCTACAATATTACCGGTACCTATTGTTGCTGCAAGAGCGGTCATCAAGGCCTGAAAGTGTGAAATATCACCTTGAGACTTGCGGTCCTGGGCTGAGGGTGAGAAAGCAAGCTTGAGTGCATAGGGAAGGGTAGAAAACTGCATAAATCCAAGGCGTATAGTCAGAAACAAGCCCGTGCCCACCAATAGCACCAGCATCCATGGCCCCCACACAAAACCATTGACTGCACCGATTACTTCAGAAATGCTCATACACAATTCAACCCCCTAAATACTATAAAAATATCTTTTATTATACCAGTTATTTCTCTGTAAAAATATATAAAATAGAAAAAAAGTGACAGCAAATACTGCCACTTGAATGAGTATTTAATGCTCTAAAAGGACCTTCTTCTTCTGAGAAGCTCTCGAATTAATAGGATCGCAATCAAAGACCTGAACAACCCTCTTCCAAACTGTTTAACAGTTATCTCCTCATCTGAAGAAAGGTTTTTCATTTCTGCCATAACCCTGTTATAAATACTGTCGGTCATTTTTTCAATAGCTTCCCTGGTCGGATAAGGGTATAGATCTGGGTTTGAACTATTGTCATACATTTCACACATCTGTTTGACATATGGATATACTCGATAGTAGACATCTGGATACATAGAATCCAGCGGCTCGTAATTATACAACTGCAGCACCCCCTTTTATTCAAGAATAACAATCATACTGGTCAGCTTAATTGGCATGAAAATTTATTGAGCTGTTACAACAAAAGTTCCCAATAAGGATATTTTTACCTTTATTATATTGCTGCTGTTAGAAATTGTTACTTACTAAGAGCAGGTGAAAAGGCAGATTTGATCAAGTATAATACACATAGCAGCCCGAAGAGGAAAAGGAGGAAAAGACATGATCCAAGTCATTACAGACAGTGCAGCAGATCTGCCGGCAGAAATTGTAGAAAAGCATAATATCACAGTTGTTCCCCTTACTGTATATATCGATGGAAAAGAATATGCAGACGGTATTGATATTTCAACAAAGGAATTTTACGAAAAAATGGCCAAAACAAAAGAATTGCCGAAAACATCTCAACCATCAGCAGCAAGTTTCATCAAGGTTTTTAAGGAACTAGAGGCCAAAGGAGAACTGCTCTGTATCAATATATCATCCAAACTGAGCGGTACTTATCAAACAGCATGCTTAGCCAGGAAACTATCAGGTGTTAATGTGGCTGTTTTTGACAGTTGGGCGGCTACACTAGGCCAGGGGCTGCAGGTTATCAAGGCCGCTCTGCTGGCTGAAAAGGGCATGTCCCGGGATCATATAATTCAAATTTTGACAGAGTATAAAAAAGGTTTGACCCACTATGTGCTCCTGGATACCCTGGAGAACGTTGTCAAAGGAGGCAGGTTGAGTAAATTTCAAGGCTCATTGGCCAAACTGCTTAATATCAAAGTTTTGCTTACAGGGGTTGATGGGGCATTAGTAACCCTTGAAAAAATACACGGCAGAAAAAAAGCATTACAAAGAGTGATGGAAAGAATGGGTGAAAAACTGCGGGAAGCAAAGGATATTCCCACAAGATTGTTCAGCATTTCCCACTTCAACAATCTGAAAGATGCTGAAATGTTAAAAAGCCAGATCATGAAGAACTTCAATATAAAGGAAGAACAATTCATCGTTAATGAGATGGGCTCCACCATAGCTACCTATGCCGGAGAAGGGGGCATGGTGATCTCTTTCTAACTATTATCCTTAATTATCATTGGGAGTTCACAGGCTGTGGCTGGTGAAAATACAATCTTCCTTGATCAATAGTGTAGGTAATCAGCCCCTGTTGATTGAGGTAGGTGAGGAAAGCCGAAACCGTGGTCTGGATAACGTGATACTCCAACAGATTTAAAACAATATTATTGCTCAGGCTGATTTCTTTTACCAACTGCTCCCTGCTTAAAGGCTGCTTTAATAAGGCCAGTATCTGTTGCTGGAACTTTTCAATATTTGCTAGATTATAACTAACCAGGTCAGGCAGGTCCTTGCTGGCAATTACCCCTTCCTCATGGCTGAGCAGGAAGTAGTCAGCATCGATCTCCGGAAGAAAGTGAAGGGTTTTAATGCTCCCTTCCAGATCAAAGAGGTAGGGAAGGGAATACTTTATAATAACCTGCCTGCTGAAGATAGAATCACCTAAAAAACACACCCTATCAGGGGTTACAATTCCAATCTGCCCTCTGGTGTGCCCAGGGAGGGGGATCACCCTAAAGGGTTTGCCGCCTAGGTCATGGGTTCCAGGTTTTAGGTAATGATCTACCGGAAATGACGGAGGTGCCGGATCCAAATGCTTTAAGGGACTGGCCGAAAAAAAGATGGCCCCCAGGAGATAAGGGTGCTCCATAAAAGGCCTCTCTTGCTCAGAGGCAAACACCTTACACTCCGGATATGTTTCCTGAAAATAAAGGTTGCCGCGGCAGTGATCCAAATGGGTATGGGTATTTATTATATAGCGGAGATTAAAGTTATTTTCCTTGAGGATCTTATCGATCTGATGTGCCTGTTTGTCGGTAAAACAGGTATCGATCAAGAGACAGTCCCTGTTGTTAAATAGATAGACCCCTGCGTTGGTAGGGGCTTTAATATAATAGGTATTTCCATTTATTTTTAACAGTTCCATTTGACAACACCCTTTTTTATCATACCAATTCATACAACAAAGAACAAGAACTAAAAGGAAGGGAAGAAATTGCTGAAAACTGTTCTTTTTGATCTCGATGGCACCTTGATCGACTCCATACCTTTAATCAGAGCAAGCTTTGTACATACCTTTAAGCAACTGGGCATTCCCTGGGGGAAAGGAGAGGTATTAGGCACTATTGGTTTACCTCTGCGGGATGTAGCCAAACATTATGCCCCGGGAAATGAAGAACTTTTTCTAGATGTCTATGCTAAATACCAGCAAGGAGTACAGGAAGAAATGCTACACCCTTTCCCAGGGACAATTGATTCTCTGATCCAAATACGAAAAAAAGGCTACCTTACCGGTGTGGTCACTTCCAAACGCCGTAAACCCACCAGAGAAAGCCTGAAGATAACAGGGCTGACTGATTTCATGGATGTTGTAGTAACAGTAGAAGATACCAAGCAGCCGAAACCCCACCCAGATGGCATATTGAGTGCTCTGAAGCAACTGTCAGTCCTTCCCGCTGAAGCTGTTTACATCGGGGACAGCATCTATGATATTATGACCGGCAAGAACGCCGGTACAGCCACCATCGGAGTTAGCTGGGGGATAGCAGCAAAAAAAGATTTAGCAAACCAGCACCCCGATTTCCTGGTAGACAGCTGGGAAGAATTAATCACAGCTATAGACAAACTATGACCGATCACCGAGAAATCCCCCAACGCAACGAGCAGGGTTTTTCCCTGCCAGCGCAGCGACCTGCGTAGGTTGTTACTTGCCCTTGACGAAGGAGCAGCTAACGACAGCCAAAGCGAAACATGGATGTTGAGCTAGGCGACTATGCGCCATGGATGGCGTCATAGGAGCCGATTGGCTGTCGTCTGCGGATAGTATACGGGCAAGTTAAACCGGAGCTTATGTCGCAAGCGGCAGGGATAAACCGAACGTTCAGAGGGACAGGTTGACTGAGTAGGCTTGTGTCAGGGGGATGGGGGTCGTAATCATGCACACATGCCACAGCAGTGAAAGTGCCTGTCCCCTTGACTCATAGGAAGCAAAAAGAACGTCCCTCTGCTTCGGCAGGGATAAACCCAACGTTCAGGGGGACTGGTTGCCCCCCAGCGGAGTACCCAAGTGACACATGTAAGCTATTGGTTTGGTGTTATTTCGATGGCAGAGGTCAAAGCCATCAACAGCTCCTGTCCGCTCCTGCGGCGGCGTAAAGAAAGTGGGCTGACAGTTACCGCGTTAAGAGGCACTGCATCGAGAACACCATTAACAAAATGGTCATATTTACTATAATAAGCAATGGCGTGGATCACATAATATTCACCGTTGTGCTTGCCCAGATAAAGCATTACATGGCCGGGAAAATAGAGAATCGCTCCGGGAAGCAGCAGATCCAGTATACAACTGCGTTCTCTCCTGTCTGCTCCCTGCAGGGAAATAACCTTTCCAGGGAGCGCTGCCTGCTCTCTGGAGTTGCGTGGGAACTGAAAACCAAAGCAGCTGTATATATCCCTGATAAAAGCAGAGCAGTCCCGTAAATTAAACATCCCTCCCCATCCATAGCGTTCCCCCAGCATCTTAAATGCCTGCCCGATAACCGCTGATCTGGTATAAGACAGATACCCCTTAACCACATCACTCCCACGGGGTATTAGCGCCAATTTTATAACAAGTTCCCCATTTTTGCCGCGCACAGGCATTTTAACCACATAACTGCCTTCTGGTGACTGATTATCAATAACCTCTGGAATTTGTTCCTGTGCTGCCAGGGGAATTTTTGCACCCATGAAGAACTCCAATATGGATGTATCTGGGTTATAGGGATTATAGCCTAAATGCAGCCTGCTCCCTGTTACCAACAAAAATTCATCAGTTTGTAAATAACTGAGCCATTTCTTTCGGTCCCCGGTAACTGCCAGGTCCGCAGTAAGCACCCAGCCTCTGCAAAAAGTTGTCTGCACAAAACACCACTTTTCACTGGCGCTTTTATGGAGCACAATGACCGGTTCTCCAGGGCTAAGAGCTGTTTCCTGAATAATATCGAAGTCCCGGTCTGCAGGGTCTTCTGTAACCAGACAATTTGTCGGCAAAGATCTGACCATAGAACTCCTGACTGTGCAGGCATAGGTTACATTGTTAGATTTTTTTATCCCTGCCAAATTCAATTCCTTCTGAAGAGCAGTAAAAAATGACGGCTTTAACCGGTAGCCATTATGATAGAGAGCATTCTGGGGCAAACGGTTTGCCAAAAGCATGTTTCTGAGCTCTTTGGCTCTGATCGCCTGGGGATATGCAATTAAATCCTGGATAACACCGGGCAGACTATTTCTGATATCACAGTTAAAGGCATCGATTTGTTCTTTATTCATGATAATGGCATCAGGATCAGGCGCTCTGCTCTGCCAAAACTGGGCGGATAGAATTTCATCCAAAGATTACTCACCTCCAAACATAAAGTCATGCTGTTGCTTAAAAAACCAAAATGTAATAATCTAATAATTGTGCTTCAAATAAGTGTCCAGATGAAATTTAAAATGTTGGGTATTTATTAACATTTATGATGGAGTTCCGGTGAACATTCTGTAATACCCCAACAACTACCGCATAAAGTAAGCCTGATCACAAGGGTTCTTATTATTGATCTATTTTTGATTAGAGGTACAAGGGAGCAGGAATTATGGAAAATGAAGTGACAACCCTTGATGGTGGCGAAACATCAGAATCTGCAGAACAAAAACAAAATAAAGGGAAAATTGATTTCAACAAACCTCTTTGGAAAAGCATTTTCCTCTTTTTTCTTCCACTGATGCTCAGCAATACCCTGAATTCCATCAGTGGTACAATCAGCAGTATCATCCTGGGCCGTATTATTGGAGTTACTGCTTTGGCAGCGGTATCTGCCTTCTTCCCAATTCTATTTTTGCTGATATCTTTTGTCATCGGTGTTGGTGCAGGAAGCTCTGTTTTGATCGGGCAGGCTTTCGGAGCGCAGGAGTGGAAAAAGGTAAAGGTCATTGTGGGAACAACACTGACCTCAACCTTTTTAATCGGTCTTATAGTTGCTATCCCAGGATACTTTTTCACCTATGAGCTGCTGGAACTGACCGGAACACCTGCAGATGTCATTGACATGTCAGCAGGATTTGCGCGTATCACTTTCATAGCGATGCCTGTTGTCTTTTTTTTGTTCTATGCCTACACTACATTTTTCAGAGGATCTGGGGATTCCAATACACCCTTTTACTTCCTGGCGGTCAGCACAGCATTAAATATCCTGTTGACCCCTGCACTGGTCATAGGATGGGGTTTTCTGCCTGCTATGGGTGTCAATGGTGCTGCCCTGGCCAATGTTATAGCTGTACTGGTTTCATTAACCGCTTTTCTTCTCTACCTGAAAAAAGTGAATCACCCACTGCAGTTTGATCGTGAAACAGCGCGCAATCTACGCATCAACTGGCCAATTTTCAAACTTTTGGTGACCATCGGCATACCCACAAGTATCCAGATGATTTTGGTTTCCCTGTCAGCGATTGCGGTGATTTCTTTTATAAATAAATTCGGTTCAACTGCCACCGCTGCTTTTGGGGCAGTCAACCAGGTGATCAGCTATGTGCAGATGCCAGCAGCCAGTTTAGGAGTCACCATCTCCATATTCGGTGCCCAAGCCATCGGTGCCGGATACAATAAACTATTGAACAAAGTAATCAGAACCGGTATCTTGATAAACTATTTGGTCGTAGGTGTAACCGTAATAGTTGCCTATATCTTTGGACGCAGTCTTCTGTCCCTGTTCTTGACCGAAGCCCCTGCATTGGAACTGGCTTTCAGTCTGCTGGTCATTACATTGTGGAGTTATCCGATATTAGGCAACAACAATATCCTGGCGGGAATTATGCGATCCAGTGGGACTGTCTTTTGGCCAACACTGATCACCGTTTTATCCATTTGGTTAGTACAGGTGCCTGTGGCCTACGTTCTCCACACCAGAATCGGTGTTCAAGGTGTTATGTTCGGTTTCCCTGCAGGTTTTATAGCAGGGTTAATCTTCCTCTACCTTTACTATCATATCTTCTGGAAGCAGAAAGAACACACCCGTCTGGTGTAGAAGCGACCTTCGTCAAAGGCAAGCAACAACCTTTGCAGGCCGCTGCGCTATTAGGACCGGTCAGGGGGACTGTCCCCCTGATCGGTCGGAAGGAGTTGTGGAAAGAGATGAGATTTTCTTGCGGCACAAAACAATTTGCAGCAACTGTGCTTGACCTCCTGCGCCAACAATACCCTGATGCAGGACCCCGCTTGCTCTTTTCCAATCCCTATCAAGCACTGGTAGCAACTATTCTTTCGGCTCAAACCACAGATGAGCAGGTAAATAGAGTAACCCCTGCCCTGTTTGCAAAATACCCCGATGTCAAGGCTCTTGCTGAGGCTGACCTAGCTGATGTTGAAGCAACAATCAGATCGGTCGGTCTTTACAAATCCAAGGCCGCCCACCTGGTTGCTGCAGCACAAAAGATCCTCACTGATTACCAGGGAAAGGTACCTGCTGACTTTGACTCTCTGTTAAGTCTTCCCGGGGTGGGCAGAAAAACAGCTAATGTGGTTTTATTCAACGCCTTTGGCAAACCGGGCTTGGGTGTGGACACCCATGTCCACCGGGTCGCCAACCGTATAGGTCTGTGTAAAACAAAAAACCCTGAGGGAACTGAAAAACACCTCAAGGAAGTTATACCAGAGGAAAAATGGGGGAAGGCTCACCATCTTTTGATCTTTCATGGGCGCCGGTGCTGCCGGGCGAGAAAACCGGAGTGCACCTCCTGCCCCTTACTGAATATCTGTATTAACCATGGGGAGGCTGAATAACCGAGCATACCAGCCTTATATCTATGCTTAGATACTTTTCATCCCCAGGAGAGCTAATAACTCTCAAACTGTCTCATCAAAAACTCCGACACCAGTCCCCCCGCAAGAGCTATATCTTCTGTGTGCATATAGTGGTTGGCAGATGAATCAAAGAGAATATTAGCTGAGCCAGGCAGTTCTTCATCTTTCATCCAGATCTTAACCGTTACCGGGAACCTGGGAAAAAGGCTGAAAACTGCAGTGATATCACTGGTGTTTTCACATACAGCTCCCAGAGCAGCACATGCTTTTTTTATCTTTTCCGGATCATCACCAGCTAGCCTTTCTACCAGCGGTAAAACACACGTTTTATAAAAGGCTAAGTAAAACACCTTGCCATAAAGAGTTTCCCGGTAGGTAATCAATTCCCCACTCAGAGGAAAATTATCTGCCCGTCCCAGGTAGTGGATGAGCAAGTAGCGCCACTCCCAAACAGGTTGCAGCCCACTATCCTTAAAAAAGACCTTCCCCTGGGGGTAGTGAACATAGATATCCCTCCCCAGGCTGACCAATGAGATGATACCCTTGACCGGATCATAAACAGAACCGCTGTTTTCGGCTATTTTATCAGGCTCCAAAGAGCTAAATCTCTTCAGATTATGTGCAAAACCTGTAGCCGCGCTGTAGGGCATTCCCTCTTTTTGTTCTATCATATAAGGGTAAATAGGCAGCACTGGAAATCCCCCCTGAAAATTAATTTTATGATTCACACCATTTAGTTCAAGAGATATCTTTATTCTCATAGATCCGCAGAGAACCTGCAAGGGACACCAATAATATGGTCACTATTACCACACCACATCCCACTGCCCATAGCCAATCCGGGCTGTTCAGTACCTGAGTCAGCAGATTTACGGCGGTCCCCTGGCTGTACTTTTCTACTAGCCACACCAACCCTGCCGGGATCAGGAAAATCGCCATAATGACTATAACATGCAGCAGCCTCGTTTTTATACTGCCAAACTTAAAATAAAGGGGATAATAGGCTGCTCCGATGATGATTGCTCCACACAATGCCCCAAACAGGTCTTTAACTGCAGGATATCTCACCGGTTCCCCCAACCCCAACACATTGTAAATCAGGGCTATCAGAATTCCAGCGGTAAGACCGAACACTGCATAAACAAGAATGGACAAATACTTGGAAAAAACAATATCTTTACGCCTAATCGGCAGGCTGTTTAAGAAAACCTCACTCCTGTTCTGCTCATCATAAGAACAGGCCCCAGCAATCAAAAGATAAACAATGAAACAGGTGCTGGTGGCATACAGAACAACCGCTATATCACCCTCCATACTGGTACTGGTGAAAACCAACAAGAGTATTGGAATGTAGAAAAGGAGATACCCCAGTGTTTTCTTTTGAATCAGAAGGTCTTTCATCAACAGGTTAAACATGGCTTTCCCCCCCTCACTGTATAAAGCATAATATCCTCCAAAGATGCCTTTTCAATCAGCACAGAACTGCCAAAAAGCTGACGAGCCCTGTGTATATCACTGGTCAAGCCGGTAAATCCGTAACTGCTTTGCTTGATGCCGACAAACTCCTTTTTCAACTCCTCATCCAGGAGCTCATTCCCCCCTTTGACCAGGCCATATCTTTCCATAAGCTCATCTTTGGATTCACAAAATACCAGTTCACCTTGATTGATAAATGTAATATAATCAGCTATTTTATCGAGGTCTGTGGTCAGATGGGTGGATAAAAAGACACTTTTGTTTTCATCCTGAATTATTTCTACCAGTATATCCAACAGTTCACTGCGGAAAATGGGGTCAAGACCGGATGTGGGTTCATCCAGAATAAGCAGTTCCGCATGGTGTGATAAAGCTATCACCAAAGAAAACTTCATTTTCATACCCTTGGATAGGTCTTTAATCTTTTTTCTCGGTGAAAGCTCAAAACGTTCTAGGTAATCCTTAAAAACACCGTCATCCCACTGGCTGTAAAAGGGTGCGATGATTTTTTTCATCTCCAGGACAGTCAGTTCATTGTAGAAGTGATTATCATCATAAACAAAGCCGAGCCTTTCTTTGACCTCTAGCTCGTTTTTGATATTATCAAGCCCAAACACCTTAATCTCACCGGAATCCCGCCTGATCAGGTTCATAATCAATTTGATGGTTGTGGTTTTACCTGCACCGTTTGGCCCTATGAACCCCATGATATAGCCCTTTTCCAGAGTGAAACTGATTTTATTCAGCGAAAAACCGGGGTACTGTTTGGTAAGATTCCTGACTTCCAAAATCTCATTCATATTTCCCCCTCCTTGTAAAAAAGATCAATCATTTCCTTTAACTCCTCAACACTGATACCCAGATAGCGGCTCTCTGCTATGATCTCACACAGCTTCTCCTCCATCATCCTCAGTCTTTTTTCCCGAAACAATTCCTTGTTTTCACCGGAGACAAAAGAGCCTTTGCCGCCAACTGTTTCAATAAAACCATCCTTCTCCAGCTCATCATAAGCTCTTTTGGTTGTTATTACACTGATCTGAAGCTCTTTCGCCAGCTTGCGGATGGAAGGCAAGGCATCACCGGGTTTAAGCTCTCCTAGGATTATCTGATTTTTGATCTGTTTGGCGATCTGTTCATAAAGCGGTTCCTGAGAAGCGCCGCTGATAATAATTTTCATTCTCAGCCTCCTTCCTGCAATTCTGTGCCTACCGTATCATCCGTTACTACTGTTTATATACAGTATAAACAGTATGCACAGTTGTGTCAACTATTTTTAAAATACTTTTTTGTAATAATAAGTTGCTTTTTGCCAGCAAGGCATTTGATTCAACTTTCCAATTACCAGCGAGACTGTCCATAACAAAAAAAGCCCCTATACAGGGGGATGGGTTATATGCAACTTAAATGTTCCACCGGATTATTCTTCCACTTCCTCCTGAAAAACAGAGATCAGCATTTCCGATAGTTTGCGGCCGAAGCGCTTTGTTTGGTTTTCCAGCTTGTCGATATGCTGATAATAAAACTGTGCTTTTTCTTTTAATCCTTCATCAGAGGAATCAATGACATCAGCTAGCAGGTCCTTACAGCTTTCCGACGTCCTGACGACGATTTCCAGCTCCTTTTCATAGTTCTTTTGAATGGTTTCCATAGCTACTTTTGACATGTTCCGTTCCACTTCATAGTAGTTGCGGCGGCTGCCTTTGACCCAGACTTTACGGACATACGCAACACCCTCAAGCAAGCGGATGTTATTGCTGACCGTTGATTTACTGACACCCAGGTCCTGTGCGATGTCATCAAGCCCCAAGGGCCTGTCCGCTAAAAACAAAAGTCCATAGATGTGCCCTAAAGCATCAGGAAGCCCGTACAGAGCAAAAATTCTACCCAATGCCTCGATAAAAAAATTGCGCACCTCTTCTAACTTTTTATTATGATCTGTCTTCATTACACCCCCCGGATCCTCAACCGCACCCCATTCTCACCTGAATAACAGTGCAGACATAGAAATCCAGGACTACACCTCCCGGTAGAAATAATATGTTCTAAACATCGGTTCTATAATGAATAACAGCGTTTTAATAAGGAGTTAGTTAATACCATCGCCAGTACTGCCAATACAACACCTCCGGTGCATTCCCGGCCGCAGGTTATCCAGATAGGTTATGATTACAGCTGACTGCACAACATCCACCGGGCGAGCCAGCACCAGATCAAGCCGGGCTTCGTTACTGAACAGTATTGCCTCTGCCCGGTTGTAGCTGTTGCCAAAACCAACCAGCAGATTCATAACAGTTAGGAAACCCAGCACAGCCGGCAGTTGCTGGTAAGCCGCCACTGAAGGCAGAACAAAACTCAGCCAGAAGATAAAGGTCAAGGGTCCGAGCACTTCCAGAAGGATAACCAAACACCGGAGCGTCCGAAGCGCAGCCGGTGATTCCAGATTTCCCTCAACCTCCTTGCTGTCAGTATCCCCCACTGACCGATCACTGCCCTACCCCCTTACCCGCAGCAATTTTCAGAAACAATGGTTCTAAACCGCCTTTTACATTAAAGGACCTGCAGAGTTCATCAACTGTACCCAAAACTTTCAGCTGCCCCTGGTGGATAATGCCCACCCGGTCACATACCTTTTCGGCAACATCCATCACATGTGTTGACAAAAAAACTGTTTTCCCCCTGTCCCGGAGATCGATCAAAATATCTTTAATCTGAGCCAGTGTAGGGGCATCAAAGGCATTTGTCAGCTCATCAATAATGATCAGCTCAGGATCGGTCAGCAAAGCCAAGGCTACAGATACTTTGCGCTGCATGCCCATGGAATAGTTGGAGATCATCTGGTCACCCCAGTTTTCTAAACCAAGGGTTGACAGGAGTTCTTCTGTCCTCTCTTTGATCCTCTCCTGGGGCAAACCATAAAGCCTGCCTGCCACCATCAGGTGTTCCCTGGCAGTCAGCCTCTCATATACCAGTGGATTGTCTGGAACAAAACCGATCAGCCGGCGCCCTTCTCTTCCTTGCTTCCACAGGTCCTCACCCCTCAGCAGCACTTTACCTGAAGTAGGCCGCAAAAGACCTGTGACCATCCTGATGGTGGTGGTTTTTCCAGCCCCATTCGCCCCGAGAAAACCGAATATTTCACCTGGAAAAGTCTTTAAGGAGAGATTCTGCACAGCTGGAAAATCGCCATAATACCTGGTCAATCGATCAAATTCCAAACTGGGAAGTAGATCCGCATGCTTTTCAGAATTAGCTGCAGTATTGTTTACTGGCTGCACCGCTAGATCAGCAATCTCAGTTTGCATCAAGGGGGCAGCAGCTTCTTCCATAGAATCTGTTGCAATTGTCCCATTGCTTTCATTGCTTCCGCCAATTTCAACATCCCCCTTCCCTGGGACAACCCTCTTCATACTTTCCAAAAATCTTTCAGGGTCATCAACATTAATCAATATTTCTCCCACCAAGCCCTGCTTGCTTTTACGGCCTTCTGCGGCCGGCGCCTTGACCATAACCGGTTCATTCAATAGAATCCTACAAACATCACTCTTACGCGACAAGCAGTAAAGGGTCTCCCCTTCTCTGGCAAGCATACAACCGAGCAGATCGGGCTTAGGATATGACATCGGAGAATATTGCTCTACTGCTACGATAAGATCAATCGGCAGGCGGTGTTTAAACCAGGAACCCAGCTGCAGGTCTAATTCACCTGCAGATAATAGATGGGCTGATCGAAGCACTTTGGTAAAAACAGAAATTGCATATAAATACAAGGAGAAAAATAAAGCGAAGGCCAGCAGCAGTGGCCATCCCTTGGGCACCAGTACATAGATGACCACCCCCACTATGATGAATTCAATACAAAGTATCGGTAGTAAACCAAACACTAACTGCCTGACATTATTACTTTTTCCGGTATTGGGAAAAAGCTCTTTATCCTTTCCAGGCAATACAAACCCCTCCCAAAGGTATTCCCTTTCACCAAAAATACTTGTGGAAACCCTTGTTTCGGTCATGAGGGGATATACTGTTCTGTACGTTTAGGATTTATTAAACATATAATATAAGCAAAAACCCTTCTTAGTAAAGGGTTCATAAACGTGAAAACTGAAATTTTTTGTCGTTACTTGTTGGTGATATGCACTAAGGTGAACACGTTAACAGTGAAAGGTGCCTTTCAGGTAACTTACACCCGCTCAATTCTAACTGGCCTGCACATCCCACTTTCCACAGCGGCTTCCCCAGCGGGCTATTACCTCACCATTTTGGAAGAACTGCACCACTTCACAAAGGTTGGGACATGACTTGCATTCGAAACTGCGGGTCTGGAAACTGAAGTCTGTCACCTTAAAACCTTTAAACCGGGTTCTCTTATTTAATGACTCAATTTCCTCCCGGGCAAGTATGGCTGCACCAAGCGCACCCATAACAGCAAAATGCTTGGGTATAATCACCTCATGACCTAAAGCTTTCTCAAATGCCTTTTTCATACCGGCATTGGCAGCTACACCACCTTGAAAAGCTATGGGAGGCAGTATCTCCTTACCCTTGCCCACATTATTTAAATAGTTGCGAACCAAAGCCTCACAAAGGCCGGCAATAATATCCTCTACACAGTGACCCAACTGTTGTTTGTGGATCATATCCGATTCGGCAAAAACTGCACACCTTCCAGCTATGCGCACCGGATGCTCTGATTTTAGAGCCAATTCACCAAAATGCTCTATAGGAATGGTCAGACGAGCCGCCTGCTGGTCTAAAAATGAACCTGTTCCCGCGGCGCAAACTGTATTCATAGCAAAATCTGTTACAATACCATCCCGCAGAATAATGATCTTAGAGTCCTGACCACCGATCTCCAAGATAGTCTGAACACCTGGTATAAACCGTGATGTTCCCACAGCATGAGCAGTAATTTCGTTCTTAACAATATCTGCGCCGACCATGATCCCTGCCAGATGTCTGGCACTGCCTGTGGTTCCCGCGGCACAAATCTCTACATCATCAGGGATAAGGCCGGACAGCTGAGCCATTCCTTCCTGAATAACCCGAATCGGTTGGCCCTGAGTTCTTAAGTATAGGGAGGCAAGGACCTCATCTTTTTCATCTATGACAATTAAATTGGTACTCACCGATCCGACATCAATTCCTAGATAACCTTTTTTCATGCAATATCTCCTCCCTGCTCCAAGTTAAGCATTACACGCCTCCTGGGCTTTCTGTTCCCGCCTGCGCTTAAGCAGATCCAAAAAAGCCTCCAACCTGGTGATAACACCGGCAGCCGCAGTCTGTTCATCGATAAAAATAGTTAAAACAGGGATTCCTACTTCCCTGCTCACCCGGGGCATAATACCTTTGGCCATAATCTCAGGCAAACAAGAAAATGGTGCCAGTTGAATCATGCCATCATAACCTTGATTGGCATAGATCACAGTTTCACCTATACTATTGATGCCATGCCCTCCGATCAGTTCATTGAGATAGGGATGAGCCATCTGATGAATATCCTGCTCTCCGATCTTTCCTTCTACAATAACATTCTTCTGGGTATAGGAGGTCAGCCAAATTGAGCGATCAGTATAGACCCCCATTTCACCGAGGGTTCTTTGGATATAGAAGTTTATAGCGGGTTCCAGCACAACATAGATCTCACCGACAATACCGATCTTTAATGGATTCCGGGATCTGTCCTGGGGAATACGGGCAATGATTTTTCTGCCCTCCCAGAGAGCATCTTCAATTTCCTCTTTAGTACAAGCCTCATCCAACATGTCCAGTGCTTTCTTAAATGCTCTGTAAGTATCACCTTTATTGACTTCATAGGGCATAATCTTATACATCAAATGTTCTATCTGATCAATGGCTTCTAACTTCCCGTAATTCTTTTTGAGCAGTTGAATAAAAACACGCCAGGACATGCCCCGGGGTTTGACCCTTCTGAGTTTTTTAATAAAGTCCAAATAATTGGATTGAGGTGGTTCAAAAATCAGCACCTCAAAATCATACCCCAGTTCATTAAGGATCTTCTGGTGCATGACACCGTAGTAACCTGCCCGGCAGGGGCCAACTCCACCGGAGGAAATGGCCATCTCAGCCCCCATCTCAATGGTCTCCAGATAGGTGCCCATCAGCACCTTAAAGGGTATACAAGCGAATTCAGGAGAATAGCGGACCCCCAGATCCATTGTGCGTTTGCTGGGCTCTGGCGGAACAACCGCCTCATACCCCAATTCATTGATCAGCATTTTAAATGCAACATAGGAATATCCCATATGAGGAAATGTTAGTTTCACCCCTGCACCCTTCTCCTTTTCAACATATCTATAAATGCTTCCAGACGGGTATCCACACCGCCTGATCCGGTTTCTTCATCAATAGAAATAGTTAAAAAAGGCATCTGATCATGCTGGTGGGATTCAATCTCCATCAACCTGTCAAGCATGGCATCAGGACCGCAGATAAAAGCGGTAACATGGATTAGACCATCCACTCTCTTCCTGTTCATGTAATAATAAGCAGCATGCATAGCACGGTTGGAATAATGCCAAAACATCTGCTTGGGCATGCGTTTTGCCTCTCTGAGCAGACTTCTGTTTGACACCATTTCAGCTGTAACAACATCAACACCCATTTTTCTCAACTTTTTAACAAGATCCAAATTGATAAAGTTGTCATAAATCAAATAAGGGTAACCGAGCACAGCGATGGTTAATTCCCGCTTCTTATCCCGGTTGATACCTCCCCCTTTTTCCATGTGTTCTAGAGCTTCATCAGCAAGCATTCCGCCCAGCATTAACTTTTTATAACGCCGCAAAGCATTGCAAGCAAGGAGATAAGCCCTGGTTATCCTGGACAGTCCCACACCAAACCTTTCCCCAACCTCCCTGGAAATACGGAAAAGTTCAAAGGGACCCTGGGAAAGGTCAATCCTGGTATCCAATATCTCAGGCAGGTCATTAATCGAAGCCTGCAGCAGATCAGGAAGTGCTAGAAACTTCGGGCAGAAGGTTTCTGTGAAAAATTTTCGTACCTTAACCAGGCGGGGCACAAAGATAATATCTACCTTATCTTTGAGCTCAATAACATGCCCGTGGTACAGCTTAATGGGAATGCAGGCATCATTAACAGCTTCTGCTACTCCATCATCGAGAGTCTTTTTAGTGGTGGGTGATGATGTTATTACCTCAAAACCCAATTCTTCAAAAAATGTCTTCCACCAAGGATAATAAGAAAAATAGGCCAGATACCGAGGAATTCCCACTCTGACCGGCATTAATACATAACCTCCTCAGCAGTCATGGGGATTTACTGCTACACCTTTTAACCATATATTCAGCAATTGTATTAAAGCCTCTTCTTCATCCAATATCTCCTGCTCCGGTGCTATCTGCTTCCAAACAACATATCCCCACAGGGAAGAGAGCAGAGAAACGACCATCATGTTCGTATCAAAACACCGGTACTCTCCCATCTCTTTTTGCTTCTCAACGGACTGACCAAGGAGATCAAGGATAGGCTTGACGATTTTGTCCACAATAATCTCTTGTATTTCTGTGTGAAATTGGGCCTCATAAAAAAGCATCTTTAACAAAGGGAGCTGCTGCTGAATGGCATTCAGTTGTTTCTTAATGATGCTCACTAAAGAATAAGCATCTCCTTTTTCGAAAGACACAGCAAGAAAGTCAATCACCTGCGATTTTTGAAACTCTGTGACAACACTGAGCAAAATACCCTGGAGGATCCCCTTTTTGGTGCCAAAATGACGAAAAATGGTTCCCTCTGCAACGCCTGCCTCCCGGGCAATTTCGCTGGTTGTAGCTCCGGCAAACCCTTTTTCTGAAAAGACCCTGACAGCAGCATCTAAGATCTTCTGCTGTGTACTGCTCAATTCTGATGCTATTTCCATAAGGCCTCCATCAGTGTACTGAATGATAGTGATTGCTCACTCTCACATTATAGTTAAATACAGGTTACAATGTCAACAATAATGTGATTTACTATACTGTTACAGTATTTAATACAGGTTTTTCCGAGAAAATTAAACACACATAGACATAGCAGCAATTAGAGATCGGTATCCCATAAAAGTCTGGGCTGATTTTCCAGTTTAAAAAATGACAGCTTACCTAAAATAAACAACTAGGAGGTGTCAAAATGATACAGTACCCTTTTCACACAAAAACAGATATCAGGTCTTTGCTTGATTTGGAGAGCAGTGATAGAGAATCATTGGAAGAAGCATCCCAGGATTACTTAAGACTCCCGGAACTATAGTTTTAATCTGTCAAAAATGATAGGCTGACATTTATAATTGAAAAGAGGGTAGCTATGACCGGTGCAGCACACCTGTTGGCAGGATCATCAATTTACCTTTTAACCGGAAGGAACAAAATAATGGCACCCCTGTTGGCAATAATCTCACATTACGCCCTGGATGCCATCCCTCATTATGACAGCCCTGCATGGAATATCCCTTTGGGGTTCCTGGCTGTTATCTTTCTTTATCTCACAGTTATAAAAAACAAAGAACCCTTTATACTGGTCTGCGCACTGTGTGGTATGCTCCCGGATATTAACAGCTTCTTTTGTTTCAGTAGTGTATTGCTAGACCTCCATCAGCGGTTCCACTTTGATAAAACCTATGAAATACCCATCTCTTATCTCTATTGGGAGATCTATGGCTGCCTGATCACCGGTTACCTGCTGTGGACCAGGTATCCTGTAAGAACCGCCCCAATAAGGGGCAATCCTTGTAACAGACCCCTCTATAATCTATACAAGCAGGTCCTCATCACTTGCTACCGGCTTGCTTTTAGTGGAACGCACAGCAAACCAGAGATAAATCACAGCAATAGAATAGTAAATGGACCACCCGTAAACAAATCCCGGTGCGATGATATTCTGCAGGGACTGAAAAAGGGTGGGTATGGTGATAGCATAAACTGTGATCTTAAAGGACTGGCCGTACTTCAATCCACAATTTTGAATACCGGAAAACAACAGGGTGACCAAACTCAAAATACTGACAGTACAGATTTTGGCAAAGATAAAATAAATTAACCCCCAGAAAATGATCATCATACTCATGGGTTTCAGATAGGACAACATATTAGCGACATCAGCTTTCTCAAGCTCCAGGTCCTTAAGGGCTGAAAAATGATACTCCTGTTTTTCTAGGGAATTCTGCTTATACACTAATTTTGTTTTCTCAATGAAAAATCCCTGCTCATATTCATCCAACACACTGCTGTCAGTCTTACCGCTGGTATCAACAATAATCGCACTATCATGGTTCTCGCTTTCATAAACCAGCGGCATATCTCCAGCAACTGTTAATTCCCCATTCATTAAAACAAAATCGGGAGCTGTTCTGTCGAATTGCTCAATCCTCTTTGTCATATCCCTTTGAAAATCATAAGCAAAAGACAACAAAACAGGTATGCCCAGTACCAGCACCATGAGCAGCAAATAAGTGATCACCCTTTTCCAGGGCAGATTGGCAAAATACCGGTACTGCGAAAAATTGATTGCGCTGTCACTCATATCTTTGAAAAATCCCAATCCAAACCCTCCTGCCTTTGAACAGGCACTACGGCCTCAAATATAGATCCTTATTACTAAAAAATCAGTTCAGTGATGAGTTCCTTCTATTACGCGAATTCCTTTCTTTTCTATGATCTTCTTAATCTGGTTTTTATGAGGGCAGCGGGGGTAATCATCATCCAACATCACACAAGAGGATAGATGAACTACATCTAAACCATGTGGAATCAATTTTTCTACAAGCCGCGGAACCCTTCTGCCGGGGCAGCCGCCGCAGGTAAAAAATCCGATGATTTCCGCATTATCCCCATACTGCTCAAAAGCCAATTTGCGATGGTTAAAAGCCTTGAAACAGGCTATCCCCGGGCAGACTTCAGCAACAACATCACAGCGCACAATCGCGATTTTGGTGGTCTTTTCCTGCCCGTTTCCCTCACCACTGTTTACCGCGAACTTGATATACTTCTCATATGCGGCACGAACATCTGCCTCAGTAACTTCTTCCCTTCCGCTTTTTGCAACATCCTTTTCTACTGCCCTTTTCGCCATACCTCTGATAAAAGCGGGTGCTTTTTCAATCTGCTTCAAAGCATCTTCGGTCCAGTGCATCTATTTCATCCCTCCGTTATTGCTGCAAATGCTGTAACTGCTGCTATCTGATTATTGACTGCAAATGGTGCATAATTGTTTTTTCTACAAAAAAAATAAATATCCTTGTCCACAGGCACGGCAAAAAAGAGCAGCNNGTTTGATGACTGCCCTTTATCTGAATCAATAAGTCTTTCTGTCCACTGACAGAATATACTGCTTATTTATTCTTGACTACAAGAAATCCACCGGTTGCAGCAATCAATATGCCCAATCCCCATAATAAGCCTAATGGGAGTCCCCCTGTCTTTGGTAGTTTGGTGTCACTGTCATTATCCGCTTTAGCACCTTCATCTGCATTTTCCGGATCCTGGGTAATAGGTTGTTCTGTCTCCGGTCCGTTCTGTTCTTTTGGAACAGCAGCTATAAAATCAAAACTCCCCACTGCTTCTTCATTATCAAACCTAAGCCATAGGCTTTCATCATCAGCCCTGCTGTATGCCACTTTTACTTCTTGTCCCTCCTGAATGGGACTGGCAAGAGTTAATTTTATCTTTCCGGCTTTTTTAACCTTGCTGACCTGAACAACATCTACCTCTTTGCCATCCACCATCACAGTAAATTGAGATGTAAACTGAGGATCTTTACTTTTTCCCTCAGGCACAATTATTGTCAGTTCCCCTGCTCCATCCTTTTTAATGAAGTTTAAGCTGACACTCCCATCTGTAGTAATCTCTGCTATTACTTTTACCCCTTCCTGCTGCTCGGTTTCTTCTGATCCCTTAATAACCTGTTTTACTTTAGCATCTTGATAGCCGTCAGCCTTCACCACAATTGTATATTCCCCTGCTTCAGTGAATACTGATGCAGCAATATTGATCTTGCCTTCTGATATGGTATATTGACCATCACTCAGGTTTTGATCATTTACCTTGATGTTTTTTATTGCTTCTCTCCAATTAGGGTCGTCGGCAAAGGTGATGTCTACCGCCTGCCCTAAAGTGTTGTTATCTGTGTCTGCGATTAAGGTAGGGGCCTCTGATAATGCAGAATAAGGTACTTTTATACTAAAGTTAGCAACATAGTTATCTGTGCTGTCTTTGAGCCGCAGGTTAGGATTATCACTCTGAATATATTCTACCGTCAATGTTTTCCAGGCAACTTCATTAAGCTTTGTATCAAGCTCAAGTTTGATTTTCCCCACAGTGTTTGTAGTTTCTACTTTGTTAACAGCAACTTCTTCACCATCTACAGTTACTATAAATTGGCTTTTCGCTCCTTCTGGTACTACTATTTTTCTATCAAAAGTCAGACTGATATCCCCTTGGGTGGTGACCTCCGCTGCCAGTAATCTTGGGCCATCCGCGGCTTCTGCGGGCAACATAATCCCAAACATGAAGAACATACATAAAAGTGCTGTTAATACCGCTGTTTTTGGCCTTCTTGACCTATTAATCCACATTTATTTTTCCTCCCGTTCTCCTTACTATAATGATGCTTAAATTATGTTTAACTTCCAATGTAGCTATCCCCTCTCATCTATCACCTCCATCATCTAAACTACACTCCCTTTTTTCTTTTCCACCAGAATTCAATGAGAACCCAGCCGAGGATCAATACAACTACAATGATTCCTATAATAGTTCCACCTGACAGCCTGTTTTCAGCAGATGTTTGTTGATCTTCTGTTGCGTCATCGTTGTTATCATTTTGTGTAGGAGCAGCTGTCTCCGCTGTATCCTGTTCATTCAGCTCCTCGGTTACATCGCCCGCGCCAGAATTTTTCTCTTCATCTTCTGATCTTTCACTGGTATCATCTGGCTGAACAGCCTGATTTTTTCCCTCTTCTGGCTTTGGTGTTGAAACTTTAATATCTGACTTCTGCTCCTTCGGTTTTTGAGAAGAGTCAGCTTTTGCGGGGAGAGGGGCTTCTCCCTCGGTCTTGAAGCTAATTGTTATACCCTTTCCACCGGTGGTTTCACCTAATGTGTTGCCGTTTTTTGCTTTTAGCTGTGGAGAAATCTTCAAGATGTAGGTAGTACCGGTTTGAAGAGCCTGTTTAGGTTTGATAAAAATATAATGCCGCTGCGAGGCGTCCACAGTATCATCTATTTTGGTGACAGTTAAAGGAATACCGCCTCCACCCTTTGCGCTGAGGCTGAAACACTGTCTGTTATTTTCCCAAATGAGCATATTGACAACATTTTTACTGAACTCCAGTTTAAATTCCGGGTTGGTGGGAATACCGGAAGCCCCATTCACATTAGTACCACTGCCTTTCAGGGTAATACTCAAAAATTTCAAGGGTTTATCCCCTTCGACCCCGGGTTCATCTCTGTACTCACCCTGAGCCATTGCTGGTGTAATGCCAACCAAAAAGACCAGCACAAACAGAAAAGCAATTATCCATATTTTTCTTTCACAGCCTATTTTAGGCGACAACAAAAATCTCAACTCCTTTCTTACTGCCAGGTGGTTAATCTAGGCTTCAACCTTTTAATCAAAAAAGCAGCAATCGCTCCACCGGCAGCGCCGAACAGGGTATGGGAGATGGAGGTGAATCCCAGTCCGAGAGTAAGAAATACCATGGGTAATTTTAGAAGAAGGCCAAGAGCAAGGTTGACAAGCATTTTCGATAGACTGATCAGTGCACCGCAGATAGCACCTACCACCGGTTTTTCCAGTTTATAAAAAAACAGTGGAGCTATCAGATCAAGAACCAGACCAGGGATAAAATACTTGAAAAAAACGAAAACACCCTCCTTACCCAGGCCCAGCAGCACTGCCAGTACCCCTGATACTCCGCCCATCACTATCCCGGAGCCAAAGCCGGGGATCAAGCCTTTCCCCATCACCAGAATTCCCATCCAAAATATACTTGAATGCCCCGGAAGGTGCAGCGGGATGCGAGTGATATCCTTCAGCAGAGCAATTAGTGTACCAAACATGGTTAACCGCAGTACATCAGCCAAGCCAAGCCTAAAAATAAACCTTTCAGCAGGGGCAGCCAGCACCCGTTTATTTTGTTGTTGGGCTTCATTCATGGCAGCATTCACATTCTTCATTATTTAACCTCGATCTCCTTAATGAGCTTAACCAAAACCTGAGAGGTCCTCTGATCAATTAAATCGGCCGTCCCATTCCCGTTCAAACTACATATCAGCTTATTGTTCAACTGTTCCCTGTGAAGAAAATAAACCGAACCATCTCCAAGACCCCTTATAACTATTTCATCGTACTCTTCCGCACCCGCGGCATTCAAAACAGCGATAAGGGGAGGCCCCTTCGGGTCTTGATCCCCTATTTGCTCCAGAACTCTGCTATCGAGATAGGCAATGGGCTTGTTCTCATCGAGAACTCGAATCACTTTAGCCGACTTCAAACCAATGGCTAAAAAACCTTTTTCAATCAAATAAGCACATCCGATGATAACTAAAACAATCAAAACACCGGTAATTACCCTTTTGCGAAAATCATCCCCCTGCACTATCTCCCCTCTCTCATTAAAAATTTCCGTGACAAAAAGAGCCGGGTGCGAAAGCAGAGCCGGCTCTAATTTACAACGATCTCCTTTCCGCACTGGGAGGCTTATCTGTTTCCAGACAAACCCTACCGGTCCGACCACCATTGCTAAATGCCTTAGGATAGTGGACTCGGAGAACAAAAATATATTTTTTTTATAGTTCTACACTTGAAAAAGGATATCCTCCTAGTTATTAACTTATATTCCTAGCTCTGAAACCCATGCTTTTTTCTTAACAAACCAACAGTGAAAAAAGAATGATGATCGACAGCATAATGAGGACCAAATAATCATTTTTCCTAAAAGACAACTCACTTAACCTTGACCTGTTGGCACTGCCGGTATAACACCTGCTCTCCATAGCCATAGCTAGGTCTTCCGCCCGCTGCAATGAATTAGCCAAAAGGGGAATCAACACAGCAAAATACCCTTTGATCCTCTCCTGAGCCTTAGGTGACTTTAAAGGTGCACCCCTGGATATCTGCGCTTTTGATATTGTTTCCGCTTCCTGGATGATCTCCGGGATAAATCTCAGTGCTATACTGATCACCATGGAAAATTGGTGTACAGGCACTTTGAGGAAACTCAAAGGTGCTAACAGCGCCTCCATCCCAGAAGCCAGCTGAATGGTAGAGGTTGTTGCGGTCAAAAGGCATGATGTAAGAAGCAGTATCATTAAACGCAGGATTGTGGAAATTCCGAGAGCTACCCCCTGCTTGGTCACACCGATGCTTCCCAGACTAAAAAGGATATCTCCTTCAGTGAGTATAGCTTGAAAGATAAAGGTAAGCAGAAATAGCAACCACAACCGCCAGATGCTCCGCAACACCAGTTTTGGACGAATTTCAGCAAAGTATATTGCTACAATAATGATCAAAATATTGATCAAAACAACCTGCCACTTATAAATGAACAGTGTAGAAAAAATAATTAAAAAACAGCTGATGATCTTAGTCCTGGAATCCAGGTTATGAATAATGGTATCTCCTATAGTGTACTGACCAAACTTGGGGCCCTTCATCTCATTGTCTCCCTGAGCAATTTTTCTATTTCTCTCTCAGCATCTTCAAAAGTAACCACCGGCTTATCGAACCGAACTCCCTGTTCCTGAAGCTCATAAATCAGCCGCAGGTACTCAGGGAGCCCAATTTCTTTAAAAAGCGGAATATATTTTGGATCCAACACCACTTCAGGGATATCGCAAACCACAACCTTACCATCAGCCAACACCAGCAATCGATCTGCCAGGGTAATGAGTTCGCTCAAGCTGTGTGACACCATAATCACAGTGGTATTCCTCTTTATCTGCAGATCCTTGATGATCCTGAGAAGCTTGTCTCTCCCCTGTGGATCTAATCCTGCTGTAGGCTCATCCAGCACCAGAACTTCCGGCTGCATAACCAGTATTGAAGCCAGAGCCACCCTCCTGCGCATTCCACCACTTAGAACCAGCGGAGAAAGGCCAGTTACTTCTTCCGGGTCCAGACCGACCTGTTCCAGTGCTTCCCTGACACGCACATTAATTTCACTTTTGGGGTATCCCAGATTTTTTAATCCATATGCCACCTCATCGGCCACTGTATCCGCAAACATTTGCTGCTCAGGAAACTGAAAGACAAGCCCGACTTTTTTCCAGAGTTCTCTACTATGCTCTTTAATGCTTGTATCCCTACCGCAAACAGTAACCCGTCCTTGAGTAGGTTGCAGCAAACCATTAAAATGCTGCACAAGGGTGGACTTGCCGGAACCATTAGCACCCACAATACCCAAAAATTCCCCCTGCTCAACACTGAAGCTGACATCATCAAGAGCTTTTCTGGCATAGGGTGTCCCTTGAGCATAGATAAAGGTTAAACTTTCAACTTCAATAATCGACATATATGCTCCACCATTTGTTCAAGATTAACAATATCCGGGTCCACTTGATATCCTTTTTTGCGCAAATTATCTGCCATTTGAACAATTTCCGGCTGTTTCAGACCGCATCTTTCAAGGGTATTTATCTCCTGAAATACTGAGGCAGGTGACCCATCTAATTGAATGCGGCCCTTATCTAAAACAATGACCCGGTCAACAAAGGTAAGGTCCTCCATGTGGTGGGAGATGAGTACAATGGTCATGCCGTATTCCTGACGCAACCTCTTTAAATGCCTGATCAACTGGATATTTGCCTGCTGGTCAAGCATTGCTGTCGGTTCATCTAAAACAAGGTATGCCGGCTGCATGGCCAAAACCGCAGCAATAGCCACTCTCTGTTTCTGTCCACCGGAGAGTAAATGGGGAGCATGGTTGCGCAGTTTTTCCAGCCCCAGATCTTTCAAGGCACGCTCTACAAGTTCCTTAACTTTCTCCCGGGGAAAGCCCAGGTTTTCGGGGCCAAAAGCAATATCCTCCTCCACAATTGGGCTGACTATCTGGTGATCAGGGTTCTGAAAAACCATCCCTACCTGGCTTCTGATCTGAAATAGATACCTCCGATCAGCGGTATCCATCCCATTTACCAGCACTTTCCCGGCTGTAGGCAGAATAAGGCCGTTGAATAGCCTGGCTAGTGTGGTTTTTCCCGAACCGTTGCGGCCAGCGATACCAACAAACTCCCCCTGCTTTATTTTTAAGTTTATCTCCTGCAGCGCCCACCTTTCACCGCTTGAACTTTGATAACACTTTGATACCCCGATCAATTCAATACAGTTTTGATCCATAACGTGCTCTCACTTTTCTCTTTCCATAAGAGGAACCCACATGCCGGGCTTTCCAGATGGATCAGGTTTGGTATATAACACCGGCTGGTCATCTAATAATCCCGGTCTGACCCAGTCGAAAGTATTAACCAAATCATCTGCAGGAATGTCCTTTCCAGATTCATCAAGAATCCGTATGATCCCTGTATTACTCAATATATCACTGACCTTAACCACACCTTTTAAGTCCCTGATGCCTGCCAATTCAATAAATCTGCCATCATAACCAGCTGCCCTTAGACCAACCGCAGCTAAAGCGCCAATAATCCCCTGTCCCGTTCCCCCTAGTTCCTGAAGAAAAATATCCTCATCTTCGGCAAGACCAGCTGCCAAACTCTTAGTCAGCACACTTTTCTGAGCAGAACTGCCAAAAGACTGTACAGTTTTTGTTACCCTGTCTGCAAAAGAGATACACACACCGGGATCTGATCCTGGAGCGCTTTTGCTGGCAACAAAATCAGTGACAAAGGAGAAAAATCTTTCAGATATGGCATCTTCAAATAAAAGATCCAAACAAGCCGCACTGTTATGAGAAGTATAAGGGATATCCTGATGCAGCAAGAGCTGGTGCCTGGTTATACCTTGCAAACGGACACCAATGAATTCAGAACAGATATGCTTGCCTAACTGTCTGCTCAACCATCCGGTGCCTCTGCTTTCTAGGTTGTCTGTATCATCGAGTCCAACAAAAACCCTTACCAAAATCAATCACCCCGGTATTGTTATTTGCCCCCCAAATATTTGCCCCCGAAAACAACAAAAAAAACCGGACAGATCCGCAATCCGGTATCTTATGCGATCTGCTCCCCTTTCCATGCTGGGAGGTATGCCTGTTTCCGGACATACCCTACCGGTTCAGTGCCATAGCCTTATGAACCACAGGCAGCTGAACTCGGAGAACAAAATTTATATAATAATAATTATTTTGTATTATAAATTCATTCTTCCTGTCAAAAATCCTGCATGAGTTATTAATCATTAAACAGCAATTCAAAAAATTATCTTGTCCACAGGCACAGTAAAAAAGCAGCCTTTTAGGCTGCTCTGCAAGTACCGGTTTATTTTTTATTAGTTCTATCTAC
>LFTQ01000077.1 GCA_001513545.1 Clostridia bacterium DTU068 | reverse complement strand
CTTACCTCCAGATGTAATATGTGAGATACTGAAGGAGATATCCGAGGAAACTAAACGCATGGGGCAGTATGTACCGCCTGAGGACATTTGGTTGGACATGCCGCCGGGATTAAGAATGGACGAAGGAATTGGATGGCCTGTCAAGAGTGTTGGTGAGTCAAAAGGTTTTATTACGTTACGTGATTTGTTTCCCGTTGATGATTGGGCAAAGGCATTTCAAGAAAATAAATGGAAGGGGCATATTTTTACAAGGCCAGAATATGTGAATGTTGTTTTTAAAGCAGCAAAAACCGTATTAGAGGGTTGCTTTGACCTAAAGCTTAATAAGTTTGCGAAAATTCTCTGCAAGATGGATGAGGATAATATACCTAACGATGCCTAATTCGGATCAAGCTTTTACATAATGTCTAATCTGGAATAACAGATCAATATTTTAATTAGCATCTTCTGTGTGAAAAGTCCCTGATGAGGAAGAAGAAACATTCAGACAGGCATAGAACAAGCCTGCTGATTCAAAGCCGGTTGCATCGAATCCTTCTTAAAACAACATGAGAAATCCCAGCACAGTTTTTCTCTTGCTGCTCATAGCATATTCCCATCTTTTATTCTATTATTTAACGGACAATGCAAAAAACTGTTTATATAAAGGGTGAATAAAATTGATTAAAGTTAAATTATGGTCGCTGAATAAAGATGATCAAAATCAGCTATATCCAGTTCATCTGGATGAGGTTAGAGAAACCGAAACCGAAAAGCAACTAGAAGATATTTTGGTTAGGAACCCTGATTTGCTCATGCCTGGCCTAAAATTGATAGGAAGGCAAACAACGACAGATGGTGGCCCTCTCGATTTGATTGGTGTTGACGAGGATGGAAACTTAATAATTTTTGAATTAAAGAGGGGCACATTAGCAAGGGATGCAATAGCCCAGGTGATTGATTACGCTTCTTTTCTAGATGAACTTGATAAAGAAACACTTTTTAAGCATATATCTGATCGCTCGGGTTATAACGAAGTAGAGAAGATAGACTTTGAGAACTGGTATCAAGAACAGTTTTCAGGGAATATGGACGCGTTAGATAATCCCCCCAAAATGGTGTTAGTTGGATTAGGAGCGGATGATAGGACTAGACGCATGGTAAGTTTCCTTTCTAAAAATGGTGTTGACATTTCTCTCATAACCTTCCACGCCTTTAAAAAAGATGAACAGATTTTCTTAGCAAAACAAGTAGAAGTTGAGCTTCAAGAAAAGGAGGCAACTCAAAAGCATACATACACAAAGAAATCCAATGAAGAAAGCTTGAAAAGATTGGCTGAAAGAATTCATGCCACAGAAATATTGGAAAAGTTAACGAATATTATTAGGAAAGAGATGGGCTCTGCATATGAATGGCCGGGCAAAACTGGTAGAAGCTTTGCATATGTAGAAAAAACAGATGAAGGACGGCCTACATATAGAGTTTATTTAAGCATATATTTATCTGAAAACCACCCTAATAGTGTGCAATTGTATTTTCAACCGCGAGCAATTGATGCGGCAAAAGAAGCATTTGATAAGCTAAAGAACAATTATAAGGAGCTTACTTTAGATCCTAGGTACGATAGCCTTCATATCTGGTTAAAAAAGGGAGAGCTACTGGAAAGATTTTGTGAGGACTTAAAAGACCTAATCAAACAAATAGAAACAGGTTGGAAGAATAAACAGATGCAATCAGAAGCGGAATAAGTAATGGTGTATCAAGGGGACGGGTTGGCTGTCGTCTGCGAGGAGTCCTACGGCAAGTTCAACCGAAGCTTATGTCGCAAGCGCAAGGATAAACACTGATCAGATGAGGATGCTTCTCGCGATCAGTCAACCTGTCCCTCTGATCGCGCAGGGGGACAGTCCCGGTAATCGCGCGGGGGGACTGTCCCCCTGATCGGTCTGATCGGTCGGGCTAAACATTGCCTAAGTATACATATTTCAGTTTTTCCAAGGCAATCTCTTTTGCCCTTTTCAGTGTGGCAACAGGTGTAGGAGGCAGATCGAACTTATACCGTGGGAAATACCGGGATAAATGAAGGGGGATCGATGGATCCAGGGATGCTATCCAGTCCACAAGTGAACTGATCTCCTCCTCACTGTCATTCATCCCCGGTACAACCAAGGTGGTAATCTCCACATGGCAGGACTTATGGGCAAGTTCTACTGTTCTCAAAACCGGGTCCAGCTGTCCGCCGCAGGTTTTGCGGTAGAATTCATCTGTAAAAGCCTTAACATCAATATTCATCGCGTCAATAAAAGGGAGCAGTTCCATGAAGGGCTCTTTCTGCACAAATCCATTGGTAACTAAAACATTTTTCAGCCCTTCCTGCTGTGCCCTCTTTGCTGTATCATACACAAATTCATACCAAATCATGGGCTCTGAATAAGTATAGGCAATACCGATGGAGCCGGATCTCTTAGCATCCAGAGCGATCTCCACCAGTTCTTCAGCTGTTACTTCTCTGGTTGGGGGATCCCCGTGGGCGATCTCCCAATTCTGACAGAAGCCGCAGCGGAAATTACAGCCAAAGGTGCCCACTGAAAAGATCAAAGAACCCGGGTAAAAACGGTAGAGAGGCTTTTTTTCGATAGGGTCGATACCCCAGGAGGTTAGTTTGCCGTAATTCAAAGTATAGAGAACCCCCTCTTGGTTCTGGCGCGCCCGGCAGATCCCCTTCCTCCCAGGCTTGATTTTACAGTTCTGCGGGCAGAGATGACACCAAACCAACTCGTTATCCAGCTTTTCATAATACTTAGCTTCCTGCATCAAACCACTCCTCAATGTGTCCAGTATCAGTCACCGGGCCGCTCTGTTCTGCCCTAACTGTATCGGATCACTTCAAAACGATAGAGCTTAACCGGCTCCCCAGGCGATATCCCTGCCTTCTGACAGGCAATGGCGATCTGTTCACCAACACTGTTCACACCTTCCAGATCCGGCAGCAGAAGACCTGTACGCCCGTGGCTTTTAACAATAACCCCATAGCGCTTGGGATCCAGCTCATCTTTTGATTCCACAGCTTCCGGCTCGGTCAGCACATCAACAGAAAAATCGATCTCAGGCAGCTCATCCAATTCCACCGGCCAGAAGCGGGGGTCATCAACCCCGGCAGCCACTGCATTATGGATGATCTCTGCTGCCACATTTTCGCGGTAGGGCTCAACTGTACCGATACACCCACGCAGTTCCCCTCTTTTCTTTAAAGAAACAAAAACCCCTGCCCTCTTTTCCAAACCTTCAGGAACAGGGCTCGGAACAGGCATTATTTTCCCAGTAGTTAAATAATACTTCAGGCTCTCTTTGGCCAACTGCACCTGTATGGGCTCTTCCTGGGATTCCCCCTCCTTTTCCCCTTTCCTCTCACCTATACTGATGCCAGCCACCAGGTAGCCAACACCAAAGGGCCCTTCATAAGAGTAAATATATGACTCAGCTGCAAAATCACTGACAGCTCCCAACAGCATAACAATAGGACGCAGACCGCATTCCCCAGCATCCTCAATCAGATCTTCCGGAAGCTGCAGCAACAGATCTGCATCAAGCTTCTCCAAAGACTCCTGGATATTCTGGTCAAACTCCTTCCCACGAGGGCTGTAACCTGCAGGTGCACCCGGATGTAAACGATGAGAGAGATCACCGCTCGCTATGAGGCAGACACGCTTAGGATACTGATCCAGTAATTTTCCCAGGGCTTGTCCAAATCGATAAAGCTGATCTAATGGGTGGAGACTGATACCGAAGGCCACCAACTCCGCGTCAACTCCGGCCTTTTGCAAATAATAAAGAGGCACAGTAATACCATGATCCAAACTACCGGGACGATAGGCATACCAGTATTCAAGACTGGCACCTACAGTATCTATACCCAACTTATTGGCTTCTGCAGCTACCAGATGAGCCAGATTTAAATCATTCTTTAAATTAAAAGAGATGTCAGGGGCACCGAAAGCAGCAAAGTCCCCTGTTAAATCCTCATCCTCCAGGTAGGCCATCTGGCTGTGTGCAAAAACACCGTGAGGGCTGATAAAAAACAGCACCTCAGGATCCATGTGCGCTATATAAGATGCCCATTGCTTCGTCGCAGTCACTGTCTTTTTTACTTCTACCAGCTCGTCCCTGCCGATCTCGGGAATAATAATAGCAGGGTGGGGAGACACACCACCACATACCAGCATGTAAAACACCACCTTTTTGTTCCGGTATTTTTGATCTCGATATCCGGCTTGGCAAGACATCTTACTGGAAATATCCAGCAGTCATCAGCCTAATGTTATATTTCAGCAGACATGGAAAAAATCCCTGCTATGTCACCCTTAAGGGATACTAATTAATATGGAGCCACTAATCTACATAAACCGGCTCTTTGGGAAGCGGGTCACCAGCAAAAAAGCGGACTATCCCAGCATATATGCACCAGGCCAGTTTGTTCTGATAGTTGGAGTCCCGGAGCAGTGTCTCTTCCCGCTTGTTAGAGAGAAAGCCTGCCTCCACTATGACAGCTGTGTACTTATGGCTTCTTAAAACAAAGAAATCTTCAGGCTTAATCCACCTGTAGCTTTCCCCGATATTATCGATCAATTCCTTTTGAATCAAACCAGCCAGGCGTTTGCTCTCCTTGGAGCTGGGATGGTAAAAGACCTGGGCTCCCCAGCATTCAGTAAGGGGGATGCTGTTCACATGAATACTGATATAAAGATCTGCCTGATATTTTTCCGCCAACTCCACCCGGGCCATCAAATCATCTTTGTGACGCAAACCTTTGGGAGCTTTCCCCTCTTCCCCCAGGTCATAATCCCCCTCCCTTGTCAAAAACACAACAGCACCGGCCTGTTTTAAAAGAGCGGATAAGCGCTTTGCGATAGCCAAATTGATATCCTTTTCCTGAACCCCGCTGCTGCCTACACAGCCGGGATCAATACCCCCATGACCTGGATCAATCACAACCACCTTGCTAGCAACAGACCAGGAAATCACATCTATGTATTTTCGTTCCCGGTAGGATACATAAAAGGGATAAAGGGCACAGCCCAGCAACAGGACAATGATCAATGAATAGATCACTTGTTTTTTTATCCTCAACACCCGGAAAAAAATAAAACTCCGCAAAACTGCCCCTCCTTGCT